>DATLDP010000082.1:0-10198 GCA_035525825.1 Candidatus Limnocylindria bacterium
GCCGCGCTCGCGCGCTGCCGCGACGGCGACCCCCAGCGGGCGATCGAGGCGATCAAGGTCGCTGAGCGCCCGCACCTCCACGTCTTCATCGCGACGAGCGACATCCACCTCAAGCACAAGCTCCGGATCGATCGCGAGACGGCCCTCGCAGAAGCGGTGAAGTGGGTCAGCCACGGCCGGCGCGAGCTGGGCCGGGACGTCGAGATCGAGTTCAGCGCCGAGGACGCCTCGCGCACGGATCCCGAGTTCCTGCTCAAGGTCTACGAGGCAGTCGTGGAGGCGGGCGCCTCCACGGTCAACATCCCGGACACGGTCGGCTACGCAATCCCGTCGGAGTTCGCCGCGCTCGTCAAGCGCGCCGTGGATCTCCTCGGGAGCCAGGCGACGATCTCGGTCCACTGCCACAACGACCTGGGGCTGGCCACGGCCAACACCCTCGCCGCGGTGCAGGCCGGAGCGCGCCAGGTGGAGGTCACGATCAACGGCCTCGGCGAGCGCGCGGGCAACGCTTCGCTCGAGGAGGTCGTGATGGCCCTCCGGACCCGCCCGACCCAGTTCGAGCTGGGCAGCGGGGTCCAGACCGAGCACATCACCGCCGCCTCTCGCCTGGTGAGCTACCTGACGGGCTTCGCGGTTCAGCCGAACAAGGCGGTCGTGGGCGGGAACGCCTTCGCCCACGAGTCGGGGATCCACCAGGACGGCGTGATCAAGAACCCGCTGACCTACGAGATCATGACCCCCCAGTCGATCGGGCTGTCCGGCTCGTCGATCACCATCGGCAAGCTCTCCGGCCGGCGCGGGCTCGCGTCGAAGCTGGCGGAGCTCGGCTACGACCTCGAAGGCGAGGCGCTCGACGCGCTCTATCGCCAGGCGATCGCGCTGGCCGACGAGAAGAAGGAGGTCACCGACGACGACCTCATCGCCCTGGTCGAGCAGCGCATGGCGGAGGTCCCGCAGGCGGTCCGGCTGGAGGGCTGGAACGTCACCTCGTCCCACGGCGGCAAGGCGACCGGGATGGTCTCGCTCGCCGTCGGCGACGAGGATCACGCCAAGGCGGCGATCGGCAACGGGCCGGTCGACGCGCTGTTCGAGGCCGTGGACGCCGCGCTCGAGCCGGTGTTCGGCTGGCATCCGGTGCTCGAGACCTACGAGATCAAGGCCGTCTCCGGCGGCGAGGATGCCCAGGGCCGCGTGCTGGTTCGGTGCCGCCGCTCGTCCGACGAGGGGCCCGGCGCGCTGATCGTCTCGGGGCACGGGTTGAGCACGAACATCATCGAGGCGTCCATCGAGGCGTACCTCGTGGCGGTCAACAAGCTCCACGGCGCCGCGATGGGCTCCAGCTCGGCATCGTCCGCCTTCGTCGCGGCGCGCACCACGGAGCTTCCCTAATCCTCGGACCGATGGCCAGGGGAGCGTCGCCTCGGTCCTCGGAGATTCGCGTGCGGCTCGCACGGGAGGTTGCCAGCGCATGACCACGTATCGGATTGGCTCCATCGGCGGCGACGGGGTTGGCCCCGAGGTGGTCGCCGCCTCCCGGGCCGTCCTCGACGCGGTCGCGGCGCGGGACGGGTTCTCGCTGGCGTGGCTGGACGTCGTGGCCGGCGGGGCGGCGATCGATGCCTACGGCAGCGCGATCCGCCAGGAGGACCTGGATGCGGTCGCGGACTGCGACGCGATCCTCCTCGGCGCGGTCGGCGGGCCGCGCTGGGACGACCCCGACGCTCCGGTCCGGCCGGAGCAGGCGCTCTTCGCGCTCCGCGGCGGCCTCGAGCTGTTCGCCAACCTGCGGCCGGTGACCGTGAACCCGGCGCTCATGGACTCCTCGCCGGTGCGGCCAGAGCTGCTCGAGGGCGTGGACCTGCTGATCGTCCGCGAGCTCACCTCCGGGCTGTACTTCGGCCGCCCGTCCGAGCAGCGCGACACGCCCGAAGGTCGGGTCGCGATCGACACCCTGTGGTACACGGAGGACGAGATCCGTCGTGTCGTGCGGCTGGCGTTCGAGCTGGCTCGCGGCCGTCGGAGCCGCCTCACGAGCGTTGACAAGGCCAACGTCCTGGCGACGTCCAGGCTGTGGCGCAAGGTCGTCGACGAGACGAAGCCGGAGTTCGCCGACGTCGAGGTCAACCACCAGCTGGTGGATTCCTGCGCGATGCTCCTGGTCCGCCGCCCGGCCCAGTTCGATGTCCTCGTCACCGAGAACCTCTTCGGCGACATCCTGTCGGACGAGGCGGCCGTCCTGGCCGGTTCGCTCGGGATGCTGCCGTCTGCCTCGGTGGGGGATCGGCGAACGGCTCACGGCCGGTTCGGCCTGTACGAGCCGATCCACGGCTCCGCGCCGGACATCGCCGGCAAGGACCTCGCGAATCCCGCGGGCACCGTCCTCTCGGCAGCGATGCTGCTGCGCTGGTCGCTCGGGCTCGAGCAGGCCGCCGCGGACGTCGAGGCAGCGGTCGGCGCGGCTCTCGCGGACGGCTACCGAACGCCCGACCTCGTGCCGCCCGACGGCGATCGGACGGGGCTGCGGGTCGTGGGGACGGGCGAGATGACCGACGCGATCGTCGCGCGGCTGGCCGTTCGGTCGAGCGCGGACGCGGTGGGAGCACCGGCATGACGAACGGCACCGGGCCCCGCGCGGCGGAATTGTCGGATCGCCCGGTCGTGCTGTACGACACGACCCTCCGGGACGGCACCCAGGGCGAGAACATCACGCTCTCGCTCGCGGACAAGCTGAAGGTCGCGCGCCTGCTCGATGAGTACGGCATGCCCTACATCGAGGGCGGCTGGCCGGGCTCCAATCCGAAAGATGTGGAGTTCTTCCGGGCCGCGAAGGACATTCGCTGGACGACCGCGAAGCTCGCGGCCTTCGGCTCGACCCGCCATCGATCGAACACCGCCCGCACCGACCCCAATCTCACCGAGCTGCTCCGCGCCGAGACGCCGGTGGTGACGATCTTCGGCAAGAGCTGGGAGCTCCACGTCACCGAGGTCCTGGGCGCCGGGCTCGAGGAGAACCTCGAGATGATCGCCGAGAGCGTCGGGCTGATCGTCGGCGAGGGCCGCGAGCTGGTCTACGACGCAGAGCATTACTTCGACGGCTACCGCGCGAATCCCGCCTACGCGCTCTCCACGCTTCGGGCCGCACACCAGGGCGGCGCGCGGACGCTGGTCCTGTGCGACACCAACGGCGGGACGCTCACCAAGCAGCTGCTGGAGATCTTCGAGGAGACGCGTCGCGCCCTCGCCGGCTCCCTGGACGGCGGTGCGGACGTCATCTTCGGGATCCACACCCACAACGACGCCGAGCTCGCGGTCGCGAACTCCCTCGCCGCGGTGCAGGCGGGCGTCCGCCACGTCCAGGCGACGATCAACGGCTACGGCGAGCGCACCGGCAACGCCAACATGGTCAGCGTCCTCGCCGGCCTCGCCCTCAAAACAGATCTGGAGCTGGCACCGGCGGGCGGCGGCCAGCTCAGCGCCCTGACCGAGCTGTCGCGCGCGGTCGCGGAGATCGCGAACGTGGCCCCGAACGACTGGCAACCCTATGTCGGGCGCTCGGCCTTCGCGCACAAGGGCGGCGTCCACGGTGCGGCCGTGGCCAAGGTCGAGCGGAGCTATCAGCACATCGATCCGACCGCGGTCGGCAACGAGGGCCGGCTCGTGGTCTCGGAGCTGGGTGGGCGAGCCAACACGCGGCTCCGCGCGGAGCAGCTGGGCCACCAGCTCGATGGCGTCGTGGAGCCCGGCGTGCTCTCCACCCTCATCAAGCAGCTCGAGAGCGAGGGCCTCTCGTTCGAGGGCGCGGAAGCCTCCTTCGAGCTCCTCATCCGGCGCCACCAGGCGGGGTACGCGCCGCCGTTCCGGATCGTCGACTACACCTGCCTCGTCGAGCAGCGGACCGATGCGCCGATGCGGGCCGAGGCGACGGTCAAGGTCGAGGTGGCCGGGGAGCTGCTGCACACCGCCGCGGATGGCAACGGGCCGGTCAACGCGCTGGACGCCGCGCTTCGAAAGGCCCTCCGCGCGTTCTATCCCAACCTCGACGCCGTCCACCTGTACGACTACAAGGTCCGGATCATCGATTCAGGGGCGGCGACAGGCGCCCGGACTCGCGTCACGATCGATTCGACGGACGGTTCGCTCGAATGGTCGACCATGGGCTCCGACACGAACATCATCGCGGCCTCCGCGACCGCCCTCGCGGATTCGCTGGAGTACGCCATCTGGAAGAGCGGCGCCGAGCTCCGCCGGCGCGACGAACGACACTTCACGACCGTGATCTCCGGGGAAGGAGCGAGATGAGCGCAACGACCACAGACGAGGGCGCCGCGGGCGCCGCGACCGACCCGACCCTCCACCTGGCCCGCTGGACCGTCACGTCCGGCAGCAACGTCCAGAGCCGCGGCGCGGTCGTGATCGATGCGGGCGACCATCACTGGCGGGCCTCTGCCGAGGGCAACGGCGCCGTCGATGCGCTGTTCAAGGCGGTCGACGCGGCCCTCGCCGACGTCCTCGAGGGCCATCCCCGGCTCGTCGGCTACGACGTCCACGCGCTCGCGGAGAACTCCGAGGCGGAAGGCCTCGTGATCGTCGCGATCCAGCCACCCGCCGGGGCCGAGGGCGCGCGTGCCGCCGGGCTCTACAACGGCAAGGCCCGCAGCACGAACATCATCGCGGCCTCGATCGAGGCCTACATCGAGGCGCTGAACGCCCTGCTCGCCGAAGAGCACTGGGCGGGCGCCGCGGAGAGCGCGGGCGAGGGCAAGCGCCGGACCGCGGAGCATCACGGCCGCCGCGGCGAGCTGGACAAGGACGCCGACGACTCGCTTCCCTGGGTCGGGTAAGGAGCGCATCCCGCGGCGTCGCCGGAGCCGGGTGGGCGCGGGTTTCCGTCGCCTAGCATCCCCCGTGATGCAAGAGGCGATTTCGATCCTGCTGCGGCCTCCCCGCGAGGCGGATTCGCGGCGACGTGAGCGTGGCAGGGCCGCGCGGCCCGCGGCCCGACGGCCAGATCCTCGTCGAGCATCACGGGGAGCAATCTTCGACGAACGGCTCCGGACGACAACGAGCTCGGCGAGCGGCGCCGGCGCGGAGACGAGGAGCTCGCGGCGGTGAGCGCGGCGGTCGTTGCCTATGCGGGTGAGCCCGGCGCATTTGCCGAGGAGGCGGCCCTTCGGTGGTTCGCCGCGCCTGACGCTCGGGCCGTGCCGTCGTTTCGGGCGGTGTTCGAGGCCGTCGCAAGCAGCGACGTGCTCGCGGGTGTCGTGCCGGTCGAGAGCTCCCGGCTCGGGACGATCCGCGAGTCGCTGGATCTCCTGTTCGAGACCGGCCTGCCGATCGTCGGCGAGGTCTCCGTCCCGGTGCGGCTCGCGCTCCTCGGCCTGCCGGGAGAGCGGCTGGAGACGGTGACCTCGGTCCACTCCATCTCGGCCGCACTGGCCCAGGCGGATGAGTTCCTCCGCTCGCGGCCGTGGCAAGTCCACACGACCTGGAACACCGCCGGCGCGGCGAAGGAGATCGCGCAACGGGGGGAGCGGGGCGCGGCGGCGGTCGCGTCGGCGAGGGTCGCGAAGCTCTACGGGCTCGAGGTCATCGTCGACGGGATCCAGTCGGGCGAGGACAACCGGACGCGGTTCGCGGTGGTCGCGCGCGACGCGGCGTCGGCGAGCACGGTCCGCGCCGCCGCGAGACCGGACCTCCTCGAGCTGCCGGCAAAGACGACGCTCGTCTTCGGGGTCCGGAACGCGCCGGGCTCGCTCTACCGCTCGCTGGGCGCCTTCGCGTCGCGGGCGATCAACCTTTCCCGCCTCGAGTCACGACCCTGGACCGGCCGCGGCTCGCGCTGGGAGTACCTGTTCTGGGCGGACCTCGACGCGAGCACGGACGATCCCGCCTGCCGTGCTGCCCTCGCGGACCTCGAGTCCGAGACGGAGATCGTACGGATCCTCGGCAGCTACCCGCGCGCCGCGGACGACTGAGCCCGGCCGCGGAATCGAACGGGCGCCTCTCGCGGCGCGCCCTCGGGCTCGGTACGGCCACTCCGGCCATCGATGCGATCATTGCGGAGCGTCGTCGCGCGGACCTCGCGATCCGCGGCGTCAGGCGGCCGGCCAGTGGGGAGAAGCTTCGTCGTGAACAACGCCTTCCGCACCGACATGGCCGATGGCTACCAGCTCGACGAGCCCGCGATCGTCCTCGGGGCCCCGATGGTCGGCGACGAGGTCCTGAAGGACGTCAAGGTCCAGCTCGCCCTCTCCCGCGTGAATCGCCACGGGCTCATCGCCGGCGCCACGGGCACCGGAAAGACCAAGACGCTCCAGCTCTTCGCCGGCCAGCTCTCCGACCTCGGCGTCCCGGTATTCGCGGTCGATGTCAAGGGCGACCTCTCCGGCGTCGGTGCCCCGGGCGACGCGGCCAATCCCAAGGTCGTCGAGCGCTCCGAATCGATCGGCTGGGCGTTCAAGGCGTCCGGCCACCCGCTCGAGGTCCTGTCGCTCTCCGGAACGCATGGCTCCCACGTTCGCGCAAGCGTCTCGTCGTTCGGGCCGCTCCTGCTCGGCAAGGTCCTCGACCTCAACGAGACCCAGACCTCGATCCTGTCGCTCGTCTTCCGCTACTGCGACGACCAGCACCTTCCGCTGCTCGACCTGGCGGACCTTCGGACGACCCTCAAGTTCCTCGGCTCGGACGACGCCAAGGCGATCCTGGAGGATCTCGGCGGCATCGGCCCGGCGTCGCTCGGCGTGATCCTGCGGGCGATCGTGACGATCGAGCAGGAGGGCGCGGACGTCTTCTTCGGCGAGCCCGAGTTCGACGTCAACGAGCTGCTCCGGACGGGCCTCGACGGCCGCGGGATCGTGACCCTGCTCGAGGTCGCGGACGTCATGGACCGGCCGCGCCTTTACTCGACCTTCGTGCTGTGGATGCTCGCCCAGCTCTACGAATCCCTGCCCGAGGTCGGCGACCTGCCGAAGCCGAAGCTCGCGTTCTTCTTCGACGAGGCCCACCTGCTCTTCGACGACGCCTCCGAGGCGCTCCTCGAGCAGATCGAGCGCACCGCTCGGCTGATCCGATCGAAGGGCGTGGGCGTGTACTTCGTCACGCAGGCCCCGACCGATGTCCCGTCCTCCGTGCTGTCCCAGCTCGGCAACCGCGTCCAGCACGCCCTCCGCGCGTTCACCCCCGATGACGCCGACGCGCTTCGCAAGACTGCGCGGACCTTCCCGGTCACGGAGCACTACGACGTCGAGCGGACGATCACCTCCCTCGGGATCGGGGAAGCCCTCGTGACCGTGCTGTCGCCGAAGGGCGTTCCGACGCCGCTCGCGGCAACGCGCCTCGTCCCGCCGGACTCGCGCATGGCCCCGCTTGCCGAGCCGGAGCTCGCGGCCGTGGTCGCCGCCTCATCATTGCAGGCGCGGTATGGCACGACGGTCGACCGCGAGAGCGCCCACGAGATCATCACCGCCCGGCTCGTCGCGGCCCGCCAGGCCGCTGAGGCCGCGGCCCGAGCGGCGGCCGGCGGTGCAGCGCTGCCTGCCGGCGCGGGCGCCGGCACCGGTACCACCGATCCGACGTCGCCCTACGGCGGCCTGACGCGCACGCAGTACGAGGCGCAGATCCGCCGCGAGACCCGCGAGGCCGAGCGGGAGCGGGTCCGCCAGCAGCGCGAAGCAGAGCGCGAGCGCA
This sequence comes from Candidatus Limnocylindria bacterium, assembly GCA_035525825.1. Classification (GTDB taxonomy): domain Bacteria; phylum Chloroflexota; class Limnocylindria; order Limnocylindrales; family CSP1-4; genus UBA5189. Next base: position 7,687 of record DATLDP010000082.1, read on the forward strand.
AGGCCAACGAGCGCGCGGCCCGCGCCGTGGAGCGGCAGCGCCAGAAGACGCTGGAGACCGGGCTGCGGACCGCCGGCCGCGTCGTCGGCTCCCGCGCCGGCCAGTCGCTCCTCCGGGGCGTGTTCGACACGATCTTCGGCGGCAAGCGCTGATCGTTCGGACGGCCCCGCCACGACGTCGCGGTAGGATGGCCGGACAACTCGATTGGAGCGCCTCATGACCCTCACTGCCACGCAGCCGCACAAGATTTACCTCGCCGGCACGTGGGTGGATTCACCCGACGTGCTGGTCGTGGACAACCCGGCAGACCCCGGGACGCCGGCGGGCGCGACCTACAACGCCACCGAGGCCCAGTACGAGGAGGCCGTCACGGCCGCCGTGGCCGCGTTCGAGCACACGAAGGTGCTCCCGGCCTACGAGCGCGGGCGGGCGCTGCGCGAGATCAGCGCCGGCATCAAGGCCCGTCGTGAGGAGATCGGGCGAATCCTGGCCACGGAGGCGGGCAAGCCGATCCGCGACGCCCTGGTCGAGGTCGATCGCGCGGTGCTCACGTTCCGGCTCGGCGCCGAAGAGGCGGAGCGGATGTATGGCGAGACGATCCCGCTGGACCTGATGGCGAGCTCGAAGGGCCGGATGGGGATCACGCGCCGCTTCCCGATCGGCCCGGTCGCCGCGATCAGCCCGTTCAACTTCCCCCTGAATCTCGCCGCCCACAAGCTCAGCCCGGCGATCGCGGCGGGCTGCTCCATCGTCCTCAAGCCGCCATCCAAGGACCCGCTCACGATGCTCGCGGTCGCGGAGGTCATCGACTCGGTCGGGCTCCCGCCCGGCGCGGTGAGCATCCTGCCGATGACTCGCGAGCTCGGCGACCGGATGGTCGCCGACGACCGGTTCAAGCTGCTGACCTTCACGGGCAGCCCGTCTGTCGGGTGGCGGATGAAGGAGCGAGCCGGCAAGAAGAAGGTCGTGCTCGAGCTCGGCGGCAACGCCGGGGTCATCGTTGACAAGACGGCGGATCTCGACTGGGCGGTCAAGCGCTCGATCGTCGGCGCCTTCGCGTACTCGGGCCAGGTCTGCATCAGCGTCCAGCGGATGTACCTCCACGAGGACATCCGCGAGGCATTCCTCGAGAAGTTCACGGCCGGCGTGCAGGCCCTCAAGATGGGCGACCCGCTCCAGCCGGACACGGACGTCGGGCCCATGGTCGACGAGGGCCAGGCCAAGCGCACCCAGCGCTGGGTGGACGAGGCCCTCGAGCTCGGCGGCAAGGTCGTCTCGGGTGGCAAGGCCAGCGGCGCCTTCTTCGAGCCCACGATCCTCGAGAACGTCCCGGTCGAGGCCCAGGTCTGCTCCAACGAGGCGTTTGCGCCCGTCGTTGTGGTGTTCCCGTTCAGCGACTTCGACGATGCGATCCGCCAGGTCAACGACAGCTTCTTCGGGCTCCAGACCGGGGTGTTCACGAACGACCTCGGCCACGCCTGGCAGGCGTTCAACGAGCTCGAGGTCGGCGGGGTGATCGTCAACGACGTCCCGACCTACCGGATCGACAACATGCCCTATGGCGGCGTGAAGGACTCTGGCCTCGGCCGCGAGGGCCTCCGCTGGTCCATCGAGGACATGACCGAGCTCCGGATCATGGTGCTGGCCTCGCCGCAGTAGCGTCGCCATCGCCCCGGCGGCGCTCCGCCGGTCGCTCGGGCCGCAACACCGCCTCCACGGAACCACCCGGCACCGCAATCCGACCGATCGCGCCCATGCCCCACGCTGCGTCGGTGCACGCCATCGCGTCTCCGGAAAAGCGCACGCCCTCGAACGCCGGCAAGGACACGACCAACGATGCCTCCCGGCCGGGCGAGGCAATGGTCCGCGCGCGACGCTTCGATGCCGACCGGCACGACCAGGTCCTTTCGCTCGAGGCCGCCCTCGAGGCGAAGGTGACCTCGCGACACCTGCTCTGGATCGACATCGAGGGTGACCTCGATTCGCCCGACGGCGAGCGGATGGCGAAGCGATTCGCGCTGGATCGCCGGACCCGCCAGGCCCTCGAGGAGGGCCAGGACGGGCCGTTCCTTTCGGTGAACGGGCGGTATCTCCACGTCCGGGTCGCCGCGGAGCCGAACCCGGCCGACTCCACGACGGCCTGGCTGGACATCATCGCGGGCGAGGACGTGGTGATCACCCGGCACGACCGGCCCCTCGGCTTCCTCATCGACTACGACGACCGGATCGAGGCCGACACCGCCCTCGGAACCCTCGGGTCCGTGACGTTCCTTGGCTCCCTGCTCGACGACGCGATCACGAGCTATCACGCCGCCGTCGACAGGATCGAGGACCAGGTCGACGTGCTCGACACGCGGTCTCTCCGGGATGCCGCCCGTGGCAATCTCCTCGACGATCTTGTCCAGCTGCGGCGGCGGATCGCCCGGCTGCGGCGGCTGCTCGCAGACCACCGCGCCGTGTTCGCGGCGCTCGCATCCCGCGATGTCGGGGAGATCGCGGCGGACGAGGACGG
>DATLDP010000091.1:0-8170 GCA_035525825.1 Candidatus Limnocylindria bacterium
CGGGGACTTCCCTCGTAGATCCGCATCGGGCGCTCCAGGGCGACGTTGGAGGTGGTCCGGCGCAGTCTATCGACGGCCCTCGGCGCGGGCAATGAGTGCGACGGCCAATCTGCCCGCCACCCGAGCGTTGTTGACGATCAATGCGGTGTTGGCCTGCACCGACCGGCCCTCCGTGATCGCCGCGATCCGAGCGAGGAGCCAGGGCGTGAGGTCCGGGCCGTGGACGCCTTCCGCTTCAGACTCGGCGTTGGCCTGGTCTACGGCGGCACGGGCCTCCGCCTCCGGCAGCGCCACGTCGGCAGGAACCGGCACGCAGACGAGGATGCCGGAGCCCAGGCCCAGCCCGAAGTGCGTCTCGACGAGCGCGGCGGCTCCCGCCTCGTCCGTCACGCTGTGCGGCGCGGCGAAGCCGGCGCTGCGGGCGTAGAAGCCCGGAAGCTCCGCCTGGCCCACCGCGACCACGGGAACGCCCCGGGTCTCGAGGACCTCGAGCGTGCTGGGAACGTCGAGGATGGCCTTCGGGCCGGCGCAGACGACGGCCATCGGCGTGCGGGCGAGCTCGTCGAGGTCGGACGAGATATCCAGGCTGAGGCCGGCACCTGCCGCCGGCCGGTGGACGCCGCCGATCCCGCCGGTCGCGAAGACCCGGATGCCGGCGGCGTGGGCCGCGATCATCGTCGCGGATACGGTCGTGGCTGCCCAGCCGCCACGCGCGAGCGCCGCGCTGAGGCTGGGGCGGGCGGCCTTCATCACGCTGCCGCGCTCCGCGGTCGCAAGGGCTTCCAGCGCGGCGCGGTCCAGCCCGACGAGGAGTCGCCCGTCGCGGATCGCCACGGTGGCGGGAACGGCGCCGGATTCGCGAACCGCCGCCTCCGACGCGCTCGCGACCTCAAGGTTGGCCGGGTAGGCGAGCCCGTGGCTGATCAGCGTCGATTCGAGGGCGACCACCGGGCGCCCGGCGGCGAGGGCCGCCGCGACCTCGTCGTTGACCAGCAATCGATCGGCGACGGAGCCGCGGGACGTGCTCGCATCGATTGGCCCGGGGGGGCCGCCCGGGCCGCTCATCCCGGCGGCAGCTCGGTGCGCGGGCTCTTCAGGTGCCGAGCCGCCGATCGATGCCCGGCCATGGTGGCCCGATGGAGCGCGTCCGCGCCGCCGCGACCGCCGCCCAGGGCCGTGAGCCAGCCGTGGATGAACCCGGCGTCGAACGCGTCGCCCGCGCCGGTGGTGTCCTCGACCGGCACCGGCGTGGTTGCGATGTCGAACCGGAGCGGCGGCTCGGGCTCGCCCTGGCCGTGGTCCACGCGCGCGAACACCCGGGCACCACGCGGGCCTCGCTTGATCACCGCCACGGGAGCGAGATCCAGGAGCGCGTCCGGGTTGCGGCCCAGGAGCGCCTCGGCCTCGGTCTCCGTGGCGAACACGAGGTCCGGCTTGAGGCGCATGACGAGGTCGCGGGCCTCGCGCCGGCCGTGGGCGAGCAGCGGGCCAACCGACGCCAGATCGATCGCGACCCGCGCGCCGCGCGCGCCTCGCGCCCGCGTCAGCTCCACCGCACGCACGGCCGCGCTCCCCAGCGGCTCCACCAGCAGCGAATACGCCGGAAGGTGCAGCAGCTCCACGCCGTCGAACCACTCGGGCTTGAGGTCGCCCGGCTCCATCTTCGTGGCGGCGCGGCGATCCGCCACGAAGGAGCGCTCGCCGTTCGGAGCCACGAGCACGCCGATCCGGCCGGTTCGATGGCCGGCCACGCGAACCGCGCGGACCGTGACGTCGTCCCGCCGGAGCTGGGCGACGAGCGAGCGGCCCGCACCGTCCCGCCCGACAGCGCAGACGAGGTAAGACTTCGCCCCGAGCCGGGCGAGCCAGCGAGCCACGTTCGCTGCCGAGCCGCCCTGGCGGATCTCCACCCTTCCCGGCACGTCCGTGCCGCTCTCGATGGACGTCGATGCGCGCAGGACGACGTCGAGGACGAGGTCGCCGAGCACCAGCACGCGCGGGGGCACGCGACGGACGGGCGCCGTCTGGGCAGGAGTGGTCACAACGTGGATGGTAGCCATGCGGCCCTTCTCTCAAGGTCGGGAGCCGGGTGCGTTGCTACGCTTCGGGTGCATGACCCCATCGCTCGAACAGCTGTCCATCGACACGATCCGGACGCTCTCGATGGACGGCGTCCAGAAGGCCAACTCCGGCCACCCCGGAGCGCCGATGGGCGCTGCGCCGATGGCGTACGTCCTCTGGACCCGTCATCTCCGGTTCTCGCCGGCCACGCCGGACTGGCCGGATCGCGACCGCTTCGTGCTCTCCGCGGGGCACGCCTCGATGCTCCTCTACTCGCTCCTCCACCTGACGGGCTTCGACCTGCCGATGGAGCAGCTCCAGGCGTTTCGGCAGTGGGGCTCCCAGACGCCGGGCCACCCCGAGTACGGCCTCACGGCCGGCGTCGAGGCGACGACCGGTCCGCTCGGGCAGGGCTTCACCAACGCGGTGGGCATGGCGATCGCGGAGCGGCGCCTGGCGCAGGAGTTCAACCGCGAAGGTCACGCGCTGATCGATCATCGGACCTACGCCCTCGCCAGCGACGGCGACCTTCAGGAGGGCATCGCGTCGGAGGCGGCCAGCCTGGCCGGGCACCTTCGGCTCGGGAAGCTCCTCGTCCTCTACGACGACAACCACATCCAGCTCGACGGGCCCACCGACATGGCCTGGTCGGAAGACGTGCTCCAGCGCTTCGGCGCCTACGGCTGGGACACCCGGCGGGTCACCGACGGCAACGACCTCGAGGCGATCGATGGCGCGATCACGGCGGCCCAGGCAGATCCCCGGCCCTCGCTGATCGCGGTCCGGACGCACATCGGGTTCGGCAGCCCGCACAAGCAGGACACCCAGAAGGCCCACGGCTCGCCGCTCGGCGAGGACGAGGTCCGCCTCACGAAGGAGGCCTACGGCTGGGATCCCGACGCCCACTTCCTGGTGCCGGACGAGGTCGGCGAGGACATGGGCGACGTTGGGCGCCAAGGCGATTCGCTGCGGGAGGAATGGCACGCGCGGTTCGAGGCATATGCCGCCGTGTATCCGGAGGAGGCCGCCGAGCTGCGGCGCCGCCTCGGGCGACGGCTTCGCGACGACGCCTTCGCGGGGCTCAAGACCTACCCAATCGGCGAGGAGCTCGCCACGCGGCAGGCGAGCCAGGCCGCGATCCAGGCGCTGGCCGGGCCGGTCCCCGAGCTGTTCGGCGGCGCCGCGGACCTGTCCGAATCAAATCTCACGCTCGTCAAGGATGCCCCGGACTTCACCGCGGACGACGCCGGCCGGAACCTCTGGTTCGGGGTCCGCGAGCACGCGATGGGCGGCATCGCGAACGGGATCGCCTACCACGGTGGCTTCATCCCGTATGTCGGGACGTTCCTGAACTTCAGCGATTACATGCGCGGCTCGGTGCGGCTCGCGGCCCTCGCGGGCATTCATGTGCTGTACGTCTGGACGCACGATTCGATCGGGCTCGGCGAGGACGGGCCCACGCACCAGCCGGTCGAGCACTACGCCGCGCTGCGGGCGATGCCGAACCTGTGGTTCATGCGCCCCGGGGACGCGAACGAGGCGGCCCAGGCCTGGAAGGTCGCGATCGAGCGACGGGGCGGCCCGGTGGCGCTCGCGTTCACCCGCCAGAAGCTGCCGACGCTGGACGGGACAGCAGAGTTCGCCGGCGAGGGCGTGGCACGCGGCGGCTACGTCCTGCGGCGAGGGCGGGGCGAGTCGGACGGCGGTGCGCCCGAGGTCATCTTGATCGCCACCGGCTCCGAGCTCCAGCTGGCCTTCGCGGCCGCGGAAGCGCTCGAGGCTGGGTCGGAGCCGGTCTCGGCGCGGGTCGTGTCGCTCCCGTGCTGGGAGGCGTTCGACCTCCAGGACGAGGCCTATCGCGAGTCGGTGCTGCCGCGGGCCGTCCGCAACCGGGTCACGATCGAAGCCGGCGCGTCCATCGGCTGGGAGCGCTACGCGGGCGACGAGGGCGCCGTGATCGGAATCGACCACTTCGGCGCCTCCGCGCCGGCCGGGACGATCTTCGAGAAGCTCGGGTTCACGGTGGATCGAGTGGTGGACGTGGCGCGGCGCGTGGTGCGCGGCGACCTCCGCGGGCGTGTCCCGACGCTCGATCCGGGCCACCAGCCGGCCGGCCTCGGGCTCGCCAAGCATGGCGATGGCGACGGCTCGCATCCAACGCTCGGCGAGGGCGATCCCGGTGTGGCCCGAACCTCCGGCTCGGATCCGGGGCATTCCTGATGCGCATCGGGTTCGCGGCGGATCACGCCGGCGCCGCGCTCAAGGCGGAGCTGCTGCGGCGCGTGGGGGCGGCACGCCCCGGGGATGAGGTCGTCGACCTCGGTGGGGACGGCTCCGATCCCAACGACGACTACCCGGATTTTGCCCAGCGGCTCGGCGTCGCGATCCAGGCGGGTGACGTGGAGCGCGGGGTCCTGATCTGCGGGTCCGGCGTGGGGGCGAGCATCGCCGCGAACAAGCTGCGTGGCATCCGCGCTGCCGTGTGCCACGACACCTACTCCGCCCACCAGGGCGTGGAGCACGACGACATGAACGTGCTGACCCTCGGCGCCCGGGTCCTCGGGCCCGAGCCGGCCCTCGAATGCGCGATCGCTTTCCTCGACGCGTCCTTCAGCGGCGAATCCCGCCACCGTCGCCGCCTGGACAAGGTCCTCGCGATCGAGGCGGCCTCGATGGCCGGAGGCGAGTAGCGTGGGCGCCAGGATCCGCATCTCGCTGCCGGCCACGGAGCAGGCAGCCTTCGACGACCTGGTGGCCAGGGCCACGGACGAGCAGTGGCCGGAGCGCCTCTTCGACCGCGACCCCGCCCTCTGGACCGACGATCCGGACGTGGCCGCGGGAATCGCCGATCGGCTCGGCTGGCTGGACGCGCCGGCCCACTTCACCGAACAGTCGGCGGCGCTCGAGGGCTTCAGCGATGGCGCCGTCGAGACCGGCTTCGACCAGGCAGTCGTGATGGGCATGGGCGGCTCCAGCCTCGCCCCGGACGTCCTCCATCGAACCTTCGGCACGACGGAGGGCTATCTCGACCTCCGCATCCTGGACTCGACGGACCCGGCCGCCGTCGCGGCGGCCGTCGACGACCTCGACCCGCTCGAGACGCTCTGGATCGTCGCCAGCAAGTCCGGCACCACCACCGAGCCCCTCGCCTTCATGGCCGACGCGTGGGCGAGGGTCGACGCGGCCCTGGACGAGCGCGGGTCCGACCAGAACCCCGGGGAATTCTTCGCCGTGATCACGGATCCCGGCAAGAGCCTTGAGGCGATCCCCCATCAGGACGACCTGCGCGAGCGGTTCCTCAACCCGCCGGACGTGGGCGGCCGCTACTCCGCGCTGACCTACGTCGGGCTCGTGCCGGCATCGCTGATCGGGCTGGACGTGGACGCGCTGCTCGCGGCCGGCTCGGCGATGCTCGCCGCCTGCCGGGAGCCGAATGCGGCGGCGAATCCGGGCGTCGAGCTCGGGCTCGCGATCGGCAGCCTGGCGGCGGGCGGGCGCGACAAGCTGACCTTCCTCACGAGCCCGGACATCGCCGGCTTCGGGGCATGGGCGGAGCAGCTCATCGCGGAGTCCACGGGCAAGCACGGCGTCGGGATCGTGCCCGTGGACCTGGAGCCGCTCCGCGACGCGGCCGACTACGGCCCGGATCGAGCGTTCGCGGTGCTGACCGTCGCCGGCGGCGCCGGCGTGTCGCTCGCCGATGAGCTGGAGCGCGCCGGGCAGCCGGTCATCCGGATCGAGCTCGACGACCCCATCGACATTGCCGGCGAGATGCTCCGCTGGGAGGTCGCGACAGCGATCGCAGGAGCGGTCCTCGGCATCGACCCCTTCGACCAGCCCAACGTCGAGGATGCCAAGGAGCGGACGCGACGGGTGCTCGCCGGCGTCACCGGCGACGGCACGGCGGTGGACCCGGGAGGCGCCGAGATCGAGCCCGGCGGCGACGGCGGGATCCACGTGGCCGCCCACGATGCTCCCAGCCTCGCGGACCTGCTCCGCCCGACCATCGCCGCCCTCGCGCCACCGAGCTACGTCGCGGTCCAGGCGTTCATCGCGCCGTCCACCGACGTCGACGCGGCGATCGCCGGAATCCGGACGGAGCTGGCGCGAACCGCCTGCGCGACCACCGCCGGCTACGGGCCGCGCTTCCTGCACTCGACCGGCCAGCTCCACAAGGGCGGCCCGGCGACCGGCGTCTTCCTCCAGCTCACATCCGACCACCCGGTTGATCGCGAGATTCCGGGCTGGCCCTACACCTTCGGCCGGCTGATCGACGCCCAGGCGCGGGGCGACCGCGAGGCCCTCCGTGCCGGCGATCGACCCGTCATCCACGTCCACCTCGGCGCCAACCTCGCCGCGGACCTCGAAACCCTTCGGCGGGCCATCGGGCTCGCCCTCACGTAGGAGATCGGCATGCAGCTCGGCTTCATCGGGCTCGGACGAATGGGCGCCAACATGGTCCGCCGGCTCGTCCGCGACGGGCACGAGGTGATCGCCTGGAACCGGACCGTCGAGAAGGCCACGGAGCTGGCCGACGAGGAGCGCGCTTCCGGCCACGCGCTCACTGCCGCGTCGACCGTCGCCGAGCTCGTGACGAAGCTCGCGAAGCCTCGCGCGGTCTGGGTCATGGTCCCGGCCGGGGACGCGACGGAAGACCAGATCAAGGAGCTGATCGAGCACCTGGAGCCGGGCGACACGATCATCGACGGCGGCAACACGAACTTCCACGACGACGTCCGACGCCACGCGATGCTCCAGGAGCACGGCGTCAACTACGTCGACGCCGGGACCAGCGGCGGAATCTGGGGGCTCGCGAACGGCTTCTGCCTGATGGTCGGCGGCGACCGCGAGGCCGTGGCGCCACTGGAGCCGATCTTCCGCTCGCTCGCCCCCGCGGACGGCTACCTGCACGCCGGACCGCCCGGGGCGGGGCACTACGTCAAGATGATCCACAACGGCATCGAGTACGGCCTGATGCAGGCCTACGCCGAGGGCTTCGAGATCCTCCACGCCAGCGAGTACCCGCTGGACCTCGCCGCGATCTCCGACCTCTGGAACCACGGCTCGGTCGTCAGGTCATGGCTGCTGGAGCTTGCGACCGATGCGTTCAGGAAGAACGGTGAGGACCTCGGCGAGCTCAAGGGCTGGGTCGCGGATTCCGGCGAGGGTCGCTGGACCGTCCAGGAGGCGATCGATCGCGACGTCCCCGCGCCGATCATCACGCTCGCGCTCCAGACCCGCTTCCGCTCCCGTCAGGACGACTCCTACGGGGCTCGCGTGCTGGCCGCGCTCCGGAACGAGTTCGGTGGTCATGCGGTGAAGAACACCTAGGGCTCGAGTCGATGGCAACGAAGGTCGGTCCAAAGCGGCGGGTCGCGCTCCCGAGGGGCGAGCCGAAGATCGCCGCGCCCGCGCCCGGCGCCCAGTCGATCCGCGAGGAGCGCCTCGCCCGAGCCGGCAAGCGCCAGCGATCCACCGCGAAGCAGGAGCTGAACCCGCTGCGCGAGGGGCTGCGCCTTGAGCGCGTGCCGGATCCTCACGTCATGGTCCTGTTCGGGGCCACGGGCGACCTGTCCCACCGCAAGGTCTTTCCGGCGCTCGCCCAGCTGTGGCGAACGAACCTGCTCCCGGCCGACTGGGCCTGCCTCGCGGTCGGGCGGCGGCCCTATGACGACACGACCTTCCGCGAGGACGTGGCCGCGTCCCTCCACGCCAACTGCCGGATCCAGCTGGAGCCGGAGATGGAGCAGCAGTTCCTGGAGCGGATCTCCTACCACCGGGGGGACTTCGGGGACGACGCGACCTTCGACACGCTGACCGAGAAGCTCGATTCGATGCACGTCGAGCACGACACCGCGTCGAACCTGCTGTTCTACCTCGCGACCCAGCCCTCGGCCTTCCCCCAGATCGTGGCCCAGCTCGGGCGCTGCGGCCTCGACCACGAGAAGCACGACAGCGGCTGGCGCCGGATCATCATCGAGAAGCCCTTCGGGCGCGACGTCGAGTCCGCGCGGAAGCTCAATCGCGAGGTCCTGCGGGTCTTCCGCGAGACGCAGGTCTACCGCATCGACCACTACCTCGGGAAGGAGACCGTCCGGAACCTGATGGT
>DATLDP010000095.1:0-43480 GCA_035525825.1 Candidatus Limnocylindria bacterium
GGCCAGCTCGTAGGCGAAGGTCGGGTCGTAGCCCCGGACCGCAGGGTTCGTCATCGCCAGCACGTGGCTGTGTCCATCGTCGTGCTGGAGCCCCTCACCGGTGAGCGTCGTCCGGCCGGCGGTGGCGCCCATGAGGAAGCCGCGCGTTCGCGCATCCGCGGCAGCCCACAGCTGGTCGCCGGTTCGCTGGAACCCGAACATCGAGTAGAAGATGTAGAACGGGATCACCGGGAAGTCGTGCGTCGCGTAGGACGTGCCGGCCGCCTGGAAGCCCGCGGCGGAGCCTGCCTCCGTGATGCCCTCCTCGAGCACCTGGCCGTCGCTGGCCTCGCGGTACTTGAGCACCAGCTCGCTGTCGACGGGGTCGTAGCGCTGCCCGATCGCCGAATAGATCCCGACCTCGTTGAAGAGCGGATCCATGCCGAACGTCCGCGCCTCATCCGGGATGATGGGGACGATCCGCGGCCCGAGCTCGGGATCGCGGATCAGGTTCCGGAGCATCCGGGTGAAGGCCATCGTGGTCGAGACCGCCGTCGCGGAGCCCGCGGCGAACTCGGCATCGAACGTCGCCTTGGGGGCGGGCAGCACCGCCGGATGGACGGTCCGCTTCGGGAGCGGGCCACCGAGCGCGCGCCGCCGCTCGTTGAGGTACTGGACCTCCTCCGAGTCGGCGCCCGGGTGGTAGTACGGCGCGTCCTTGAGCTTGTCGTCGGGGATCGGCAGCTCGAGCTTGTCGCGGAAGAGCTTGAGCTCCACCTCGGAGAGCTTCTTGGCCTGGTGGGTGATGTTCCGGGCCTCGACGCCGGGGCCCAGCATCCAGCCCTTGACGGTCTTGGCGAGGATCACCGTCGGCGCGCCGCGGTGCTCCGTGGCGGACTTGTAGGCCGCGTAGACCTTGCGGTAGTCGTGACCGCCGCGACGGAGGCGCGCGAGATCGTCGTCAGTGAGGTGCTCCACGAGGCGCGCGAGGCGCGGATCCGGCCCGAAGAACTTCTCGCGGACGTACGCACCACCGGCAACGGAGAACTTCTGGAACTCACCGTCGACCGTGGTGTTCATCTTCTCGACCAGCACGCCGTCGACGTCGCGCGCCAGGAGCTCGTCCCACTCGCGGCCCCAGACGACCTTGATCACGTTCCAGCCGGAGCCGCGGAACACGGCTTCCAGCTCCTGGATGATCTTGCCGTTGCCCCGCACCGGGCCGTCGAGGCGCTGGAGGTTGCAGTTGATGACGAACGTCAGGTTGTCGAGGCCCTCGTCGGCCGCGACGTGGAGCGCGCCGAGCGCCTCCGGCTCGTCCGTCTCGCCGTCGCCCAGGAAGGCCCAGACCCGCGAGCCCGAGGTGTCCACGAGGCCGCGGTTCTGGAGGTAGCGGTTGAACCGCGCCTGGTAGATCGCGTCGATCGGGCCGAGGCCCATGGAGACCGTCGGGAACTCCCAGAAGTCCGGCATGAGCCGCGGATGGGGATACGAGGACAGGCCGTTCTGCGGCGGCGTCTCGCGCCGGAAGTGGTCCAGCTGCTCCTCGTTGATCCGGCCCTCGAGGAACGCCCGGGCATACATCCCGGGGGCCGCGTGGCCCTGGTAGAAGACCTGGTCGCCGGGTCCGCCGTTGTCGCGGCCCTTGAAGAACCAGTTGAACCCGACCTCGTACAGCGTCGCCGCGCTCGCGTACGTCGCGAGGTGCCCGCCGATCCCGTTGAACTTGGTGTTGGCCCGCAGGACCATCGCCGCGGCGTTCCAGCGGATGAGGCGGCGGATCCGGCGCTCCATCGACTCGTCGCCGGGGAAGTTGGGCTCCTGCTCCGGCGAGATCGTGTTGATGTATCGGGTGTTGGTGAGGGGCGGCAGCCCGACCTGCAGCTGGCGCGCGCGCTTCAGGAGCTTGAACAGCAGGAACCGGGCGCGCGTCTCGCCCTCCTGCTCGACGACGTCGTCGAGCGACTGGATCCAGTCGGTGGTCTCGCCCTCGTCGATGTCCGGCAGCTGGTGCTTGAACTCGTCGAGGTACATGGAGCTGTTGGGCGGCTGGCTGACGCTCATGCGGCTGGGCTCTCAATCGGCTCGATGCGGAGGGTGGTGGGCAGGACCGCGGGCGTGAGCATGGCCCCGAGGCTGTAGCTGCGGCGGTACTTGTCGCGGAGTGCCTGGCTGCAGGCTTCAATGCTGGCGGCGTCAGGCGCCGGGATGGCCCGGCCCTCGATGCGCGTGCCGTCGGACACGAGCGCGATCCCGGGATCCGCGAGCGCCTCGCGGTACCAGCGGCCGGATGGGCCCTTGTAGGAGCGGAGGTAGACGACGCCGTCGCGGACGAGCGGCCAGATGATGGTCCGGTGGACCTCGCCACTGGCCGATCGAGTCTCGATCTCGATCTCCTTCGTCTCGCCGAGCAGGGCGAGGTCGGACTCCGCGAACGTCACGCGTGAACCTTAGCCCAACTGGGCGAATCGCCGGAGTCGCGTCGAGGTTGCGATCGGCGGGCGAATTGATCTCCGCCCCGCGCCCGTCCGAGGCTATCCTCGGGCCATGGCCGTCCACCCCGGGACTCGCTACTCCCCCAAGGCCGCCCTGATCGTCGTCGACGTCCAGAATGACTTCGCCGACCCGGCCGGCTCGCTGTACGTCCAGGACGCCGAGCGGATCCTGGCCCTCGTCAACTCCGAGGCACGGCTCGCCACGGAGGCCGGCGCGTTCGTGGTCTACACGCAGGACTGGCATCCAGAGTCCACCCCGCACTTCGCCAAGGATGGCGGCCTCTGGCCGGTCCACTGCGTCGGCGGAACGTGGGGCGCCGAGTTCCATCCCGCGCTCGACGTCCTGGGGCCGTCCGTCCACAAGGGCTCGAACGGTGAGGACGGCTACTCCGGCTTCACGATGAAGGATTCGACGACCGGCGAGCCCATCCCCACGGAGCTCGCGTCGATGCTCAGGGAGCGCTCGATCGAGAAGGCGGTCGTCGTCGGCCTGGCGACCGACTATTGCGTCAGCGCCACGGCCATCGACGCCGCCGATCTCGGCTTCGAGGTGGAGGTCCTCCAGGACGCGATCGCCTCCGTGAACCTCAGCCCCGGCGACGGCGAGGCCGCCATCGCTCGGATGGACGCCGCGGGCTGCCTCCTCGGGTACTGCGTCGGCAACCTGCCCGGGCAACCCCGGAGCGCCTGACCGCCCGCCTCGATGCGCCTCCACCTCGTCGACGCCACCTACGAGCTCTTTCGCGCCCACTACGCGCCCCGCCCGCCCACGCTCGGCCACGATGGGCTGAACCTCTCCGGCGTCGCAGGTGTCGTCGACCAGATGCTCTACCTGCTCCGGGAGGAGGGCGCGACCCACGTCGGCTGCGCGACGGACCATGTCATCGAGTCGTTCCGGAACGACATGTTCGGCGGCTACAAGTCGTCCGCCGGGATGCCGCCGGAGCTCCTGACCCAGTTCCCGATCGTCGAGGATGCGCTGCGCCTCCTGGGGCTCGTGGTCTGGCCGATGGTCGAGTTCGAGGCCGATGACGCCATCGCAGCGGCGTGCGGCCGGTTCTCCGCGGATCCCCGGGTCGAGCAGGTCCTCGTCTGCACGCCGGACAAGGACATGGCCCAGCTCGTCGTCGACGAGCGCGTCGTGCTCCTGGATCGGCGGCGCCGGATCACCTATGACGAGCCGGCCGTGCTCGAGAAATGGGGCGTGCCACCCTCATCGATCCCGGACTGGCTCGCGCTCGTGGGCGACTCGTCCGACGGCTACCCCGGCCTGCCGGGCTGGGGCGCGAAATCCGCCGCGGCGGTCCTGGCACGCTACGGCTCGCTGGAGGGCATCCCGGCGAAGTCCTCCGCATGGGATGTGAAGAGCCTGCGCGGTGCGCCCGTGCTGGCTGCAACGCTCCGGGAGCGCTGGGACGAGGTCCAGCTCTATCGCTCCCTCGCCCGCCTCCGGACGACCGAGGACGGGGTCCCGATCCCGCAGCAGAACGTGGACGAGCTCCGCTGGCAGGGCACACCGCGCGCCGCGTGGGAAGCCTTCTGCGACAAGCTCGGGCTCGAGAGCCAGCGCTCACGCCCGCATCGCTGGGCCGAGTAGCTCGCCCTACCCCTTCGAGCGAACGATCCGGAGCAGCTCGGCGTGGTGCCGCTCGGGCGCCGCGAGGAGGCCGATCGTGCGCGGCGGGTCGATCACGTTGAACCACGGACCGCCGTCGAGGTTCGTGACGAGCGCACCGCCGCGTTGCGCGATCAGGCCTGCCGCGGCGATGTCCCATGACGAGAGCCCGCCCTGCTGGACCATCGCGTCGAACCGGCCGTTGCCGACGTAGGCGAGGGCCAGCGCGGCCGAGCCCATCGAGCGCGGAACGCGAACGGCCCTGCGAACCGCGCGTGACCGGCCGATGAGCGCCGCGCCCGCGAGCGACATCGAGATCACGTAGTCGGACAGGTCCGGCTTGTCGGAGGCGGCAATGCGCCGCTCGGCCGCGCCACGGGAGACGAGCGTGGCCGGACCGTCGTCCGCGGCGGCGAAGGTCTCGGCGCGGATCGGGTCGTGGATGACGCCGACGGCGGGTTGGCCGCCCTCGACGAGGGCGATCGAGACGCAGAAGAACGGGATGCCGTTGGCGTAGTTGATCGTGCCGTCCAGCGGATCGATGACCCATGCCCGGCCCACGCCGGCCGTCGGCGCATCGCCCGCTCCGCTGGCGTGGTCGCCGCTCTCCTCGGCAATGATCCCGTCGCCGGGATGCTCGGCCCGGATCGCAGAGATGATCAGCGCCTCGGAGAGGTGGTCGACCTCGGTCACCACGTCCTTGGCGGACTTGTAGTCGATCCGCTCGACCTTCTCGAACCGCTCGACGAGCAGCTCCCCTGCCCGCTCGGCCAACGCCACGGCGAAATCGAGATCCGCGGCTCGTTCCGACGCCGTCAGCGTCGTCGCCTTCGTCGCCGCGACGTCCGTCACTGCGAACCGCAATCGGCGACGAGGTCCACCGGCGCCGACCCGAACCTGGTCACGACGGTCGTGAACTCGATCGTCTCGCCGGGCCGGACGAGCGGCGACTGGACGACCTGGGCCGGCTCGTTGACGCCAGGGTCCACGGGCCGCACCCGACAGGTCGTCGCCGAGGCGTTGGAGCCGTCGTTCCGGACGCTCAGCGTCACGGACAGGCCATCGGCAGCAGCGGTGACGCCGGCGACCTCGCCGACGAACGGCCCGGTCCCGACCTGGACGAGGCGCGCCCCCACCGCCAGCACCGCGATGAAGGCGAGGATCCCGATCGCCGCGATGCCGTGCATCTGCGTCGCCGACGGCTGGGCCAGCTCCAGCGGGTTGCACAGCTCGCACAGGCCCGCGTCCATGGGCACGCCCTCGCGACCGCAGCGGACGCACGGGTGGGTGGGCTCGAGGGCGCGTCGGGCGATGATCGTGGGGTTCTGTGGCGTCATGTGGTTCCGGGATTGTCGTCGAACGGTGCTCGAGGGGTCGGCGGGGCAGCCCGGCGGTGCGGGCAAGGAGGCCGGCGCGTCACCATCGATCGACCGCTCCAATCAGCGCGTCGACGTCCCGCGTCGTTCGCGCCGTCACGATCGCCTCGTCGACGCCGAGCGCCGCGTACCGCTCCCAGGTCGCTCGCGGCTCGGCGATCCAGGGGCTGTCGGTGAGCGCGTCGACCCCCGATTTGCCGCCGCCGAACCCGAGCGCGATCCAGGCTTCCTCGATCGACCGGCCCTCGGCGGCGAGCGCCTCGCGGTACGCGGGCAGCAGTCGTTCGAAGGCATCGATCTCGGCGGCCCAGCCGTCGCCGATGCGCGCCGCGAGGCGGACCCCCGCGGGCGAGCCGCCGCCGATGAGCAGCCGAGGCGCCGGGCTCGGGACCGGGAAGGCGTGTGCGGCCTCGAGCGGATAGAACTGGCCGGGCCGCGTCACCGGGCCGCCCGTCCACAACGCGCGGATCACCGCGACGGCCTCTTCGAGGCGAGCGACCCGCTCGGGCACCTCCGGAAAGTCGATGCCGTAGGCCGTGTGCTCGGGCGCTCCCCCGCCGATGCCGATACCCAGCGTGAGCCGGCCGCCGCTGGCCTCCTGGAGGGTCGAGGCCATGCGAGCCAGCACCGCTGGATGGCGGTTCATCACGTTGCTCACGAACGTTCCGAGCCCGATCCGCGACGTCGCCCCGGCCACGACCGCGAGCATCGTCCACTGCTCGACGACCGGCACGCTCTTGTCGCCCTTGCCGACGAAGTGGTCCCACGACCACACCCCGCGGTAGCCGGCGGTCTCGAGCCGGCGGGCGCTCTCGAGCCACCAGGCCGGCGTCGCGCCGATGGAGCCGAGCGAGACGCCGATCGGCAGCGCTCCGTCCATCGGACCGGGGACTACAGCCCCGTCTCGAACAGGCGGATGTCCTCGGGCGAGGCGGCGTGGCCGTCGCCGCGCGTGTGCTCGAGGGCCGCCCGGGCGCCGAGCGCGTCGAGGTCCGCCGGGAACCGCCCGATCATGTCGAGGACGACCTGCTGAATCCGCTCGGCGTTCTGCGCGAACACCTCGAGCACGGAGCGGGCGTCAACCGCCTCCGTCCCCTCGAGCACGCCGGCGTCGTAGTCCGTGATCAGCGCGATGTTCACGACGGCCATCCCAAGCTCGCGGCACAGGTAGGCCTCCGGGTACTGGGTCATCGAGATGACCTCCCAGCCGGCGTCGCTGAACCACTTCGACTCGGACTTGGTCGAGAAGCGCGGGCCGTTGATGATCACGATGGTGCCGCGCTCGTGGAACGGGATGCCGTGCTCGCGGATGACGTCGGCAGCGATCCCGCGGAGCACCGGGTCGTAGATGTCCGCCGAGCTGACATGGGTCACGACCGGCCCGTCGAAGAAGGTGCACTCCCGCCCCGAGGTCCGGTCGACGAACTGGTCGCACAGGACGAAGTCGCCCGGCTTGACCTCGAGCTGGAGCGAGCCGGCCGCGCAGGGTGAGATCACCGCCTTCACCCCGAGCGACCGCATCGCCCAGACATTCGCCAGATAGTTGATGCGGTGGGGCGGGATCGTGTGGCGCCGGCCGTGCCGCGGCAGGAACGCCACGGAGCGACCGCCGACCTCCGCCAGGAAGAACGAGTCCGAGGGTGGGCCGTAGGGCGTGTCCACCTTGACCTCGCGGACGTCGTCCAGGAGGGAGTAGAAGCCAGAGCCACCGAACACGCCGATCTCGGCACGATCGCCCTCGGGGCGGGTGTCGCCGTCAGCGCGTCGATCCGTCACGGTCCGAGTCTAGTCGGGGCGACCTAGGATGGCGCCATGGCGGACCAATCGGACCGCGCGAGCACGGCCGCTCGGGAGCGGCTGGAGCTCGCTGACTGGCGACGCCGGATCACCGACCTGTATGTGTCAGTCCGGGCGGAGGCTGCGTCGGACCCTGCACGTGCCTGGCGGCACTGGCGCGACGCGCGCGAGGAGCTGTTCCGGTCGCACCCGCAGTCGCCGCTTCCTGCGGCGGCCCGGAGGGACTTCGTCGCCCGTCACTGGCCGTACGACGCGAATCTTCGCTTCGAGGTGGTGGTCGATCCCGGGCCAGCACCCGTCGAGATCGCCGCGATGACCACCTTCGGCCTCGGCGAGCCAATGCCGGGCGGCTTGACGCTCGCCCTCCCCGTCAGCTCCGGCGGCCAGGAGGACTTCACGAGGATCGGCCGCGTCGAGGTGCCGTTCCACGTGGGCGTTCGAAGCCTCGGCGTGTACTGGATGGCGGGGTACGCCGGCGGCCTGTTCGTCCCCTTCCGCGACGCGACGAACGGACGCGAGACGTACGGAGCAGGGCGATACCTCCTCGACGCGGCCAAGAGCGCGGACCTGGGGCCGGGCGTGGCGCCCGACTCGCTGGTGCTGGATTTCAACTTCTCGTTCCACCCCTCCTGCGCGTTCGATCCGCGCTGGTCGTGCCCGCTCGCACCGCCGGAGAACCGCCTTGATATCCCCGTCATGGCCGGAGAGCGCCTCGCCTGAGCCGCCGCGGTTTTCGCCGTAGGATTCGGTCGATGGACCTTCCACCCCCGGCAACGCTCTCCGATGACGTCCGCGAGTTCCTGGACCGCCCGCTCTACCCCACCCTCGCCACGGTCGGCGAGGACGGTGCCCCACATCAGGCCGTCATCTGGTATCGGCTGGATCCCGATGGCCGGATCCTCGTCAACTCGCGGAGCCCTCGCCGCTGGCCCGCGGAGCTGCGTGCGACGGGAGCTGCCTCGCTGGCCTTCACGGACCTCGAGGACCCGATGCGATGGGTCGGCGTGCAGGCACGCGTCGAGGAGGTCATCGAGGACGTCTCGGTCGCCCGGGAGGACATCGTGGCGCTCGCCGTTCGCTACGACGAGGCGGACGGCGAGAGCGTCGCGAGCTTCCGGAGCCAGGACAGGATCTCGTTCCGGCTCCGAATCGTCGCAATCCACGATCACCTCGACGACTGACACGTTCCCGGACGAAGGAGACCATCGCGATGCCAACCCGGTTCGGCCTGCAGCTCTGGCCCCAGCGCACCACCTGGCCGGAATTCCGCGACGCCGCGGTCGCGGCAGAGGCACGGGAGTGGGATTCGATCTGGACCTGGGATCACCTGATGGCCATCCAGGGACCGTGGCAGCAGCCGATCTTCGAGGGCTGGGCGCTCCTCCACGGGGTCGCCGCGATCACGAGCCGCATGCGGCTCGGGTTGATGGTGGGGGCAAACACGTTCCGGAACCCCGGCGTCACCACGAAGCTCGCCACCACACTGGATCACGTCTCGAACGGTCGGGCGGTCCTCGGCATCGGCGGCGCCTGGTTCGAGCGCGAGCACGAGGCCTTCGGAATCGACTTTGGGGCGAGCGTCGGCGAGCGCCTGGACAAGCTGGACGAGGCCGTGATGCTGATGCGCCGGCTCTTCGATGGCGAGCAGGTCAGCCACGAGGGACGCTTCTACACCTTCAAGGATGCCCTCTGCGAGCCCCGGCCGATCCAGGCCCGCCTCCCGATCCTCATCGGGGGCAGCGGCCCGAAGAAGACCCTGCGGACCACGGCACGTTACGGCGATGCCTGGAACACGAGCGGCGATGTCGCGACGGTCAAGGCCTCCCTCGACATTCTCGCCGGGCACTGCGAGGACGCGGGCCGGGACATCTCCGAGATCGAGCTCACGATCAGCTTCCCCACGATCATCCGGGGCACCGTGGAGGCCGCGGCCGCCGCGCGGGCAGCGCAGCTCGCCTTCAACGAGGCGGACACAACTGAGACGATCCCCACGCTGCTCGGATCCCCGGACACGATCGCCGAGGCGTTCCGGCCATACCGCGATCTGGGCTTCTCGACCGTCATCGTCCGGATGCCCGCACCCTTCGACCGCGAGACGATCGAGCGCCTGCCGGAGGTGCTGGCCCGTCTCGGGTGACCACCACACCGCGCCGGCCCTCGCCGGGGTACCCGTCTCCTTTCGACCGAGGCGCTACGGAATCGGTGGCGGTATTTCGATCGACGGACGCGGCTCGGAGCCGTCGGTTGCAGGGACAGGGCTGAGCGTCTGCCTCGGTCCTGCGCCAGCAGGGGTGGGAGACGGGTCCGGGGGTCTGTCACCCGGCCGCCCGACGACACCGAGCACTAGTACAGTAAGCGCAATGGCGACGATCACGATCGCCAGCGCCGCGATCAGGCGAGCCCGCTCGCTCGACATCCTCGCCGGAGTCTAGACCGGTAGCACGACAAGAGGCCCGCCGGATTGAACCGGCGGGCCTCTTTGCTGTCGTCGTGGACGCGGAGCGCCCGACCGTTGCCTACTTGTTGACGAAGACCTCCATGAAGGAGTTCTGTGCCCCGATGCTCACCACACGGATCGTCGTCCCGGTGTGCGGAACGATGACACTGTTCCATTCCGACTGGTAACGACCGTTCGAGCCATTGTCGCCCGGATCACCGGAGCGCCAGTAGCTGAGGTTGTCGTTGAACTTCGGCACAGCTGCCTGCGAGGAGCGGGTCAGCGTGAGGTCCGGGTCAGCGGAAGTGTTGTGGAGCGAGATCCCGTCCGTCGCCGACAGCCCGAAGGTCGCGTCGTAGGACTGGATGCGTGGCCGCGCGGTGCTGCCATCGCTCCAGTGAAGGATGTTCGGGTGCGAGTCGACGGGCAGGAGCAGGCCCTCGCCCGGATGGTCACCCACATTGTTATCGGCAAATGACGAGTCCCAGTACCAGATCAGGAGTCCGTCCTGGTACGGGAAGTGCTCGACCCAGTTCGGCAGACCCTGCGTACCCGCCGGATCCACGAAGTTGTAGGGACCAAGCTGGAGCGCCTTGTCGTAGCTCCGGTACGTCCGGAACTCGGCCACGTAGGCGTTGAAGAAGTCGAACGACTCGGTCCCGGATGTGACGTGGAAGCCCTGGTCCGCCTGGTTGGACCCGAAGGTCCAGCCGGCGTCGGTCTCCGCGCCGTCCGTCGCCTGCCCCGTGATCGCGATCTCGTCGATCGCGAAGCCGGCAGGCAGCGAGAGATCGGCTCCCTGGACCCCACCATCGGTGAAGTAGCCGAAGCCGATCGTGTGCGACCCGGTGAAGGCCGACAGGTCTGCGGTCAGGTCGACCCAGGCCGGCTGGCCCGCGGAGACGCCTTCGATGCCCTCGGCGACGACACTCGAGTTCGAAAGGTTTGTCGAGACCTTCGTGCCGTCAACCATCAGGTACGCGAAGTCGTATCCCTCTTCGATGTTGTACCGGACCTTCGCGCTCAGGCTTGCACCCGCCGGAAGCGTCACGGAACGAGTCATCGTCGTGTTGAGGTCGTCGGCCGCGCCCGAGTAGTAGAACTGAGTTCCCGCAGCGGGGGCACCCAGCTCCGCGGTGACTGCCTTGTCGGGCAGCACCACGAACAACCCCTGGAGCTGCTTCGTGTTCGCTTCGACCGGCCCGAGCCGGAAGGCGTCCTTCTGCCCGGTGAAGCCGACGCCGTAGTTGAGCCAGCCGAGCTGGTACCTCTCCCACGCCGTTGCCGAGACGGGATAGTTGCCGATTCCATCGTTGTTGATCGAGCCGTAGGAGCCCGAAGACCACATGGTCCAGAAACCGGTGCCGTTCTCGGCGCCACCGGTATTCCCGCTCGTGTCGTAGAGGTCCGGCAGACCAAGGTCGTGGCCGAACTCGTGGGCGAAGACACCCACGCCGCCGTTCTCGGGCTCGATCGTGTAATCGCCGATCCACTTGCCGCTGTCACCGAGCTGGATGCCACCGAACGGCACGACGTCGCCGCCGACCGTTGGCCCACCGCAGCCGATGCAGGTGAGCTGGTTGTACCAGCGGTGGCTCCAGATGGCATCGGTGCCCTGGGCGCCGCCGCCCGTCTCCTCGCCCTCGCCGGCGTGGACCGACTGGAAGTGGTCGATGTAGCCGTCGGGCTCGTTGAAGTCACCGTCGCCGTCGTAGTCGTAACGATCCCAGACGTCGAAGGTGGCGAGGAGCTCGTCGATCTGAGTGGATGTCATGCCACTGTCGACCAGCGACTGGTACCAGGCATCTGCCTGGTCCTGGATGAAGAACCAGGTGTCCTGGCAGACGATGCCGCCGCAGTAGTTGCTGCCGTAGTTGGCAGCGTTGAATGGGACCTGGACCCAGTCGCTGACCAGTCCGTCGACGCTGTAGCGACCGGAGCTCTGCGCGAGATACCAGTTCGCCATCGACGGGACCTGGCCCTTGTTGTAGAGCAGGTTGTCGTAGTAGGACTGGCTGAAGTCCGCGGTCCAGATCGTGCTGTTGTCCACGCTGCGATCCGGTTCCGGGATCTGGTTGTGCAGCGGCCCGTCCGTCGCGTTGTTGTCCGGGTCGTGACGGTTGACATGGTTGCGGGTGCCGCCGTGCGTGGGATCGTCACCTGTTCCGAACTCGCCGAGCAGGGTGAGAATCTGGTCCTCGCCCTCCTGAACAAGCTCCACGAACTGGCCCTTCGCGACCTTGACAACCTTGTTGGCTCCGACCGCCTTGGCCTGGCCCTTCAGGACCAGCTCCTGGGCCCTCTGCTTCAGGGCCGTCTGCTTGGTGCTCAGCGAGCTGGGCAGGTTGTCGCCCTTCTTGGCGTGACCGTCGCGGGCACCCCCTCCGGCCGGCGCCGCCATGGCGCTTCCGGTGAGTGACAGGAGCAGCGCCATGCTGCTCAGGACGGTGATGAGCTTCCTCACGAATCTCCTCCAATGAATGGGCACGTGATCCGCAGGGCGTGATGACGCCCGAGGTGCGGAGCCAGAGACTGGGCGCTCGGCGATCCTCCTGTTCGCGGCAGCCTCGGACCGATTCGATGGTCGACCGCAGGGTGCGGGACCCCGAGCTCGGCGCCGGCGGCACGTGCCTCCTCCAGGCGTCGGATCGCGATGGCATCCCGGTCCTTGCGGCGCTGGCGCCCGACGACGCATCGCCGTCCCAGCGCGGTGAGGCGGAGAATACTCCCAGTCACGATGTGTCGTAGTCAGGTCTCGAACACTGGAGGTGCGTTCGTGCACCATGCTCCTCGCCGGTTCTCTGGGAGCCTCCTTTGACCGCGTCACGGCCCGTGGTCCTGCTGGCCGGCGGGGTCGGCGGGGCCCGGCTGGCGCATGGCCTCCAGGCGCATCTGGGCAGCCGGCTCGTGATCGTGGTCAACACCGCCGACGACACGGAGCGCCACGGGCTCCTCGTCTCGCCGGACCACGACACCGTCATGTACACGCTCGCCGGCATCGACAACCGGGAGTGGGGCTGGGGCATCGCCAGCGAGACCTTCGCGGCGGCGGAGATGCTGGGCCGCTACGGCGAGCCGACGTGGTTCCGGCTCGGCGACCGGGATCTCGCGACGCACGTCGTCCGAACGGCCAGGGTCGGCCGCGGCGACCGCCCCACCGACATCTCCCGCGACCTCCAGCGTGCTCTCGGGGTGAGCGCGGTGATCCTGCCGATGTCCGACTCCCCCGTTCGAACCGAGGTCCTCACCGACGAAGGCTGGCTCGAGTTCCAGGACTACTTCGTCCGGCTCCACCAGGAGCCGGAGGTCCGCGACCTGCGATTCGTCGGGCTGGAGGCGGCTTCGGCGACGCCCGAGGTGGACGCGGCGCTCGAAGTGGCAACGGCGGTGCTGATCGCCCCCTCCAACCCATTCGTCTCGGTGCGACCGATCCTCGGCGTCAGCGGAATCGAGGCGGGGCTCCAGACCGCGCGGTCTCGTGGCGCCCCGGTCGTCGCGGTCTCGGGG
The DNA here is from genome assembly GCA_035525825.1 of Candidatus Limnocylindria bacterium. GTDB lineage: Bacteria > Chloroflexota > Limnocylindria > Limnocylindrales > CSP1-4 > UBA5189. The sequence goes on from DATLDP010000095.1 coordinate 13,207, forward strand.
ATCGTCGGCGGGAGGGCCCTCAAGGGGCCCGCGGACCGGATGCTCGTCTCGCTCGGGCATGAGGCGAGTGCCCTCGGCGTCGCCCGGCAATACACCGGGGTCGCCGACGTCTTCGTGATCGACACCATCGACGCGGAGCTCGCGAGCCCGATCGAGGAGCTTGGGCTCCGCGTCGTCGTGACCGACACGATCATGGCCGATGACCCGGGGCGGGCGCGGCTCGCCGCCGAGGTGCTCCGGGCGGCGGGCGTCGGGTGACGTGACTGCGGGCGAGCTGATCGTGGCGATCCTCGTCGGGCTTGTCGGGCTGTGGGCGTTGCTGATCGCGATCCTGTGGCTGTTCCGACCGCGCGAAGTGCCCCTCCGGGAGCTGCTGCGGGTGGTCCCGGACGTGCTCCGGCTGGTGCGGGACCTGATCCGCGACCCGGCGGTGCCCCGGGGCGCACGCGCCGCGCTGGTGGGCTTGCTCGCCTGGCTGATCTCCCCGATCGATCTCATCCCCGAGGTGATCCCGGTCCTCGGGCCACTGGACGACGTCGTCGTGGCGGTGCTCGTCCTCCGGTACGTCCGCCGCCGCGTGGGCGAGGACGTCATGCGGTCGCACTGGCAGGGCTCAGAGGATGGCTGGCTGCTCCTCTCCCACCTGCTCGGGGGCGCGCAGCGGGCCTGATTGCCCCATCATCGGCACGATGACGGGCCCCCAACCTCGCGTCGCGGACGCTGCCAAGCTCGCGCAGGCGTGGGCCCTCGTCCCGATCCGCGGCCTCGAGTCCGCGAAGACGCGCCTGGGCGAGGATCTGGACGCCGAGGAGCGGCTGGAGCTGGTCGTCGAGCTCCTGCGTCGGACGCTGATCGCGACGCGCGACGCGGTACGGATTGCCGGAACGATCGTTGTCACCAGGGATCCGGACGCGGCCGGCATCGCGACCAGGCTGAACGCCGTCGGGCTGGTGGAGCGCACGCCGGGCCTGAACGAGGCCATCGTCGCAGCGCGATCCGTGGCAATGGCTCGCGGAGCGACCGCGGTGGTGGTCCTGCCGGCGGACCTGCCGGGCATCACCTCGGATGCCGTGGACGAGCTCGTGGGCCGCGCGGCAGGAGTCGATGACGTCCCGGACTCGGATCGACGGGGGGTCGTGGCGCTCGTGCCGGACCGCCACGACAGCGGGACGAACGCGCTGTTCGTCCGGCCGCCGGCGCTCATCGACCCCGCCTTCGGCGAGCGCAGTCGGGACCGCCATCGAGACGCGGCGCAGGCCGCGGGCGCGGCCTACCTCGAGCTCAATGGCCCGATGTCGCTGGACCTCGACACCGGCGCGGACCTCCTCGAGGCCGAGGCGGCCCTGGGCTCGCTCCGTGGCTGAGCCCGCGCGGATCGAGGTCATCGCACTCGAAGGCATCCGGGAGGTTGCCCCCGGGGACGATCTGCCGCGGCTCATCCTCGCCGCCCTCGAGGCCACGCCCGGAGCCCTGCCGGCACGGGACGACGACGTCCTGGTGGTGACCCAGAAGGTTGTCTCGAAGGCAGAAGGCGCGATCGCCGACCTCACCACGATCGCGCCCCGGCGGGAGGCGGCCGAGTTCGCCGAGCGCTGGAACCGCGACCCGCGCCAGGTGGAGCTGGTCCTCCGGGAGGCGAAGCGGGTCGTCCGGATGGCGAACGGCGTCGTGATCACCGAGACGGCCCACGGATTCGTCTGCGCCAACGGCGGCATCGACGCCTCGAATGTCGGCCCGGAGAGCGGCTCGATCGTGACCCTGCTCCCCGTGGACCCCGACGCCTCCGCCGCCCGGATCCGGGCGGCTGTCCGCGAGTCGACGGGCGTCGACGTGCCGGTCGTCGTCTCCGACTCGTTCGGGCGGCCGTGGCGCTACGGGATCGTCGACGTCGCGATCGGGGTCTCGGGACTGCTCCCGCTGGAGGACCTCCGCGGAACGCCGGACCACGATGGCAGGGTCATGAAGTCCACCGTCCGCGCCGTCGCCGACGAGCTGGCATCCGCCGGCGAGCTGACGCTCGGGAAGCGGTCCGGCCGCCCCGTTGCGCTGGTTCGCGGCGCCGGCTTCACCCGCGGCGAGGCGAGCATCCGCGACGTCGTCATGCCGGAGGCCTTCGACCTCTTCCGGTAGCGAGCGATACGCTCCCGTCCCACTTGCCGCCTCGGAGCACCGCGTTGAAGTTCGGCCTTCAGATCTCTTCGTTCACGTACCCGGGCGGCGCGGCGGAGCTCGCCGGCCACCTCGAGCGGATCGTCCGGACCGCGGACGAGGTCGGGTTCGACTCGATCTGGGTGATGGACCACCTCTTCCAGATCCGGAGCGTCGGCGCCGTTGACGAGCCGATGCTCGAGGGCTGGACCGCGTTGGGCTTCATCGCCGCCCACACGAAGCGGGCGCGAATCGGGCTGATGGTCGGTGGCATCCACTATCGCCACCCGGGGATCTGGGCGAAGGCCGCGACGACGCTGGACGTGCTCACCGGCGGGCGCGCCTGGCTCGGCCTTGGCGCCGCCTGGAACCAGCAGGAGTCGGAAGGGCTGGGGTTCGAGTTCCCGCCGCTCGGCGTCCGCTTCGAGCAGCTGGAGGACACGCTCCAGATTGCCCACGCGATGTTCGAGGGCGCCGACGGGACGCGGCGCGGATTCGAGGGCCGGCATTTCCAGCCGACGTACCTGCTCAACTCCCCCCAGTCGATCTCCCGCCCGCGGGTCCCGATCATGATCGGCGGCGGCGGCGAGCAGAAGACGCTCCGGCTCGTCGCGCAATACGGGGATGCCTCCAACGTCTTCGGCGGCCCCGAGAAGATTCACCACAAGTGGCAGGTCCTGCGGCGCCACTGCGAGGAGGTCGGGCGGCCGTTCGATGAGATCGAGCGCTCCACGCTCCAGGGCAACCTCCGGGTCAGCCGCGACGGCAGCGGCGGCACCGAGACGCCCGATCAGGTCGTGGAGCGGTTCGCCGAGCTTGGAGACGCGGGCGCCCAGCACATCCTGTTCTCGGTGAAGGACGTCTGGCAGGCCGACACGCTCGAGCTCCTCGGGTCGGACGTCCTCCGGCAGCTCAGGACCGCCTGACCTCGCGCTGGCCTTCGCGCGCGGCCCAGCCCGTGGCTCCTCGCGGGGCCTCCGATTCCGCCTCGGCTTCAGGGTCCCGGAGCAGCGACCAGGCGGCCACCAGCGCGGCGGCGACGAGGACGCCGGCGAGCGTGTCGGACGCGTAGTGCGCCGCCGCGTGGATCCGGGCGAGGCACATGAGCCCCACGACGAGGATCGAGATCGCGAGCCACGTCGGCCGGTGGCGACGCGCCCACGGCAGGACGACCAGCACGGCGGCCATGAAGACCACGCTCCGGGCCACATGGCCGCTCGGGAACCCCGCTGCGACGATGAGCTCGGTGTTGACGCCGAGGGGCGGCCTTGGACGGTCGACGGCGATGCGAACGACGGTCGTGAGCGCCTCGATCAGGATCGACGAGCCGATCACTGCCGCCACGAGGCGCCGGCTCGACCAGACGAGCGCGGCCGCGAGGACGACGAGCGCGATCCAGGCCGGGAGCCCGCCGAGGAGGTTGAGGGCGTCCAGGCCGGCGCCCAGCCAGCCGGGAATGGCCTCGCGGAGCACCGGGTCCAGCAGATCCGCCTCGGACGGCCCGTCCGGCACCCACAGCGCCGCGACGAGGAAGGCCGCAGCCGCGACAATGAGCCCGGTCCACGCCACCATCCGGCGGGCGGGCTTCACGCCAATACCCCCGGGGGGTATGGGCCCCAGCGTGGTAGACTTGCGTCAATGAGCAAACAGCCCGCAGGCGACGAGGTCGACGTCGCGGCGATCACGACAACTTCAGCCCAAGACAACGGCACTCGCCCATCCTCGGCGACAGAGACCCCGGCGGACGACCCGAAGCCTATGCCCTCGCTGTCGTTCGGCGGTCTCGCCATCGACTTCTCCAACGACACCAGCGTTGCAGCGCCGTCTGCGCCGGCGCCGTTCCCGGACCTGACGATCGACTTCAGCGGCGCCCCGGTCGCCTCCGCCGGCGGGCCGGCCGTCGCGACGCTCCCCGGCGGCCCCGGGTACGTCTCGGCGCATGACGGCCGGACCGAATCGAAGCTGCTCATCGTCGGCTCCGGCCCGGCCGGCCTCACGGCCGCGATCTACGCCGCGCGGGCCAACCTTGAGCCGATCGTGCTCGCCGGCTCCACCCCGGGCGGGCAGCTGATGCTCACCAGCGATGTCGAGAACTACCCGGGCTTCCCCGACGGCATCCAGGGCCCCGAGCTGATGGGGCTGTTCCGCGCCCAGGCCGAGCGGTTCGGGACGCAGATCGTCGACGTCGACATCGACCGGGTGGACCTGACGAGCCGGCCGTTCCGGATCTGGGCTCGCGGGGTCGAGTACAGAGGCGATGCGGTGATCGTCGCGACCGGCGCCTCGGCGATGTGGCTGGGCCTCGAGAGCGAGACGCGCCTGCGCGGCCGCGGCGTGTCCGCCTGCGCCACCTGCGACGGCTTCTTCTTCCGGGACAAGGAGATCGCGGTCGTCGGGGGCGGCGACACCGCGTTCGAGGAGGCCTCCTACCTGACCCGCTTCGCCTCGAAGGTCCACATGCTCCATCGCCGGGACGAGTTCCGGGCGAGCCGGATCATGATCGATCGGGCACGGGCGAACCCGAAGATCGAGATCCATACGAACACGGCCGTCGAGGAGGTCCTCGGCGACGAGAAGGTCTCCGGCCTCCGCCTGTCCGACACGGAGAGCGGCAAGGAGCGGGTCATGCCCGCGGACGGCCTCTTCATCGCGATCGGCCACAGGCCCAACACCGAGGCCTTCCGGGAATGGCTGGAGGTCGACGCCAAGGGCTACCTCGTCGTCCGCGACCACACCAACTCCGAGATCGAAGGCGTGTTCATCGCCGGAGACGTCCACGACCATCGCTACCGCCAGGCGATCACCGCGGCCGGTGACGGCTGCATGGCCGCCATCGACGCCGAACGCTGGCTCGAGTCGCAGGGCATCACCGAAGCCAACACGCTGACCGCGTGGTAGTCCCGGCCGGGCGGGCCGGCCGATGAGCGGCGGTCGAGGCGGCGGCACCCGTCGAATGTCCGCTGCCTACACGGGCGGGAGCACGTCAGGGCGGCTCGGCAAGGGCGGCGCGGACTACGAGCCCGTCCCGAAGGAGCGCCGCGGCCAGACGATCCGCAAGATCACGGCCTTCTTCGGCCCGTACCGCGGCCAGGTCGCGATCGTCCTGATCGCCATCCTGATCACGAGCTTCGTCGGGCTGATCAACCCGATCCTGCTCAAGCTCCTCATCGACATCGCGATCCCCCAGCGGGACTGGGGCCTGCTCAACCTGTTCGTCGGCCTGATGATCGTCCTGCCGATCGTCTCCGGCCTGATCGGCGTCGGCCAGAGCTACCTCAACAACGTCATCGGCCAGAGCGTCATGCAGGACCTCCGGACGGCCCTGTACGCGCATCTCCAGAAGATGCCGTTGCGCTTCTTCACGGATACGAAGACAGGCGAGATCCAGAGCCGGCTCGCGAACGACGTCGGTGGCGTCCAGTCGGTGGTCACGGATACCGCGGCGTCGCTGACCTCGAACGTCGCGATCGCCATCAGCACCGTCATCGCGATGTTCATCATCGACTGGCGGCTGACGCTGCTGAGCCTCGGGATGCTGCCGTTCTTCATGTTCCTGACCTTCCGGGTCGGCAAGCTCAATCGCGAGGTTCGAGGCGAGACCCAGAAATCCCTCGCGGAGATGTCCGCGGCGACCGAGGAGACCTTGTCGGTCTCCGGGATGCTGCTCTCGAAGACCTTCGGGCAGCAGCAGACGGCGATCGACCGGTTCAAGAAGCTGAACCAACGGCTCGCGAGCCTCCAGATCCGCCAGGCGATGGTCGGGCGGTGGTTCTTCATGATCATCGGCACGATCTTCTCGATCACGCCGGCGTTCGTGTACTGGCTCGCCGGCTACCTGACAATCCAGAACGACCCGGAGGCGCCGACGATCGGCGACATCGTGGCGTTCACGACGCTCCAGTCGCGGCTCTTCTTCCCGCTCGGCCAACTGCTCAACATCCAGGTGGAGATCCAGGGCGCGCTCGCGCTGTTCGACCGGATCTTCGAGTACCTCGAGCTGGACCCGGTCATCGTCGACGCGCCCGATGCGATCGACCTCGCGGCGCAACCCGTCGCCGGCCGGATCCGGTTCCGCGACGTGTCGTTCACCTATCCGACCGCGGCGCCGGTCGTGAGCTCATCGGTGGAGGGGGTCGACGACGTCGAAACCGTGTCGGCGGCAGCGGCGGAGTCCGCTCCCGACGCTGCTGCCGCTGCCGCCGTGTCGGCGGCGGACGTGGGGGCAGCGGTGGACCCTGCGAGCCAGCCACGGCCGTTCGGGCTCCGCGACATCGACTTCGAGGCCGAGCCGGGCCAGCTGATCGCGCTCGTGGGGCCGTCGGGCTCGGGCAAGACAACGACGACCTATCTCGTGCCGCGGCTGTACGACGTCGAGGACGGCTCGGTCGAGATCGACGGCACCGACGTCCGGAAGATCAGCCTCGTCTCGCTCGGCCGGGTGATCGGCTTCGTGACGCAGGAGACGTACCTGTTCCACGCGACGGTCCGGGACAACATCCTGTACGCCAAGCCCGAGGCCACGCAGGCCGAGGTGGAGGTCGCGGCTCGCGCGGCGGCGATCCACGATCGGGTCATGGAGCTACCGCAGGGCTACGACACGGTGGTCGGCGAGCGCGGGTACAAGCTCTCCGGCGGCGAAAAGCAGCGCATCGCGATTGCGCGGGTCCTGCTCAAGGATCCGCGGATCCTGATCCTGGATGAGGCGACATCGGCGCTCGACACGGTCAGCGAGCGGCTCATCCAGCGGGCCCTCGAGCAGCTCGAGCGCGGCCGGACGACGATCGCCATCGCCCACCGCCTGTCGACCATCCTGCGCGCCGACCAGATCCTGGTCTACGAGGGCGGACGGATCGTGGAGCGCGGGACCCACGACTCACTGCTCTCGAAGGGCGGTTTGTACGCCCGGCTCTACCGGGAGCAGTTCGCCAGCACCGAGGGCAACGACGCAATGCCGCGAGCGCCGGAAGCCCCTGGTCCGCCCGAGGTCGTCGCCAGATGAGCCGCGTTCGCACCGCGACGCTGGTTCACGAGGGCGGGACACGATTCGTCGCGACGACCGGCACAGCTCGCACGATCCTCTACGGCGACGACCACGAGACCGGCGAGCTCAGCCCCGTCGAGACACTGGTGGCGTGCCTCGCGGCCTGCACCGCCATGGACGTTGCTCCGATCGCGGCGAAGAAGCGCCAGGTCATCGATCGCTACGAGGTCCACGTCGAGGCGACCCAGCGCGACGAATACCCCCAGGTGCTGACCCACGTGATCCTCACCCATGACGTGACGGGTCCCGTCGTGGGTGAGGCGGCGATCCGCCGCGCTATCGAGCTCTCCGCCACGAAGTACTGCCCGGTCAACGCGATGCTGTCCGCGGGCGCCGCAGAGATCCACCACCGCTTCCGCGTCCGGAACACCGGCCCCCAGCCGTTCGAAGCCCAGGGCGAGGTCGTGATCACCGGCCCCCATCGCCGGCCCGACCCGGGGGCCTAGCGGCCCCGAGGTTGCGCGACGCCGCGGCCCGTCGCACGACGCCGTGGCCGGCCCGCGGGGCGCGCGAGCGGCCGCTTGCGCTCCTGCTGGGACCTCGTGGTACATTGTCAAGGTCGCTTGAGTTGGCAGCGCAAGAGCCCTTGAGTTAGGGCCGAAGCGAGGCACGCCGAGGAGTCCCACGACCGATGCTCGCCACGTTCTTCCTGATGCTTCGCGAAGGCCTCGAGGCCGCGCTCATCGTTGGCATCGTCGCCGCCTATCTCGTGAAGATCGGGCGCCGCGACACGCTCCCGAAGGTGGCGCTCGGCGTCCTCGCCGCGCTCGCGCTGTCGATCGGCATCGGCATCGCCGTCACGGTCACGATCGAGCGGTTGCCGCTGATCGTCAAGGAAACGCTCGAGGGCCTCGCTGCGGTCCTGGCCGTCGGGGTGCTCACCTGGATGCTCTTCTGGATGCGCCGGCAGGGTCGAGCCCTCAAGGGCGAGCTGGAGCAAGGCGTGGATCTGGCGCTCACCGCCAACAGCACTTTCGCCCTCGTGGCGCTGTCGTTCCTCGCGGTGATCCGGGAGGGCGTCGAAACGGTCCTCTTCCTGATCCCCATCCTGTCGTTCAACGGAACGGGCATCGACACCGTCCTCGGCGGGGTGCTGGGGCTCGCGGTCTCCGCGGCGGTCGGCTACGCGATCTTCGCGCTCGGCGTCCGGGTGAACCTGCGGCGCTTCTTCACCGCGACCGGGGTCGTGCTGATCTTCGTCTCGGCCGGGCTCGTGGCCTTCGCGATCGCCGAGTTCGGCGAGGCAGGCCTCATCCCGAACACCGGCGTCGCGTTCAACATCCAATCGATCCTGCCTGACAACGGCCCGATCGGGAGCGTCCTGCGTGGCCTGTTCGGCTACCGCGCCGCTCCGACGCCGCTCGAGGTGATCGGCTACCTCGCGTACCTGATCCCCGTGCTGTTGCTGTTCATCGTCGATCGTCCGCTGATGCGCCGGACGGCGCCTGCCGCGGGCTGATCGACCGCCAAGCTGCCCAGTCGGGCGCGGCGCGGGCCGACGTCCGGTCCCCAGTGAAGGAGTCAACCGTGGTTCATCCTGGTCGCCTCGGCCGCATGGCCGCGACGTTCGTCGCGCTTGGCGCGGTCATCGCCGCGTGCGGCGGCAGCGGGCCTTCCGCCGGTGCGTCCACCGTCCCCGCGACGACCGCCCCGGGGACGATCACCGTCGAGGCAACGAATTACCAGTTCACGCCGTCGGCCATCACGGCCCCTGCTGGCCCCGTGACGTTCAGCGTCAAGAACGCGGGAACCGAGGAGCACGAGTTCGAGATCTTCAAGGGCGAGAGCGTCGTCGATGAGATCGAGGGCCTCGTTCCGGGCCTCACGAAGAACCTCACGGTCAACCTCGAAGCGGGCAGCTACACGTTCGTGTGCAAGCTGAACGGCCACGACCTGCTGGGCATGACGGGGACCCTGACGGTTCAGTAGGTCGGTCGCATGGTGGCGGCGGGTTCCGGGGCCTGGCGTCGTCTCCGTCTAGGCCCGAACCGTGACTCGGGTGTCGGTCTGGCGGAGGTGGGCGTAGCCCGGCTTCACGACCTCGTTGATGATCCGGAGGCGCTCGTCGAAGGGCGCGAACGCGGACTTCATCGCGTTGATCGTCAGCCATTCCATCTCGCCCAGCCCCAGGCCGAAGGCCTCGTCGAGCGCCTTGAACTCGCTGGAGACCGAGACGTTCGACATCAGCCGGTTGTCGGTGTTGACGGTCACCCGGAATCGGAGCCGTCGGAGCAGGTCGATCGGGTGCTCGCCGACGGTTGATGCGGCGCCGCTGTGGACGTTCGACGTGGGGCACATCTCGAGCGGCACCCGGCGATCGCGCACGAATGCCGCGAGCCGGCCCAGCTCGACCGAGCCATCGTCGAGCACCGTGATGTCGTCGACGATCCGGACGCCGTGGCCGAGCCGCTCGGCGCCGCAGAACTGGAGCGCCTCCCAGATGGACGGGAGGCCGAACCCCTCGCCGGCGTGGATCGTGATGTGGAAGTTCTCCTGGCGAACCTTGTCGAAGGCCTCGAGGTGGCGGGTCGGGCGGTAGCCGGCCTCCGGACCCGCGATGTCGAAGCCGACGACGCCGGCGTCGCGCCAGCGGATCGCGCACTCCGCAACCTCGACCGATCGAGCGGCCTGGCGCATTGCGGTGACGAGGGCCTTCATCACAATCGGGTGCCCGGCCGCGGCGGCCTTCGCGGCGCCGAGTCGGAAGCCCTCGAGGTTCGCCGCGACCACCTCGTCGAGGGTCAGGCCCTTCTCGGTCGAGAGCTCCGGGGCGTATCGCACCTCCGCGTAGACCACGCCATCGGCGGCGAGGTCCTCCGTGCACTCCGACGCGACCCGGATGATCGCGTCGCGATCCTGAAGGACGCCGACCGTGTGGGCGAACGTCTCGAGGTACAGCTCCAGCGACTTGCGATCCGCGCCGCGGCGGATCCATGCGGCGAGCTCATCGACGTCGGTTGTCGGGAGGCCGGAATAGCCGAACTCGGAAGCGAGATCCACCACGGTCGCAGGTCGCAGCCCGCCGTCGAGGTGGTCGTGCAGCAGCGCCTTGGGCGCCTGGCGGATCGTCTCGAGCGTCAGCATCGTGGCGCGGATGGTAGTCGCCAGGCGAGCGTGGGCGGGGCCTGAACCCACGACCCTCACGCCGGGCCTGTTGGCCCAATCTGCTAGTCCAACCGCTATCATCTGCGGATGATCGCCCGGCCCACGCGAACCGACTGGACCCTGCTCCTGGTCCTCGCCCTGATGTGGGGCACGAGCTACGCCTTCATCAAGCTCGGGGTTCAGACGCTCCCCACGTTCACGCTGATCATGACCCGGCTCGTGATCGGGTTCCTGTTCATCGCGACGGTGGTGCTGATCGCCCGGGAGCCGCTGCCCCGCAACCCCAGGGCCTACCTCCATTTCGCGGTGATGGCGATCATCAACATCGTCATCCCGTTCACCCTGATCACGACAGCCGAGCGTTCGGTTCCGTCCTCGATCGCGGCGATCATCAACGGCGCCGTCCCGCTCGTGGTAATCGTCCTCGCCGCCACGTTCCTGCACGATGAGCCGATCACGGTCAGCCGGCTGGCCGGCCTGCTGATGGGCTATGCCGGCGTGATCGTGATCGTCAGCCCGGGCCTCCTGTCCGCGACGCAGGGCGAGCTGTCTGGCGAGCTCGCGCTCGTCGGGTCGACGATCGCCTACGGCATCGGCGCGGTCTACTCGCGGCGCAACATGCGGGGCTACCGCCCGATGATCCCGGCCCTCTTCCAGGTCGCCTTCGCCGTGCTGTTCGTGGGGATCCTGGCGTTCGCCTTCGAACGACCGCTGGAGGTGTCGTGGAACACCGAGGCGCTCATCGCGGTGCTGTGGCTGGGGTTCTTCGGCTCCGGCGCGGCATACCTCCTGAACTTCCGGCTGCTCAGCCGGATCGGGGCGACGAGGACCTCGATCCTCGCCTACTTCCTGCCGATCGTCGGGATCATCAGCGGCGCGCTGATGTTCGGCGAGACGATCGATGGGGTCGTCCTGATCGGCACGTTGCTGGTGATCGGCGGCATCGCGCTCGTCAATGCGAAGTTCGGCCAGCGCCAGCTCTTCGGGCGCCAGCCCGCGGCCACCGCCGAGCCTGGGTCACCCGCGCCGAGGTAGCCGGACCGCCCGCGCGGTCACGGGCCCCGACGCCGGAAGCCGACCCCGACCCCGCTCCCCTACTTCGCCACCGACAGCAGGATCGCGCCGACCACCACCAGGCCGGCCGCCGCGATCTTGAGCCCCGCCTCGCGCCGGCCGACCGCCTCGCCCAGCCGGAACGTCCCCCACGCAGCCGCCAGCACGATGCCGGACTCCCGGAGTGGCGCCACGGTCGCGAGCGGCGCGATCGAGTAGGCCAGGAGGACGAGGAGATAGGCGCCCAGGGACAGCACCCCGGCGACGGCATCGCGCCCGAATCGAGCGATCGTGCTTCGCTGCTCGCGCGGGCGAGCCGCCGCGGCCCCCACCGCGGCCGGTGGCGCCGGCGCTAGCCAGCCGCGGCGCCTGCCGAGCGTCACGGACACGCCCAGGAACGTTGCCGCCATGACGGCGAGCATCGCGCCGTACATCCACGGCTCCGTCTCGCGGACGCCGATTCGATCGACGGCCGAGTAGGCCGCGATGGACGCCCCGGTGGCGAGGGCGAATCCGATTGCCCCTCGCTGATGGGCGTTCACCGCCCGCAGCGCCTGCCACGGCCGGGCGACGAGCAGGATTCCGGCCAGCAGGCAGCCCACGCCCACGAACGCGAGCGGAACGAGGTGCTCGCCGAGCAGGACGATCCCGACGGCGACCGCGAGCAGGGGCGCGCTGCCGCGCGCGAGCGGGTAGACGAGCGAGAGCGCGCCGCGCTGGTACGCCGCCGAGAGGCAGAAGAAGTAGATCGCCTCCAGGATCGCCGAGACAAAGGCCCAGGCGATCGCTTCCATCGGCACGGCGAACATGCCGTTGGCCACCCAGGCCACGATCGCGATCGGCACGAGAATCGTGGTGCCGATGGCCTGCAATCTGACCGCCGTCCAGAGCGTGTCCGTCGACGTCTTGAGCAGCACGTTCCAGCCGGCATGGAGCACGGCCGCAACGAGCACGAGGGCGATCGCGACCGTGGGCATCGGCTCAGGCTAGAGGAGCCACCAGCCCTCGCGTCGAGCGACCGTCCGAGTTCCGCGAGCTACCGCCCGATGTCCCGCCGTCGCATCCCGATGACGCTCAGGGCAATCCCGACGACCACGATCCCGACGAGCAGCACCAGCCCCGGCACGTCGTAGGTGCCGAGGATCGGCCGGCCGAGGTGACGGTTGAGGGCGAGATCCACGAGGGCGTCCGGCAGGTCCAGGATCGAGCCGATCAGGTCGAGCAGGAAGAACGCCAGCCCGAGGGCGACCGTCGTCGGGGCGGCCAGGCTCGGACGGACGAGGCCGCCGACCGCGAGCCCGATCGCCGCGAGGGCCATCCCGTACAGCCCCAGCACGCCGAGGCCGGCGAGCGCCCCAGCGAAACCACCGCTCTGGGTGGACGCCCCGATCGCGACGCCGATCGCCATGACGACGGTCATCACGGCGATCGCCACCATCACGGCGAGGGCGCTCCGAAACGCCCAGCGCGTGCGCGAGACGGGCGTCCCGAGCACCAGCTCCAGGCGACGCTCGCCCTCATCGGACGCCCAGCCGCCGACAAAGCCGCCGGCGGCGAGGGTGATCACGAGGATCGCCTCAGAGAAGAACGTCAGCTGGAGAAAGCCGCCGGTCGAGAGGATGTCCTCGTCCGGGAAGATCTGCCGGATCATCGCCACGACCTGGGGGATGGCACCGAGCGTCTGCACGAACTGGTCCGCGGAGGCCGCGACGAACAGCCCGAACACGCCGAGGAACGCGCCCCAGGCGATCGCGGCCGGAAAGCGCTCCCCGAACGCGCGAGTGAATGGCTCCTTCAGCCACAGCCCGATGCTCGGGAGGCGGACGCGGCCGCCGACCGAGACGACGAGGTCGCGTCGAGCGAACGCCGCGAGACCAGCCACGATCGCCGCGACCGCGATGCCGCCGAGCAGGAAGATCGAGGGCCAGTCGTAGCGACCGGCAAGCGGCCGGTGGTCCGCCGTGAGCGCGAAATAGGACAGCGGCTTGACCGTCTCGAACGCCGACACACTGGAGGCAAAGCCGTTCACGACGAAGCTCGCGAACAGCACGCTGGCCCCGACGCCGAGCGCCTGGGTGCGCCCGAGGATCGGAGCGACGGCAAAGGCCAGCGCGCCCGGAAAGAGGATCGTGACGAAGAGCCACGCCGCGTGAGCGATGATCGCGTCGAACCCGACCGAGTCACCGGGCAGCTCGGCGAAGGCCGCAAAGGCGATCGCCATGCCCATGACCATGATCCCCGTCGAGAGGAGCAGCGCGACGAGGTAGCCCGAGACCTTCTGGAGCGCGAGGCGCCAGCGGCTGATCGGCGAGGCGGCGAGGAGGTCCATGCTCCCCCGCCCGAGCTCCGCCGCGAGCAGGCCGGACATCGCGACCACGGACCAGATGCCGAACGTGACCGGCATGAAGTTCAGGATCCGCCAGGACAGGAAGCCGCCGAGCGTTTCGATCGAGATGGGCTCCCCGAGCATCCCCTGGAAGGCCGGCGGGAGATTGGAGAGCTGCGCGGCGAACGTGAGCCGCTCCGCCGCGGTGGTGAACTGCTGCGCGATCTGTGCCGCCGTGGCCACGAAGACCAGCGCCAGGAGGCCGCCGAGCAGGATCGACGTTCGGCGGCTGTCCCGGAACGACTTGCCGAAGATGGACCCGAGGCCCATCAGCCGGGCGCGCGCCGAGGGCGGGACGAGCTGGGGGACCGGCATTGCGGCGCGGGGCGCCGCGGGGGTCGAGGCGACGGCGTCGCTCATCGGGCGGCCGTACCGGTCGTCTCCCCGCTGTTCGCGGGTGCGGGTGCCGCCTCGGCCGTGCCGTACTCGGCGAGGAAGACCTCTTCGAGCGATGGCTCACGGCTGACGAAGTCGACGAGGTCGTACTGGCCGGCGAGTCGGACCACGGGCGCGATCGGGCCGGTGACGAGCATCCGCAAAGTCCGGCCTTCCTCGAGGAGGTTCGTCACGCCATCGATCGCCTGGAACGCGGCGGCTCCCACGGGAGCGGCGAATCGCAGCTCCACCTCGTGCGCCGCGAGGTTCCGCACGCCCTCGACCGTGTCCAGCCGAACGATTCGGCCCTCGCGGATGATCGCGACGCGGTCGCAGGTCCGCTCGACCTCGCTGATGATGTGGGAGCTCAGGAAGACCGTCCGGCCCTCGCCTCGAGCCTCGAACAGCAGCTCGTTGAACGTCTGCTGGACGAGCGGATCGAGCCCGGATGTGGGCTCGTCGAGGATCAGCAGCTCCGGCCGATGCTGGAGGGCCGTGATCAGCCCGACCTTTTGCTTATTGCCCTTCGAGTATTCGCGGAAGCGGCGGCTCGGATCGAGATCGAGACGCTGGATGAGCTCCGCGACGTAGGCCTTGTCGATGCCGCCGCGGAGGTTCGCGAAGTACGTGATCGTCTCCATGCCCGTCAGGCGGTCATAGAGGTTCCATTCGCCCGGCAGGTAACCGATGCGCCGGTGGATCGCGACGGGATCCGCGCTGGTCTCGATGGCGAAGACGGTGGCGTGACCCGAGGTGGGCCGGATGAGGTCCAGGAGGATCCGGATCGTCGTCGTCTTGCCGGCGCCGTTGGGGCCCAGGAACCCGAAGATCTCGCCCTCGTTGACCGCGAGGTCCACGTCGACGATGCCCCGGAACGGCCCGTAGGACTTCGAAAGCTTGTCCGTCTGGATGAGCGCGGTCATCGTCGTCCTTCCGAGCGTTCGCTCAGGTAGGTGGATCTACAGCCCGATGGGGTGCCAGACGGTCTTCATCTCGAGGTAGGCGGCGATCCACTCGGGGCGCTCGGAGGCTCGGTCGTCCAGCCAGTCGAAGCGGGCATCGGTGGCGCCGGCCGGTCGGCGCAGGACGCGCTTCACGGAATCGGCGGCGGAGAGCTCGACGTCCGTCCGGAGCTCGTCCGGCACGCCCCAGACGTCGAGGGCATCGATGTCCTCGTGGGCGGCCATCACGGGCACGAGCTCGCGCTTGCGGCCCGTCAGGACGTTGATGACGCTGCCGGGGACGTCGGAAGTCGCGAGGACCTCGGTGAGGGTGATCGCCGGAAGCGGGCGCGATTCGGAGGCGAGGACCACCACGCTGTTGCCGGCGACGAGCGGCGGCGCGAGCCGGCTGATCAGGCCCAGGAGCGACGAAGGCTCCGGGGCGACGATGCCAACCACGCCGGTCGCCTCCGGGATCGTGAAGTTGAAGAAGTCGGATGCGACCGGGTTGGACGAGCCGAGCACCTGGGCGATCTTGTCCGCCCAGCCGGCGTACCAGACCCAGCGATCGATGGCGCGCGAGACGACCTCGCGCGAGCGCGCCTCCGAGAGCCCCTCCGCGATGGCGACCTCGGCGGCGAACTGGTCGCGCCGACCCTCCATCAGCTCGGCCACGCGGTACAGCACCTGGCCGCGGTTCATCGCGGTTCGATCGGCCCATCCCTGCGCGGCGCCTCGAGCCGACCGAACGGCATCGCGCAGATCCTTGCGAGAGGCGCGAACGGCGTTCGCGAGCGGCGTCCCGTCGGCGGCGACGACCGCGTAGGACCGCCCGGACTCGGACCGCGGGAACTGCCCGCCGACGTAGAGCTTGTAGGTCTTGCGAACCTCGACCCGCTCGGGTGCAGCCGCGATGACCTTCGTTGCGCGCTTGGCGACGGCGCGAGTCGAGCCGTTCGTCGCCCCCTTTGCGACCGCCGAAACGTTCGCGCCGCCTGCGGGCGCCTTCGAGCTCGATCGCTTCGCGGTCGCCACTCAGCGGTCCTCGAGCTTCACGTAGGCGTGCAGCCCGTGCATGCCGCCCTCGCGCCCGAAGCCGGATTCCTTATAGCCACCGAACGGCGACGTCGGGTCGAAGCGGTTGAACGTGTTGGCCCAGACGACGCCCGCCTTGAGCTTCCGGACCATCCACAGGATCCGGCTCCCCTTCTCCGTCCAGACCCCGGCCGACAGGCCGTAGGGCGTGTTGTTGGCCTTCTCGACCGCCTCGTCCGGCGTTCGGAAGGTCAGCACCGACAGGACCGGCCCGAAGATCTCCTCCTTCGCGATCCGGTGGCTCTGGGCGACGTTGGTGAACAGCGTCGGTCGGAAGAAATAGCCGCGTTCGGGCAGGTCGCAGGCGGGCTGGTAGATGTCCGCGCCCTCGTCGATGCCCGCCTGGACCAGCTCGGTGATCTTCTCGAGCTGGCTCTTGGAGTTGATCGCGCCGACGTCGGTGTTCTTGTCGAGCGGGTCCCCGACCCGGATGGTCGAGAGGCGGTCCTTGAGCTTCTCGATGAGCGGCCCCTCGATCGATTCCTGCACGAGGAGGCGCGAACCCGCGCAGCAGACCTCGCCCTGGTTGAAGTAGATGCCGTTGACGATGCCCTCGACGGCCTGGTCCAGCGCGGCGTCCTCAAACACGATGTTCGCGGCCTTGCCGCCGAGCTCGAGGGTGATCGCCTTGTCGGTGCCCGCGATGGCCTTGTGGATCAGCTTGCCGACGCCGGTCGAGCCGGTGAAGGCGACCTTGTCGACGTCGGGGTGGCTGACGAGGTGCATCCCGATGTCCGACGGCCCGGGGACGATGTTCACGACGCCCGGCGGCAGGTCCGCCTGCTGGCAGACCTCGGCGAAGAGCAGGGCACTGAGGGGCGTGGTCGAGGCGGGCTTGAGGACGACGGCGTTCCCCGCGGCGAGCGCCGGCGCGATCTTCCAGGCCAGCATCAGCAGCGGGAAGTTCCACGGGATGACCTGTGCGGCGACGCCGAGCGGCTTCGCGACGCGGCCTGGGAACGCGTATTCGAGCTTGTCCGCCCAGCCCGCGTAGTACCAGAAGTGATTGGCGACGAGCGGGATGTCGACGTCGCGCGACTCCTTGATCGGCTTGCCGGAGTCCATCGATTCGAGGACGGCGAACTCGCGCGAGCGCTCCTGGAGGATCCGGGCGATCCGGAAGAGGTACTTCGCCCGCTCGCGGCCCGGGAGGTTGCCCCAGCGGGTCTTCTGGGCGCGGCGCGCGGCGCGGACCGCCTTGTCGACGTCCGCCGTCGTGGCCCGCGCGACCTCGGCGATGACGTCCTCGGTCGCTGGGTTCACGCTCTTAAACCAGGTGCCGTCCGAGGCGTTCTGCTCGCGGCCGTCGATGAACAGGCCGTAGCGGGGCTTGATCGTGACGACGTCGCGCGACTCCGGCGCCGGCGCGTACTCCCAGGGCACCGCCTGCCCGTCCCCGAGCCCCCAATCCGCCGGGGCCCGATCCCCCGACCATGGTCGGAGGGCCTTCGATTCGGTGGTCACGCGGGCATGATACCCGTCGAGGGTCTCGTTCCCGGCGACGCACGGCCGTTCGTCAGAGCGAGAGCAGACCCGCTGCGAGCTCCCTGAAGCCCTCGACGACGGGGTCGGCGGAGGAGTCGGCGCGGAGCTGGACGCAGACGTGGTCCGCGCCGGCGTCGAGGTGGGCCTTGGCCCGCGCGACGATCGCGTCGACGCCCCCAAGCGCCACCACCGCCTCGATCATCCTGTCGCTGCCGTCGCTGGCGATGTCCTCGTCCGCCCAGCCCAGCCGGCGGAGATTGTTGGCGTAGTTCGGCAGCGCGAGGTAGTTGCGGGCGAATGCCCGGCCGATCCGGAGTGCCTCGGCGCGGTCGGTCGAGAGAACGGCGGACATCTCCACCACGAGGCACGTCTCGCTGCCCACCGCGGCGCGGGCGATCGGCGTGTGCTCCACCGGCACGAAATAGGGATGCGCGCCGTCCGCGCGTTGCGAGGCGAGCTCCAGCATCTTCGGCCCAAGCGCGGCGAGGACGAGCGGCACGGGCTCGCCCGGCTCAGGGCCCGCGTAGGTCGCCGCGTCCATGCCGTCGAGGTAGGCGGTCATCGTCTCCAGCGGCTTGCCGTAGCGCCCCCCGCGAGTGGCCACGGACGGCGCATGGCTGACCCCGATGCCGAGCACGAAGCGCCCGGGATACGCCTCGGCGAGGGCCTTCGCGCCGCCGGCCATGGCCATCGGATCGCGGGCGTAGATGCTGGCGATGCCGGGGGCGATCACGGCCCGGTCGCTGTTCGCGAGCAGGAGCGCCGAATGGGCGAAGACCTCCTTCGAGCCGACGCTCTCCGGGAACCAGATCGTCGGATAGCCCGCGTCCTCGTACGCCCGAATCGTCGCGCCCGCGTCCCTGGCCGGAAGCCGCTGCAGCGCGAAGCTCCAGACACCAACCTTGCCGAGCCGCCGCGCCAGATCACGGCCACCGATCCCACCGATCCCTGCCATGGCGGAACGGTAGCGCCCTGGACCCGGCGTCTGCTCGGCCAGGCCCCGGAAATGTTCACCTGGTGACCAAGATCTGCCGTAGCGCGGGCAGAACCGCTTGTCCAGGGTCCATCGAGTACCTGCCCGAGCGCTCAGCTGGCACGTCCACGCTCAAGCGAACTGGATCGAGCGTTCCGATGGCGGCTGGGTGGCGCCCGGAAAGCGCTTGTGGTCGGCGTTGTGCCAGGTTTGGTCACTGGCTGAACATCTCAGAGGCATCGTGGGTAGATCGCCGCCACCCGCGGACCCGCGCTAGATCTGGTCCCAGCTAGGTCGCGGCTTCCACCGTGACGACGTAGCTCCCCGTGGAGCTCCTGAAGATCCGCATCGAGTAGCCGCGTTGCTGCAGCAGCACGCTCTCGTTCTTCTCGACGCCCGCCAGCTTCTCGAGCACCCAGGCGTTGATGAACGCGCCGTTGTCCTTCACGTAGGCCACGACCGAGGCAGCCCTGCCGAGCGTCTCGGCGACCGCATCGCGGGCTGCGGGCGTGTCGTCGCCGACGATGTCGGCCTTGATGGTGACGACGACGATCCGGCCGCCCTTGGCCTCGCCGATGATCAGCGCCGCGCTCAGCGGGCCGGCGCTGTCCGGAGCAGTGCAGATCGCGGATTCCTTGACGACCGCATCGGGCTCGGGCTTCGGCGACTCGACAACCCTGCCGTCGTTGCATCGATACTCGAGCGCGCTGAGGTCCATGAGGATGCTGGACGTCGCGCGGAACAGCGGCAGGGTCGAGATCTCGGGCGAGATCTTCATCCCCAGCGACTGGCTCGCCTGCGGGGTCCCGAGCGTCGGATGCGGTGAGCCCGGAGCGAGCGCGACCGCGGTCGCCAGGAGCAGCACCACGACGGCTGCGCCCGCGCCGGCGAAGCCCGGCAGGGCGCGCCGAGCCGTGACCCGGCCCGGGAGGCCGGCCGAGCCAACCGCGACCGGGTCAAGGATCTCCCGGGGCAGCTCCTCCCGGATGAGGCTCCGCGCGGCTCGCCGGAGCTCCGCGTCGAATCGCGCCTCATCCCGGGGCCGGCGATCCACGGGCTCGCTCATGCCTCGGCCTCCTGCCACTGCTTGAGGAGGCGGGCCCGGGTTCGCGAGGAAACCTTGCGGGCGTTCGCATGCGAGATGCCGACGAGCTCCGCGACCTCGGCCAGGGAGTACCCGTAGCCGTGCTGGAGCACCACGACGGCGCGGTCGCGTGGCGGGAGCTGCTCGACCAGCTCATGGAGCTCGAGGCGGCCGGCGGACGCCGGCGTGGAGCGGGCAAAAGGCACGAACGGCAGGAGCTCGGTCAGGCGCTTGCCCCGCCGCTTGATCCGGAAGGAGCGATGGACGCAGATGCGCGCCAGCCACGCCTCGATCGCGTTGGGATCCCGGAGCTGGGAAATTCGGGCTCGGGCGGTGATGTAGGTGTCCTGCACGACGTCCTCGGCAGTGTCGGCGCCAACGAGCGAAGCCGCGATCCTGACGAGTCGCGGGCGCGCCGAAGCAAACGCCGAATCAAGGTCGACGTCCGAGCGGCGCGTCACCTGTGCGAGTCCCGGTTCGATCGCCTCCACCCGCCACACCTGTGCCCGCAAGAGCCGCGGGTCGCGGGGACTGTGACAGAAATAGGGCACTCGACCGACTGCCCGAACCGGTGCGCGCGGATATGCTGCGCCGCGTGCCCGACCCCCTGCCCCTGTGGCAGCGCCGCTTCCGCGCCCCGATCGTCGGCTTTCCCATGTGGTCTGCGCACGCACCCGATCGCCTCGTCTATGCCTCGTCGGAGAGCGGGATCTACCAGCTCCACGCCTGGGATCTCGGGACGGGTGAGCGCCGGCAGATCACGAGCGAGCCGGTCGGGCTGATCGCCGGCGAGATCACGCCGGACGGCGAGTGGGTGGTCTGGCACCGCGACACCACCGGCGACGAGTCGGGGGTGTGGGTCGCCGCTCCCTTCGCCGGCGGCACGGCGGAGCCCTTCGTCGAGGGGCTCCCCGAGGCATGGGACCAGGGGATCTCGATCGGCCGGCAGCGGATCGCCGCCGCGACCAGCGACCGCGAGGGCTTCGACCTCTTCATCTCGGAGGGCGCCGGGCCTGCTCGGCGCCTCCTCCACAGCGACGAATCGATCGTCCTCGGCGGCTCCAACGCCCTCATGGCCGGCTCCGGGCAAGGCGCCCTGTCGGCGGACGAGACGCTCATCTGCATCGAGCACTCGGAGCACGGCGACCTGATCCACCCCTCGCTCCGCATCCTCGACGCGAAGACCGGTGCCGTGGTCGCGGACCTGCGGGACGAAGGTCTGGCGATGTGCGCGTTCGCCTGGTCGCCCATCCCCGGCGACCAGCGGATCGCGATCGGCCATGAGCGGCGCGGCGAGCGCGCGCCGGCGATCTGGAACGTCGAGACCGGCGAGCTGCAGGACCTCACGCTCCCGTGGGATCGCCTGACCGAGGTCGCGGACTGGTGGCCGGACGCCTCGTCCGTCCTGCTGTTCGAGCTCCGCGACGGCCGCAACCACCTCCATCGCTACGAGCTCGCGACGGGCGCGATCGAGCCGATCGCGATGCAGGAGGGATCCCTGACCGGCGCCCGGGTCCGACCCGACGGCGCGGTCTGGTATCGCCTCCAGCGGGGGGAGCATCCCGGAATCGTGTTCGAGTCCGGTCGCGACGAGCCGATCCTCGCCGCGCCGATCGACGCCCCTCCCGGCCGCCCGTTCATCCCGTGGGAGTACCCCAACGAGCATGGCCAGCGCGTCTCGGGCTGGATCGTGGAGCCTGCCGGCCAGAAGCCGTGGCCCACGCTGTTCTTCATCCACGGCGGCCCCACCTCGGTCGACCTCGACCGCTGGACACCGGAGGTCCAGGCCTACGTCGACATGGGCTTCTGCGTCGCGATGCTCAACTACCGCGGCTCCATCGGTTTCGGGGCGGCGTGGCGGGACGAGCTCGTCGGCAACATCGGCTGGCCGGAGGTCGCCGACATCGTCGCCGGTCATGACGACCTGCTCTCGCGAGGCATCGCGGACCCGACCCGGTCCGTCATCGCGGGCTGGTCCTGGGGCGGCTACCTCACGCTGCTGATGCACGGGATGCACCCGAACCGGTTCATCGCGGGCGTCGCCGGCGTGCCGGTCGCGGACTACGTCGCGGCCTACGCGGACGAGTCGCCGCTCCTGCAGGCCTACGACCGGGCGCTCCTCGGCGGCACGGCGGAGGAAGTGCCGGAGCTCATGAAGGAGCGCTCCCCGATCGAATACGTGGACCAGGTGCGGGCGCCGCTGCTCCTGCTGGCGGGCCGGAACGACAGCCGCTGCCCGCTCCCCCAGATCCTCAACTACGTGGAGCGGCTCAAGGCCCGGAACCACCCCCACGAGCTGTACCTGTTCGGGACGGGCCATTCGTCGTTCGACATCGACGAGAAGATCCGCCAGCTCGGCGTGGTCCTGGACTACCTCTCGAAGACGGTCCCCGGCATCACGCGCCTCGCCGGCGTCCGCGGCGATCCCGACCCCGAGCTCGCGACAGCCGAGATCCAGCCCGAGCTGGTCTAACCGCTAGCTAACGCCGAGAGCCGGCCTCGAGCGTGCTCCGCAGCGGGATCCCGCCCGCGAGGTAGATCCCGGTCTCACCCGAGACCACCAGGTCGAAGGTCAAGCCGCCCTGGTATGCCAGTCGCCGTACGCCGGTGATGGTGCTGCCATCGAGCGAATCGCCGATCCGCAGCTCGCCGATCGAACGCCCGTCGGCGAGCGGGTGCCCTGGCGATGCGGTCACGCGTCGGCCGTCGGCGAGCGTGACCTCGATCACGTTGTGGTCCCGCGGCGCGGCCGTGGACCCGAGCGCGATCACGGTGCCCGCGACGCGGCGCCCCGCCCGATTCAGGGTCCAGATCGTGTCGCCGAGGCGGAGCCGATCGACGGGCATTGGCCCGTCTGGACCTTCGATCGGCGTCCCGCGGGCGAGGCAGATCGGACACATCGGCTCGGGCGCGGGGGCTTGCTGCTCGACCGTGATCGCGCCATGGTCATCGATGATCCCGGCCGTGCGCGTTCCTTCCGATGCTCCGCCGGCGGGCTGGGCCAGGTAGTCGAAGCGGTACCGCCCGCCGCCGATCGACTCCAACGTGATCGCACTCGCGACCTTCCACAGCTGGTAGAGCTCGAGCTTCTCGGCATCCGTTGGATCTGCCCCTGGCTTGATCCCCAGGTGGGCCGTGAGCGCGTCGAACATCTCGGAATCGGCCCGGATCTCGGGGAAGCGCTCGATCGCGCGGTCCTGCTCGTCGCCCCGGGGGATGGGGTACGAATCCGGGTCGCAGTACCAGAGAGGGCCGAGCTGGTCGATCAGCGAGATCCGAAGCGCGGCCGCGCTCATGACCGTCGAGGGCTCCGGACCGGGGGTGGTCGACGGGCTCGCGCCGCCGATTGGCCCGCAGGCCGCCAAGAGCCCCGCGAGGAGGAGGGAGGAGAGCACGCGCGGCGCGATCCGGGTCGTCATGCGGGGCAGACGCGGGCATCCCGTCTCCGGGTTCCCTGGCGGCCAAAGGGCCTGGTCAGTCGATCGTGAAGTGGTCGGGATCCTGGTAGCGGCCCGTGCGCTCCTTCTCGATCTGCATGAGCACGTCGTTCAGGAGCGTCGACGCGCCGAACCGGAAGCGGTCCGGGTTCATCCAGCGCGGGCCCAGCGTCTCGTACAGCACCACGAGGTACTGCACGGCGTCCTTGGCGGTCTTGATGCCGCCAGCGGGCTTCATGCCAACCCATCGTCCTGTGGCCTTCTCGAAGTCGCGAATGGCCTCGAGCATGACCAGCGTCACCGGCAGCGTCGCCGCCGGCTGGACCTTGCCCGTGGAGGTCTTGATGAAGTCCGCGCCCGCCGCCATCGCAAGGATGCTTGCGCGCCGAACCTGGTCGAATGTCCCGAGCTCGCCGGTCTCCAGGATGACCTTGAGGTGGGCATCGCCACAGGCGTCCTTGATCTCGACGACCTCGTCGAAGACCGTCGCGTAGTCGCCCGAGAGGAACGCGCCGCGATCGATCACCATGTCGATCTCGTCCGCTCCGGCCGCGACCGCGGCCTTGACCTCGGCGACCTTGATGTCCCGGAACGTCTGGCCCGACGGGAAGCCGGTCGCGACGCTGGCGACCTTCACGCCGGAGCCCTTGAGCGCCTCCTTGGCGTCGGCGATGAGGGCCGGGTAGACGCAGACCGCCGCGACCGACGGGATCGATGGATCACCCGGTTGCGGGTGGATCGCCTTGGCGCACATCGCCCGGACCTTGCCGGCCGTGTCCTTGCCCTCGAGGGTCGTCAGATCCATCATCCGGATCGCGAGGTCGAGGGCCCACAGCTTCGAAGCCTTCTTGATCGACCGGCGCTTGAGGCTCTCGACACGCAGCTCGATGCCGACCTGGTCCACCGCGGTTTGGCGCCCGAGGACGCTCCCGAGCGGGCCCGGACGCCCGCCCGCCCATGCGCGAACGAGCTCGCTGGCGTTCTCGCGGGAGATCGTGTCGGGCTGCCGGACGGCCATGGGACGGTGAGGATACACCGGGCTTCCGCGCCATCCGGGCGTACGATCGGTCCGTGGCCGACCAACTGTCCCTCCGGCTCGATGCGCCGCTGCCGAAGCTCCCCTCCGGCCTCCGCCCGATGCTGGCGCGGCCGCTGCCGGAGCCATTCGACTCCGACGCGCACCTCTTCGAGCCGATCTGGGGCGGCGCGCGGGCGCTCGCGCTGATCGGGCCGTCCGAGCTTCCCGGTGAGGGTGAGGTGACGCTCGTCGCGGAGGACGGGACCGCGGGCCCGGCGCCGGTGGAGCTCGCCGGGCTGGCGATGCGGGTCAAGGCTCGATCGGCGGTCCTCGACGGGGAGATCGTGGTCGTCGATGCCGACGGGAAGCTCGATGCGGAGGAGCTGGGCCGGCGGTTCGCCGGTTCCGCGGGGCGCCCGCTCTCCTACCTCGCCTTCGACCTGCTGGACCTGGACGGCAAGTCCCTGCTGAACCTCGCCCTCGACCGGCGCCGGGCGCTGCTGCGGCAGGTGCTCCGCCCGGGCGATGAGGTGGTCGCTGTGCCGGCGATCGCATCGGAGGGGCGGGCCCTGTTCGAGGCGGTGTCCGGCCAGGGGTTGTTCGGAATTCGCGCGCGGCAGCGGACGAGCCCGTACCTGCCCGGGATCCGCAGCCGCCTGTGGCGAAGCGTCGCGGTCGGGGGCGCCGAGGCGGTGACAGCTCGCGGGATCGACGACATCGCGACGGGTGAGCCCATGGATGCCCTTACCGAGCCCGGCGAGCGGGCCGAACGCGTCCTCTCGCTCCTGCGACGGCTCCCACTGGAGTTCGGATCGCAGGACTAGCTCAGGCGGGCGGGCGGAGGATCGCGCCGACGATCTGGCGAGCGCCAGGACGCTGGCCATACAGCAGGACGCCGGCGGAGTAGACCCGCATCGCGATGACCGCCGTGATCGGGATCGAGGCGGCCAGCAGGCCGAACGAGAGGACGATCTCCCACGGCTCCACGCGGCCGACCGTCAGCCGAGTGAGCATCACGAACGGGCTCCAGAACGGGATATACGAGGCGATCCGAACCATCGGCGTGATCCCGCCGGACAGCGCCATGACCGCCTGAAAGTAGCCGCCGATCGCGATGATCGAGAGCGGCAGCGCGAGGACCTGGAGGTCTTCCGCCCGGCTCACCAACGAGCCCGCGGCCGCGTAGACGAGCGCATAGAGCGTGAACCCGAGGATCCAGAAGAGCCCGTACGCACCGAGCAGGGCCGGCGTGAGCGCCCCGAGCGACAGGTCAAGCCCGGTCGAGCTGCCGAGCAGCGCGACCGCGATCCGGTCCTG
Organism: Candidatus Limnocylindria bacterium; assembly: GCA_035525825.1. Classification (GTDB taxonomy): domain Bacteria; phylum Chloroflexota; class Limnocylindria; order Limnocylindrales; family CSP1-4; genus UBA5189. Next base: position 38,665 of record DATLDP010000095.1, read on the forward strand.
GAGGAGCAGCGTCGTCAGCGCCGGGACGAGGATGGCCACGTACTGGACCATGCCGGCCAGCCCGATCCCGAGCACCTTCCCAAGGATCAGCTGGCCCGGCGTGGCCGCGCTGATCAGGAGCTCCATCACCCGGCTTGATTTCTCGGCGACCACGCCCGCGGCGACCCACATCCCGTAGATGACGAGCGTGATGAAGATCAGGACGACGAAGACGACGCCGACGATCCGGCGCCCGGCGTACTCGGCGGCGCTGATGGCGCCGGAGCTGCCACCGACCGACGCACCGGCGCCGACGGCCGCCGGCTCGAACGCCGGCAGGTTGAAGCCGCCGGTCATGGTGGAGCCGTTGGTCCGAATCCAGTCGAAGATCCCGATCGCGAAGACGCCGACCTGGATCTTCTGGACCGCCTCGGTGCCGATCCGCTCGCCGGTCAGGAACTGGTAGGTCATCTGGCCGCTCGGCAGGCGGGCGCCGAGGAGGGCCCCGTCGTAGACGCCATTCGCGATCGCCTGCGCGGTCGCCTGCTCGGCGGTGGCGGGCACGAACACGAACGCCGGTGGCTGGTCCTTGCCCTGATCGGGGTTGAGGAGGCCGCCCAGTACCGAGATCGTGTCGGTGGCGAGCGTGGCGTCGTCGCTGACGACCGCGACCTTCACGGGCGTGTCGGTCTGGACGGCCTTGATCAGCACGGGGGTGAGGGCCACCACGACCGCCAGCGTGGCAAGGAACATCGTCGAGACGAAGAAGAGGCGGCTTCGGACCTGCTGCCAGAACTCCCGCCGGGCGATCAGCCAGATGTTGCCGACGTTGGTCGAGGGGCTTGCCGGGGATCCATCCGTTGGCGCAATCGCGTTGCCATCGCTCATGCGATGGCCTCACTGTCGGCGGCAGATGCCGAGCCGAGTCCTGGTGCGCGGCCCTTCTCGCCCGGGCTCGAGCCGGTGGGCGGCGTGCCCATTCGCGCGAGCGTGTCGGGGTCGATGTCGGCGGCGTGGCCGACGTGCTCGATGAAGACCTGCTCGAGCGACGGATCGGCGACCTCGAAGTGGGTCACCCGGGCTCCGGAGGCGAGCGCCGCGGCGAGGATCGCCTCGGGCTCGACATCTGGCTCGATCTCGATCTCCGCGCGCTCGATGCCGGGCCGCAGGAGCCGCGCGCCCGGGACGCCGGCGAGCCACTCGAGCTTGTGGTCGCCGACGACCGAGAGCAGCACCATCCGCCGGCCGGTCGATCGCTTGACGTCCCGGAGCAGGCCTGCGACCACCGCGCGGCCGTGATCGACGATCGCCACCGATTCGCACATCGCCTCGACCGTCTCCATCTGGTGGGTGGAGAGCACGATCGTCTTGCCGCGGTCGCGGAGCTCCAGGATCGCCTCGCGGAGCAGGACGATGTTGACGGGGTCCAGGCCGGTGAATGGCTCGTCCATGAGGAGCACCTGCGGGTCGTGCATGACCGCGGCGAGGAACTGGACCTTCTGCTGGTTGCCCTTGGAGAGCTCCTCCGCCCGACGATCGGCGAAGTCGGGGACGCGGAAGCGGGCGAGCCAGGCCTTCGCCTCGCGGATGGCCCGGTCGCGGGGAACGCCCTGGAGCCCGGCGAAGAACACCAGCTGGTCCAGGACCGCCATCTTGGGATAGAGGCCGCGCTCCTCGGGGAGGTAGCCCCAGGTCTGGCGCGGGAGCGAGCGGTGGTCCGCGCCGTTCCACCGAATCTCGCCGCCATCGGCGCGCAGGACGCCGAGCGCGATCCGCATCGTGGTCGTCTTGCCGGCGCCGTTCGAGCCCAGGAAGCCGAAGACGTGGCGTTCCGGAACCTCGAGGTCCAGCCCGTTCAGGGCACTGATCGGCCCGAATCGCTTGACGAGGCCGTGGATCTCGAGGGACATCTCGCCGGACTATAGCCACCGCCCCCGGCGGGGTCCGTCAGTCGAAGGTCCCGTGGTCCTTGCGTGATTCTGCGCAAGCGCCGGACCGGCTAAGGTGGCGCGGTGAGTGACAAGCCGGGGTCGAAGCGGGGCGGCAAGCGCGATTCGCTGCGGGACCGGCTGATCGTGGAGCCCGGCTCGCGGGTGAAGCTCTCCGATCACGACGCGCGAGAGACGTTCGGTCCCGAGAAGGACGATGCCCCGGCGAAGATCGCCGCGGATGTGGAGCGCCTGGCCGCGCTCCAGGAGCGCCTCTGGGCCGAGGGCAAGCGGCGCGTGCTGATCGTCCTCCAGGGGATGGACGCGTCCGGCAAGGACGGCATCGTCAAGCACGTGATGACCGGATTCCATCCGCTGGGCGTTCGGGTGGTCGGGTTCGGCGTGCCGTCCGCGACGGAGCTCGCCCACGACTACCTCTGGCGCATCCACCAGGTGGTGCCCGGGAACGGCGAGATCGTGATCTTCAACCGCTCGCACTACGAGGACGTCCTCGTCGTCCGGGTCCACTCGTTGGTCCCCGAAGAGCGCTGGTCCCGCCGCTACGACCAGATCAACGACTTCGAGCGGACCCTCGCCCAGGAGGGCACCACGATCCTCAAGTTCTTCCTCCGGATCAGCCCCGAGGAGCAGCTGGAGCGTTTCCGCGATCGCTACGAGGACCCCACCAAGCGCTGGAAGTTCAAGGTCGGCGACCTCGAGGAGCGCAAGCACTGGGACGAGTACATGGCGGCCTACGAGGACGTCCTCTCCCGTTGCTCCACCGACGAGGCCCCCTGGTTCATCGTTCCCTCCGATCGGAAGTGGTTCCGGGACATGGCGATCGCGGACATCGTCGCCGACACGCTGGCGGACCTCGACCCGCAATATCCGGCTCGCGACGATCTCCCGACCGACCTCGTGATGGAGTAGCGCGCGATCTGGCGCAAAATCAGGCCATGACCAACGCATCGAGCGGCCCGATCGAGCGGCCGCTCCCCTCCGGCGAGCGAACGACGCCCGCGCGAATCCACGCCGACCGCACGGCCGGCACGATCTCGATCGACTGGGCCGACGGCCACACGACCGCGTTCACCGGTCACGACCTCAGGTGGCTGTGCCCCTGCGCCTTCTGCCGCGGCGAGGCGGGCATGCCGGGCTGGCTGGACACCTCGCCGACCCTCAGTGAGGAGCAGACGCGGCTCACCGACGTCCATCTCGTCGGCAACTACGCCATCGCCCCGACCTGGGGCGACGGCCACCACACCGGCTACTACCCGTTCGTGCTGCTTCGGGACCGCTGCGACTGCAGCGAATGCTCCGGACGCCGCGCCGGCGCCGCCTGACCCGGGAAAATTCCGAGAGGAGCAACCATCGTGATCGTCGCCACCACGCCGTTCATCGCCGGCCATCGCGTGGCCGAGACGAAGGGCCAGACCTTCGGGCTCGTGGTCCGGAGCCGGGGCTTCTCCGGCAACCTGATCGCCGGCCTGCGGTCCCTCGGTGGGGGCGAGATCCATGAATACACCCAGCTCCTGGAGGACACCCGCCGCCAGGCGCTCGATCGGCTCGTCCAGAACGCCACGCTTATGGGCGCCAACGCGGTGATCTCGATGCGCTTCGACAGCAGCGAGATCGCGGGCACGATGTCCGAGATCGTGGCCTACGGCACCGCCGTGGTCGTCGTCGCGGACGAGTCCGCGCCCCAGGGCGGCGAGTAGGGCTCGGGGGGCTTCGATCTGATGGCCAGCGTCATCCGCGCCCTGATCGTCATCGGCGGCGTGCTGCTGATGCTCCTGAGCCTCGCGACGCTCGCGATCCCCGGGGTCGGCGGGCTCGCCTTCCTGCAGCTGTTCGGGTTGGGTGCCCTGATGGTCATCGGGGTCGCCATCGAGCGACAGCGCTACCGATCGATCGATGCCGAGCGGACGAACGCGGCCCCCGGACCGGGAGGCGGCGAGCCCGCAGGCGGGCCCCTCGATTCGCGCTTCCGGCAGACGAACGAGGTCTTCATCGACCCGACCAGCGGCCACCGGATGCGCGTCGCGGTGGATCCGGCAACCGGCGAGCGCCGATACGTCGCGGAGGCCTGAGGGCCGGTGGCGCGACCCGCATCCGGCATCGAGATCGAGGCGAAGCTCGGCGTCGACCTCCCGGAGCTCGTGCAGTCGCTGATCGAGACCCCGGACCCCGCGCGACTCGCCGGATTCGAAGCGGCCGGACCGGTCGTGCTGGTGGTCATCGTGGATCGCTATCTCGATACCGCCATGGAAGCGGGCTCCCTGGCGGCCGGCGGGCTGCGAGCCCGTTTGCGACAGCGCGAGAGCGACCACTCCGGCGCGACGGTGCTCGCGGTCAAGGTGCCGCGGTCGATGGCCGGCGCCGTCTCGACGCGGGTGGAGCTCGAGGCGCCGGCGACCACTGACCTGGATCCGGAGGCGTGGCCGGATTCGGAGGCCCGGGCGATGCTCCTCGCGGCGACGGGCGGAGCGCCGCTGGTGGAGATCGCGCGGCTCCGTCAGCGTCGGCTCACGCGCCTCGTGAGCCGGGGGGAAACGGTGGTCGAGCTGAGCCTCGACGCGCTCGAGGCCATTGCCGATGACGTCGTCGTCGCGGTCCGCGACGAGCTTGAGGCGGAGCTGCAGGCAGGCGACCCCGGGGCGCTCCAGGAGCTTGCGGAGGCGCTCACGGCGATCGATGGCGTGGGTCCGCCGCTGGGCTCCAAGCTCCAGTTCGCCCTCAGCGCGCAGCGTGCGGCCCGGCGTCCCGCGGAGCAGGCGCGCTGGTCGGAGCGTTGACCGGCCGCTGGTAGACTGCCGCGCCCGGGAGGTCGGCTGTGGCCAAGAGCCAGGCAAGATCGAAGACGAAGGCAATCGATACGGCCCTTGCGGCCGCGCCGGCGAGCCCCGATC
>DATLDP010000099.1:0-8620 GCA_035525825.1 Candidatus Limnocylindria bacterium
CGGCAGGTACGACGATGTGAGGCCCTTGGCCATCGTCATGAGGTCGGGGACGACATCCCAGTGGTCGACCGCGAACCAGCGGCCGGTCCGCCCGAACCCGGCCATGACCTCGTCGCAGACCATGAGGATGTCGTTGCGGTCGCAGATCTCGCGGACGCCCTTGAGGTAGCCGTCGGGCGGGATCAGGATGCCGTTCGTGCCGACGATCGTCTCGAGGAAGATCGCGGCGATCGTGTGGGCGCCCTCGTAGCGGATGACGTCCTCGAGGCCCTGGAGGCTTTCGGCGACCGGGCGTGGCCCGGCCTCGCCCCAGCGGTGCGTGTCGGGGTAGCGAACGACCCCGACGAGCCCGGGCTCGTTGGCCCAGCGGCGCGGATCGCCGGTCAGGGTCATCGCTCCGAACGTGGCCCCGTGATACGCGCGGTAGCGGGCGAGCACCTTGTAGCGGCCGGTGTGGTGGCGCGCGAACTTGATCGCGTTCTCGATCGCCTCGGCGCCGCCGAGCGTGAAGAACACCTTGTCCATGTCGCCCGGCAGGATCTCGGCCATCTTGGCCCCGAGCCTTCCGCGGATCTCGGTCGCGAACGCCGGCTGGACGTACTGGAGCTTCATCGCCTGCGCGGTGATCGCGTCGATCACCCGGCGATCGCCGTGGCCGATGTTGACCGACATCAGCTGGCTGTTGAAGTCGAGGATCCGCTTGCCCTCGGGGGTGTAGAGGTAGACGCCTTCGGCGTGGTCGATCGCGATCGGGTCGAGGGTGTTCTGGACGGACCACGAGAAGAAGGTGTTGGCCCGGTTCTGGGCAACGATCTCCGCGCTCGACAGCTTGGCGGCGTTCTCGACGGTCATCAGGGGCTCCGTTCGACTCGGTGTGGTGTCGCGACGTCGGCCGATTGTCGCCTACGGCTCGAGCGTGCGCACCACTCGCTCGCAGCTGGCATCGGCGATGTCGTAGCGGCCGAGATAGGCGATGTCCCACCCGGGCCCGCAGCGGACGGCATCCGCCGTCTGGTCGCCGCCGGTGCGGATGACGTCGTTGCCATACCCGCCGTAGACGAGGTCGCGCCCGGTGCCGCCACCGATCGTGTCCGGCCCGTCGCCGCCGTGGATGGTGTCCGGCCCCGCGCCGCCGAGGATCGCGTCCGGACCGGTGCCGCCGGAGAGCCAGTCGCCACCGTCGCCGCCGGCGATCGCGTCGCCGTTCGCGCCGCCCCGGATCTTGTCGCTGCCCGTCCCGCCGCGGATGTGATCTCGCCCCGCGCCGCCGTAGGTGGTGTCGCTGTCCGCGCCGCCGTCGATCCAGTCGGGGCCGGCGAGGCCCTCGATCAGGTCGGCGCCGGCGAGGCCGGTCATCGTGTCCGAGTCGGCGGTGCCGACGAGGTGATCCGGTCCGGAGGTCCCCGGGAAGCTCGCAGCGAGGGCCGCGGCCGGAAGGGCGAGGGCCGCGAAGAGGGCCGCGGCGCCGGCGAGGGGTCGCGGGCCGGGGGTGCGGAGTGGTCGCATGGTGTCGTCTCCCGTAGAACCTCGGAGCCGGTCGGATGCTTCGGGTTCGGTTCCCGACGCAGACTACGCCGACTCGGCCGATCCGATCCAGCGTCCCGGGCGGCGAACGGTCACGCGACGGGCCGTCAGCCTGGCGAGGGGTCCGTGATCTTCGTTCGGCTGACGACGACGTCCCACAGGCGGCGACGCTCGGCGGCATCCAGGCGCGTCATCGGCGCCCGGTCGAACGGCCGCGACCGCCGATCCAGGTAGAGCCGCCCGTTGCCGATCTCGCTCCGAGCTGCGGTCGCGAGCCAGGTGATGGTGTCGATCCCTTCCTCCGGCGTTCGGAGGATGGGACCCATCAACCGGTCGAAGCCGGGTAGCGAGTCGGTGAGCCCGGGGGTTCGGGCCCAGCCGGGGTGCATCGCGTTGAACGCGATCGTGGTGTCGTTGGTCCTGCGAGCCCACTCGCGGATCAGCGTGACCTGCGCCCGCTTCGCGCGGGCGTAGAAGCGCGGGCCGTTGTAGGCCACCGCCTCCCCGTCGAGATCCTCGACATCGATCGGCTGGGTGTACATCCCGCCCGACGTGACCGCGATGACCCTCGCGTCGTCGGAGGCTCGGAGCAGCGGCAGCAGGCCGGCGAGCAGCGCGAACGGCCCGATCGCCATCAGCGCCATGCTCGCCTCGAGGCCGTCCATTGTCGTCGTGCGCTCGGCAAAGATGCTGCCGGCGTTGTCGACCAGGACGTCCACGCGCGGCTCGCTCGCGCGAATCGTCTCGGCCGCGCCGCGGACCTCGGCGAGGACGGACAGGTCAGCCGCGACCGTCGGAAACCGATCCTCGCCATGCGCGACGAACAGCTCGCCGGCGAGCTTCGCGAGCTTGGCCTCGTCGCGGCCCACGAGGACGACCCGCGCCCCGAGCGCGGCAAGTGCGCCGCAGGTGGCGCGGCCCAGTCCTCCGGTGGCGCCCGTGATGACCGCGGTGCGACCCGTGAGGGTCCCCGGCGGCGGGTCCTGCCAGCTCCAGAGTGGGCGGCGCACGCGGATGCCGATGGAGCTGAAGCTCGGCACGACGGCGAGCTCGAGCAGGCCGTCGATCAGGTCCCGGTGATCCATCCGTCAATTCTCCGCGCATCTGAGTCGTTGCGGCGCCCCTTGTTTGCGCCCATGGACCAACAGTCTACAAACCATTGACATGTCTGCGCTGACACGACGATACAGTGGGGACAAACACTCGACAACGGAGTCGCCGAACACCACGAGGACCAACGACATCATGGCCGTGCTGACAGAGACCATCGAGACCACGCTCGGAATCGACGAGGCGTTTGCCTTCGTCGGCGACTTCGCCAACTCCCAGCTTTGGGACCCCGGCGTGGCGTCCTCGGTTCGGGCCGATTCCGGTGAGGTTCGCGTGGGCTCTGCGTACAACCTCGCCGTTCGGGTCGCGGGCGGCGTCCAGCCGATGACCTACACCGTCACGCACCTGGACCCGCCCCGTCGCGTGGTCCTCGCCGGTGAGGGCGCCGGCGTGAAGGCCACGGACGACATCCGCTTCACCGCGACCGAGTCGGGCACCCGGATCGACTACACCGCCGACATCCAGCTCGTCGGCGTCCGCCGGCTCCTGGCGCCGTTCGCCGGGGGCGCGTTCCGCAAGATCGCCGAGAACGCTCGCGACGGCATGCAGCGAGCGCTCGACGAGCGCGCGGCGACGGCCGCCCGCTAGGCGACGGGAATGCGAATTGCCATCGTCGGTTCGGGAGTCAGCGGGCTGACCGCCGCCCACGCCCTGGATCCCGCCCACGAGGTGACCCTCTACGAGCAGGATCCCGACATCGGCGGCCACGTCCGGACCGTGGCGGTCTCCACGCCCACCGGCGAGGTCCCGGTGGACACCGGATTCATCGTCTACAACGAGCGCACCTATCCCCGGTTCGTGGGCCTGCTCGCGGAGCTGGGCGTCGCCACGCAGCCCAGCGACATGTCCCTGGGATCCTCGTGCGCGGCCTGCGGAATCGCCTTCAGCTCCCGTGGCGCCGGCGGTTGGTTCGGATCCCGCTCGCTCGCGACCAGTCCGGCCCACGCCCGCCTGACGGTCGACGTGCTGCGGTTCTACCGGGACGCTCGACGGACCCTCGACAGCGACGTCCGGACGACCGCGACGCTGGGAGCGTGGCTGGAGCAGCGCGGCTACGGGCCCGGCTTCCGCGCGCACTTCCTCATCCCCATCGTCAGCGCCGTCTGGTCCACCGCGCCGGGCCGGATCATGGACTTCCCGATCGACTACCTCCTCCGGTTCCTCGACAACCACGGCTTGATCGGGCTCGGGCGATCGCCGCAGTGGCGGGTGGTGAAGGGTGGCTCTCGGACCTATGCCGAGGCGATCGTCGCCCGGCTCCGGCCGGGCGCGGTGCGCGTCGGGCAACCGGTGGTGGCCGTCGCGCGCAACGACGGCGGAGTCACGGTCCGAACCGCGGATGGGGCGTCAAAGCGGTTCGATGGGGTCGTCATGGCGACCCATGCGGACAGCGCCCTGGACCTCCTCCGCGACGCGGACGGAGCCGAACGCGAGGCCCTGGGCGGCTTCGAGTACACGACCAACCAGGTGGTGCTCCACACGGACGCCAACGTGCTGCCTCGCAACCGGCGGGCTTGGGGCTCGTGGAACATCGCGACCGACGACTGCCGCGTCCCGGGCGGCGAGCTGGTGATGACCTACCACATGAACCGGCTGCAATCGATCGCCGGAGACGTCGAGTACTGTGTCTCGGTCAACCCGGGTGATCGGGTGAGGTCGGATCGCGTGATCGTCGAGCGAGCGATGAGCCACCCCCTGTACACGTTTGGCACCCTTGCGGCGCAGTCGCGGCTGCGGGCCCTCCAGGGCCACCGCGGGACCTGGTACACCGGAGCCCACCTGGGGTATGGCTTCCACGAGGACGGCTGCCGATCGGGCTACCAGGCGGCCGAGGGCATCGCCGCGGCGGTCGCCGATGGGTGGCCTGCCGATCTCGACGCGGGCGTCGAGGAAGCCGCCGCATGAGGAGCCATCTCCTCACCGGCAAGGTCCGCCACCGCCGCACCAGGCCGTTCACCTACCAGCTGGAGCACGACGTCTTCTACTTCGCGCTCGATCTCAGCGAGTCCGACGAGATCGCCGCGCGGAGCCGCCTCGTGCGACGCAATCGCCGCGGGATCGTCGAGCTTCGGGACGCAGATCACCTGCCGGAGCCGGCGCGCGACCTTGATGCGGACGTTCGCGGACACCTGCGATCCGAGGGCCACGATCCGGCCGGATGGCGGATCACGCTCGTCACGAACTTCCGGATCCTCGGCCACGTCTTCAACCCGGCGAGCTTCTACCTCTGCCGCGATGCCGCCGGGACGCTCGCCGTCGTGATCGTCGAGGTCCACAATACGTTCGGCGAGCGGCACCTGTACACGCTCCAACCCGGGACCGTTCCGGAGGTCGACCCGGCCGGCCGGCCGTTCTCCGCCGCGATGCCAAAGGCGTTCTTCGTCTCGCCGTTCATCTCGGTCGACGGGCGGTATGCGGTGCACGTTCGCGACGAGGACGCGGGCCTGCGAATCTCGATCGTGCTCCGCCAGGAAGGCGAGGTGCGCCTCTCGACCAGCCTCGTCCTGGAGCGCCGGGCCTTCACCGACCGGAACCTGCTGCGGCTGCTGATCCGGCATCCGCTCATGACGCACCGGACGATCGGGCTCATCCACTGGCACGCGGTTCGGCTGTGGCTCAAGGGCGCAACCTTCTATCGACACGGGGTTTGGCGCGAAGCCCAGCGCCCACCCATCGACGGCGGCCACGGCCGCCCGGCTCGAGCTCCCGGCCGATGAGCCAGGCCATCCGCAAGGCCGAGACGACCCGGGACCCCGACGACCGACCAGGCCTGGCGACTGCCGGGACTGCGCGGGCGAACGCGCGGGCGAACCGGAGTCGGGCCGGCACGGCCCTGGAGCGCCTCGCCTTCCGGGCGATGTTGCAGGTCGCCCAGCGGATCCGGATCGGCGAGCTGACGGTCGTGCTCCCGGACGGCTCGACGCAGGTCTTCGGCGACCCGGCCACGGGCGGCCACGGAGAGCTCCGGATCCATGACCTCGCCGCGGTCACCCGCATCCTGCGCGGCGGCGACACCGGCGCCGGCGAGGCGTACATGGACGGGTTGTGGTCCAGCCCTGACCTTGCCGCGCTGGCCAAGGTGGCCTCCGTCAATCGCGACGCACTGGCCCTGACCCGTGGCTGGTATCGCGTGCCCGCAAAGCTCGCCAAGACGATCGCGCACCGGGCCAGGCGAAACACGCCGGGCCAGGCGAAGAAGAACATCGAGGCCCACTACGATCTCGGCAACGAGTTCTATCGCCTCTTCCTCGACGAGACGCTGACCTACTCGAGCGCCGTCTTCGCCACGCCGGAGCAGTCGCTCGCGGACGCCCAGCGGAACAAGTACCGGCTCATGGCCGAGCGGGCCGGGCTGCGGGCCGGGATGCACGTCCTCGAGATCGGGACGGGTTGGGGCGGCTTCGCCCTGTATGCGGCGGGCGAGCTCGGCTGCCGGGTGACCACGGCCACCATCTCGACGGCCCAGCACGCGCTGGCGACGGAGCGGGTCCGCGCCGCGGGCCTGCAGGACCGAGTCGAGGTGCTGCTGCGGGACTACCGGGAGATCGAGGGCGAGTACGACGCGATCGTCTCCATCGAGATGCTGGAGGCGGTCGGCGCCGAGTTCTTCGAAGCGTACTTCCAGGTTTGCGATCGGGCGCTCAAGGCCGGCGGCCTGATGAGCCTTCAGACCATCGCATTTCCCGACGTGGCGTACCTGCCGCAGGCGCGCGGCGCCAACTGGATCCAGACCTATATCTTCCCGGGCGGCCTGCTCCCCTCCCTCGCCCAGGTCGAGCGATCGCTGCGCGGCACGCAGCTCCTCGTCCGCGGCGTCGAGGACATCGCGCAGCACTACGTCCGGACGCTGGCCACCTGGCGGGAGCGGTTCATGGGTCGATTGGACGACGTTCGCGAAATGGGCTTCGACGACCGCTTCGTCCGGATGTGGGAGTACTACCTCGCGATGAGCGAGGCCGCCTTCGACACCGGCGTGTGCCAGGACTACCAGATCGCCCTCGAGAAGGGCCGGGCCCTGCCGCCGCGAACGCGGGCCACCGAATAGGCGATCGAGCCCGTCCTACGTCGTCTTGCGCCTGTCCTCGCCCGGGATGCCCCGAGCCGCGAGGAGAGCCGCCAGGCCATCGAGGTCGTCGACGGTGAGGTAGTAGGCGGGCGGGCGGAAGAAGAAGAACTTCACGGGCTGCTTGAGATCGATCCGGACGCCGCCGTGGGCGGAGCCGCCGAAGGTGATGTCGCCGCCGCTGGAGTTGCCGCGCCGGATGCCGAGTGCGGTGAGGGAGCTCCATGGTCCCTCGATGGACCAGCGGGCGATGTTCAAGATCGGTGTCGAAAGCTGCGACCACCCGAACCGTGCGCGGAGGGTCTCGCCATCGACCTCCACCCACGCCGTCTTCGGGTTCGCGCCGAAGATCGCGAGGTACCACCGGAATCGTGGATCGAGGCGGATTGGGAAATGCCGCCTGGCGGTCTCGGTCATGGGCAGGTGATCGTTCCCTTGACGTGCTCGGGGCCGGCAGGCACGCCACCCTCCGGCGTGAACGGGGAGAGATCCTGGTCGATGGAGACGCCACGGTGGTCCGGCGTCAGGGTGATCGTGGAGTCGATGTTGTTGGCGTAGCCCACCGCATCGTCCTTGACCCACTTGACGTCAGCGAACCCGTTGAACTCGGCCATGGAGTAGCTCTTGCCGAGGCCGGGGTAGTCCGCCTCGGTGGCCTCGAAGCCGAACGCCGTCGTTCCGTCCTGCCGAGCGAAGAGGATGCAGCGGCCCGCGGTGCCCTTGGCCGTGAACGCATACGTGCCGGTGAAGGTCAGATCGACCATTGCCGTGCCTCCACCGCCGCCCGAGGTGGTCGCGCCAACGGTGGTCGCGCCCGGGGGAGCCACCGATGCCCCGCTGGTCGCGTTCGGGATCGGCACGCCCGTGGAGCTCGATGGCGTGCCCGCGCTCGGTGCGGCGCAGGCGGCCAGGGTCGCGACGAGCGCGAGGATCGCGAGCAGAGCGGTCCGGGACGGGATGGCCACAAGCGGACTCCGACTTCGAAGGGGGGACGACCCGGGAATGCTAGGCCTCGCCCGGTGTACGCTCAATGCCCGACCCGACAACCACCAACGAGGGGATCTCCACGATGCCGAGGATCGTCAAGGGAGCGCTGCTGCAGGCCACCTGGACCGGCGACAAGGAGTCGATGATCCAGAAGCACGAGGCCGCGGCCCACGATGCCGCGAAGCAGGGCGCCCAGGTGATGCTCTTCCAGGAGCTGTTTTACGGACCGTATTTCTGCCAGGTCCAGGACGCCCAGTACTACAGCTACACGGAGCTGATCCCCGACGGTCCCACGACGAAGCGGATGGAGGCGCTCGCGAAGGAGACCGGGATGGTCCTCGTGGTGCCCATGTACGAGGAGGACGCCCAGGCGTCGGGCATCTACTACAACACCGCCGCGGTCATCGATGCCGACGGCAAGTACCTCGGCAAGTACCGCAAGACCCACATCCCGCACGTGAAGGGCTTCTGGGAGAAGTTCTACTTCCGCCCCGGGAACATGGGCTACCCGGTCTTCGAGACCGCGGTCGGCAAGGTCGGCGTGTACATCTGCTACGACCGCCACTTCCCCGAGGGCGCCCGAGCCCTGGGCCTCAACGGGGCCGAGATGGTCTTCATCCCCTCGGCCACCTCACGCGGCCTCTCGGAATACCTCTGGCGGATCGAGCAGGTCAGCCACGCGGTCGCGAACGGCTACTACGTCGGGACGATCAACCGGGTCGGGATCGAGAAGGAGGTCGGCGACGACGACTTCTATGGCCAGAGCTACTTCGTGGACCCGCGCGGCCAGTTCATCGGCTCGGTGGGCTCACCGTATGACGAGGAGCTGATCATCCGGGACATGGACCTCGACGTGATCACCGAGGTCCGCCAGACCTGGCAGTTCTACCGCGACCGCCGCCCCGACGCGTATGGGGACCTCACTCGGCCGTAGGC
>DATLDP010000104.1:0-5533 GCA_035525825.1 Candidatus Limnocylindria bacterium
CAGCCAGTAGGCGATCGAGCCGAAGCCGATGATGGAGAGGACGCTGATCACGCGGTCGACGAGGGTGATCGCCAGTGCCTCGGTCGGGGGCACGTTGTAGACCTGGGTGAGGACGAAGACGACGGCCGTCTCGACGACGCCGATGCCGGCCGGCGTGAACGGAACCGCAGTCAGCAGCGAGCCGGTCAGCGCCACGAAGAACGCGCCGCTGATCCCGAGGTGGATCTCCGGGAAGCCGAGCGCCTCGACGACGAGGAAGAGGCGCATCGCCTCGGTCGCCCAGATCAGCCCGGTGATCACGACGAGCTTGGGCAGGTGCCGCAGCCCGACGGCGGAGAACACGCCCTCCTCGAAGCGGTCGTAGAACTCGACGACCCGGTGCGGCACGGGCAGCCTGAGGAGGATACGGCGGCCGAAGTTGCGGAGCGTGAGGAGGCCGGCGGCGAGGAGGACGACGAACACGATGCCGATCGCGAAGACGATCTGGACGTCGCCAGGGAGCCCGCTCCGGAAGGACACGAAACCCGCCGCGAGGCCCAGCACCACGATCGCGAAGAGGTCGAGGATCCGCTCGATGAAGACGGTCCCGAAGGTTCGCGACAGCGAGACGGGGCTGTTGATCTTCAGGAGCCACGCCCGGTAGACGTCGCCGAGCTTCGCCGGCACGAGGCAGTTGACGAGCCAGGCCAGGAAGATGATCTCGGTCGCGTCGCGGACCTTCAGCGGGAAGCCGCTGCGGTGGACGAGCATCGCCCAGCGAACGCCGCGGAGCGGGAACCCGACGTAGTAGACCGCGAACGCCGCGGCGAGGAGGAGCGGGTTCGACGCGAGGATCGTGGCGGGCAGCCGGGCGAGGTCGAAGCCCGGCAGGGCCCGCACGAACAGTGCGAGCAACACGATCGGCAGGACCAGCGAGATGATCGTCCGCGGCTGGCGGAGGCGCCGGGTGAGCGCGAGCTGGTCGCTCGGGACCTCCTCGGCCTCCGGCTCGGGCTCGGAGCTCGGCACCCGCGTCGCGCGGTCGTCGGTCATCGAGCCCGCATCCGCTTCACGGCCTTCGCCGCCGGGGTCGCCAACCGCGCGTAGAGCGACGCGCGGCCGGTGACGAGGTCGCGCTGGCCGGCGAGCGCCGCCGCGAGCCCCTGCGGCGTCGACGGATCGCCCCACACCGCGGTCGACGCGACACCAACCTCGATCGTGGTGTGCGCATCCGACACGGCGACGCCTGGGACACCGACGGCGGCGGCGAGCTCGGCGGCGCGAATGTTGCCGTCGCCGAACACGATCCGGGCGTTCCAGGCCTCGATCCAGTCGACGGACGACGCCAGGTCCGTCATCGCCTGCGTCCGCAGGAGCGAGCCGCGGAAGCGGTCGAACGGATGCGGGATGCCGACGAGGCCGCCCTGCTCGCGGACGGCGGCGACGGCCTCGGCCGCCGGCAGCCCTGCCGGCACCGCTCGGTCCAGGAAGATCCCGATCAGATCGCCCTCCTGCGTCCGGATCTCCTCGCCCACGAGAACGGTGAGGCTCTCCGGAGCCGCGTCGCGTGCAGCGCGCGCGCCGTCGAGGGTGCCATGGTCGGTGATCGCGAGGTGGGTCAATCCGCGCGCCGCCGCGGCCCGGGCGACCGATTCGGGCGAGGCAAGGGAGTCGAAGCTCGCGCTCGTATGGCAGTGGAGGTCCACGAACGCGCGCGGTCCGCGCGGTGACTCGCGGTCTGGGGAAACGCCGGGCGCGACGGCGAGCGTGGCGTCGGCGAACGGCACGTCGGCGGGCGCCGGCTGCCTAGAAGTTCTGGACGAGCGACTTCTTGAAGAAGTCGTAGTGCTTCAGGGCCTCGCCGGTGCCAAGGGCGACGCAGTTGAGGGCGTTCTCGGCGACGTGGCAGGGCACGCCGGTCACCTGGGTCAGCAGCTTGTCGATGTTCCGGAGGAGCGCGCCGCCGCCGGACATGACCATGCCCTTGTCGATGATGTCGCTGGACAGCTCGGGCGGGGTCTGCTCCAGGACGTGGCGGACCGCGGCGACCAGCTGTTGGAGCGGCAGCTCGATGGCCTCCATGATCTCCGAGGAGGTGATCGGGATGGTCCGGGGCAGGCCGGCGATCAGGTCGCGGCCGCGGACCTCCATCGAGAGCTCCCGCTCGAGCGGCAGGGCCGTCCCGATCGTGATCTTGACTTCCTCGGCCGTCCGCTCGCCGATCATGAGGTTGTACTTCTTGCGGATGTACGTGGCGATGGCCTCGTCGATCCGGTTGCCACCGACCCGCAGCGAGGTCGAGACGACGATGCCGCCGAGGGCGATGACCGCGACCTCGCTCGTGCCGCCGCCGATGTCGATGACCATGTTCCCGGACGGCCCGGAGATCGGGACGTTGGCGCCGATCGCCGCCGCGAGCGGCTCCTCGATCAGGTAGGCCTCGCGGGCGCCGGCCTTGAGGGCCGCGTCCTTCACCGCACGCTTCTCGACCGAGGTCACGCCCGCCGGCACCGAGATCATCACGGCCGGTCCGGATAGCCGAAGCCGCATCCGGCCGGAGGTCGCCTTGTTGATGAAGAACCGAAGCATCGCCTCGGTGATGACGTAGTCGGCGATGACGCCGTCCTTCATGGGGCGGATCGCGTGGATGTTGCCGGGCGTTCGCCCGATCATCTCCCGGGCGGCCTCGCCGACCGCGCGAATCCGGCCATCGTCGTCGACCGCGACGACCGATGGCTCCGTGATGACGATCCCTTTGCCCTCGACGTGGACCAGGACGTTGGCCGTGCCGAGATCGATGCCGATATTCATGCGGAGGTGTCGAGCTCCTTTTCCTGGACGCGCTCGATCCTGGCGCCGAGGTCCAGGAACTTGCGTTCGATGTTCTCATACCCGCGCCGGACGTGGTGCGCACCACCGATCGACGACGTCCCGTCCGCCGCCAGCGCAGCCAGGATGAGCGAGGCGCCGGCGCGGAGGTCGGAGATCTCGACGCTCGCGGCGTGGAGGCGCGCGGGGCCATGGATGACGGCCCGCTGGGGGCCCTTCAGCTGGATCTTCGCGCCCATCTTGGCCAGCTCACCGGTCCACTCCAGGCGGTCCTCGAAGATCGCCTCGTGAACGGTGGAAGCACCCTTCGCCTGGGTGAGCATGACCGTCGTCGGGGGCTGGATGTCCGTCGCCAGCTCGGGATACGGGCCGGTGACGACGTCCACCGGCTTGAGCCCGCCTGGGCCCAGCGCCCGGGCGTCGACCTCCATCCGTCCCGGCGAGCAGCTCACGGCCAGCCCGGCGTTGCCGAGGACCTGGACGAGCGCGTCCATCGTGTCGCAATCGGCGCCCTCGAGGATCACGTGGCCGCCCGTGACGCCGGCGGCGATGGCGAAGGTCCCGGCCTCGATCCGATCCGGCATGACGTGGTGCGCCGCGCCCCGCAGCCGGCGCTTGCCCTCGATCTCGATCGTGTCGCCGTAGGTCCGCTCCACCTGGGCGCCCATCTTCTGCAGGAAGGCGATCAGGTCGTCGACCTCGGGCTCCTGCGCCGCGGGCCGGATCACGGTGTGGCCGTCGGCGAGGGTCGCGGCGAGCATCGCGTTCTCGGTGCCCATGACTGACACGATCGGGAAGCGGATCTCGGCTCCCCGCAGCCGCCCATTGGACTTGGCGTAGTAGTAGCCGTAGCGATATTCGATGTCCGCGCCCATCGCTCGCATCGCGTCGACGTGGAGGTCCACCGGGCGCCGCCCGATCCGATCGCCGCCGGGGTTGCTGATCACCACCTCGCCGAAGCGCGACAGGATGGGGCCCAGGAGCATGAAGCTGGCGCGCATCTTGGCCGCGGCCTCGAGCGGCACGAACTTCCAGTCGAGGTCGCCCGCGGAAACCTCGTAGACGTTGGGCTCGGGGTGGTCCACGACCACGCCCAGGTCCGTGAGCGTGTCCGCCATGGCCCGGACGTCCTCGATCTCGGGGACGTTGCTGAACCGGCAGCGCTCCCCGGTGAGGGTCGCGGCGGCGAGCATCTTCAGCGCCGAGTTCTTGGCGCCGCTGACCCGGACGGTGCCGTCCAGCGGCTTCCCGCCGGTGACGAGGAAGCGCTCGTGCAGGACGCGCGGCGGCTCGTACTCCCAGTGGAACGGCTTCGCGTCAGCCATGGTCAGCCACGGTCAGCCTCGTGCATGCCTTCCGTTCTCCAGGTTGCGACCAAGCCTAGCCCCGCCTGCGCGGGCCCTCGCGATGGCGGCGCGCCAGCCGCTCGCGCAGGAGCGCCGTCTGGAGCGCGGCCCGGGCGATCGAGAGGTCCGCGCCCTCCTGGTAGCCGGATTCCAGCGCCCGTTCAGCCTCTTTGCGGGCCTCCGCGGCCTTCTCGAGATCGATTTCGGACGCCATGTCGGCCAGCTCGGCCATCACGACGACCTTGTCGGGCCGGACCTGGACGAAGCCGCCCGCGATCACGAACGACTCCTCGGTCCCGCCGCTCCGGTAGCGCAGCTCGCCGACGCCCAGCGTGGCGAGGAGCGGGGCGTGGTGCGGGAGGATGCCGAGCTCGCCCTCGGAGCCGGGCACGGACACCGAGTCGACCGGCCCGGAAAAGGCCAGCCGCTCCGGCGTGACGATCTCGAGATCGAGTGGCATGTCAGCCGGCGAGCTTGGCCGCGTTCTCGCGGACGTCGTCGATGGTGCCGGCGAGGAAGAAGGCCTGCTCCGGCAGCGTGTCGGTGTTGCCCTCGAGGATCTCCTTGAACGACGCCACCGTGTCCTTGATCGGCACGTACTTGCCGGTGCGGCCGGTGAAGACCTCCGCGACGAAGAACGGCTGGCTCATGAACCGCTGGAGGCGCCGCGCCCGGGCGACCGTCGACTTGTCCTCCTCGGACAGCTCGTCGATGCCGAGGATCGCGATGATCTGCTCGAGGTCGCGATAGCGCTGGAGGACCCGCTGGGTCTCGCGGGCGACGTCGTAGTGCTCCTGCCCGATGACGAGCGGATCCAGGACCCGGGACGTGGAGGTCAGCGGGTCCACCGCGGGGTAGATGCCGAGCTCCGCGATGGCCCGCTCCAGGCGGATCGTGGAGTCGAGGTGGGCGAAGGTGGTCGCCGGCGCCGGGTCCGTGTAGTCGTCCGCGGGGACGAAGACCGCCTGGAGCGAGGTGATCGAGCCGCTCTTCGTCGAGGTGATCCGCTCCTGGAGGGCGGCCATCTCGGTGGCAAGGTTCGGCTGGTAGCCGACCGCCGACGGCATTCGCCCGAGGAGCGCGGAGACCTCGGAGCCCGCCTGGGTGAACCGGAAGATGTTGTCGATGAAGAGGAGGACGTCGCGGCTCTCCTCGTCCCGGAAGTACTCGGCCATGGTCAGGCCGGTCAGCCCGACTCGCTGGCGCGCACCCGGTGGCTCGTTCATCTGGCCGAAGACGAAGGCCGTCTTGGCGATGACGCCCGACTCGGTCATCTCGTGGATGAGGTCGTTGCCCTCGCGGGACCGCTCGCCGACGCCGGCGAACACGGACACGCCCGCATGCTCCTGGGCGACGTTCCGGATCAGCTCCTGGATGAT
>DATLDP010000111.1:0-15133 GCA_035525825.1 Candidatus Limnocylindria bacterium
GTCGATCTTCATGATCCCGGACATCCTCTGCAACGCCGGCGGCGTGACCGTCAGCTACTTCGAGTGGGTCCAGGACCTGAACCGCGACCACTGGAGCGAGCAGGTCGTCAACGAGAAGCTCCGCGAGATCATGGTCAAGGCCTTCCAGGAGACCTTGACCATTGCCCGCCGCGAGCAGATCTACATGCGGACCGCCGCGTACCTGCTGGCCGTCAAGCGGGTCGCCGAGGCGACCCAAATGCGCGGCCTCTACCCGTAATCCCCCGCCGCAACGCGGCCCGGTCAACGGCAACCGTTCGAAGCCCCGGCCAACCGCCGGGGCTTCGTCGATTCAGGCGGCCCCATCCGGCCCCTCGGCACGCCGGACGGCACGCGGCCGGCGCCCTGTTGTCCAACTGAATCACGGACGAACGAAGGTCGTCCCGGCGTCGCTCCGCCGCCCGGTGTGCAGTCCAAGAAGTCGGGCGACGGCTGAGCCGCCGCGGACGGCCCGTGGCAGCCATTCGGCGCCGTTGAAGACGGGTTCGGCAGTCCTTGATTCAGTCCAAGGTGATCCGGACGGCCCAGACATGCGCCCCAGGTCAGAGGAGCACCAACGCGTTCCCCCCCGGGCGACCGACCGGCGCGAAGGGCCAGCAGCGCCGCCCGCTGCCGAATCGGAAAGCCGGTGCGCAACCCATGACCTGCAGCCCGGAGGAGGGCGCGGTGGTGCCGGGTGTCCGCCAGCAGCAGGAGCACGCAGGCCTCCCGGCCATCACGCTGCTTCAACGCGATCCGACGCTCGAGCGCCTGCGCGTCACCGACATGTGTCTCAGCTTCGACCCGCACCCGAACGCCGGGTCCGTCGATCCCAGCGTCCCATGCCCGCCAGTCCACGATCCCGGGTGTCGCGAGCTCGATCACCGGCAACTCTTCGCGCCAGGTCAGCTCGGGGTGGATCCGCTGCCGGAGCCGACGCAGCAGCGCGACCTGCGCTCGGTCCCGGAGCGGCGGGCCACCAAGGAGTGTTTTCGCCGAGAGTTCGAGGCCCACCGCCTCGAGCACCTGCGCGCCCGAACGATGGATATGTTCGGGGACCCGCCCCGGAGAATCTGCGCGACCTGCGCCGGCGCGAGCCGAAGCGCCCGCCCGATCGCTGCATAGCTCGTTCCCGAGGCGACCCGCTCGGCCTCCGCGTCGCGCATCAGCGCACGAACGGTCCCGAGACCCCGATCGGTGCCGCGCGTCAGAGGGCCTCGGCGTGTCGGCACGCCCGAATGATCCGGTCGAGTGGTTCACCACGGCTTATCGCGCCAAGGCGAGGAGGTGGGCGGCCGAGAGGTGGATGCTAGGATCGGCCGCATGCTGGATCACGAAGAGAAGTTCCTCTTCAAGGAGGAGATCCTCACGCTCTCGAACTCGCTCGGCGAGGCCGGGGCGCTGGACAACGTCGAGGATCTCCTGACCGACGTCATCACCTCGCCCCGGTTCGATTCCGAGGTGTTCACGCTGGAGCGAAGCCTCCAGGTGATGCTCGGCGGCCGGGCCGGCACGACCCTCGTGGGCCTGCTCACGGTCGCGCCCGAGGTGTTCGATGAGGTCGCCGAGGTGCGGATCCCGCCGGAGGTCCACGAGCGCCTGGTCGCGTGGCGGGCGCGCTTCGGGCTCGCGATCGACAACGCCCTGAACTTCCTCAACAACCCCGACGGCATCCAGGGCCACAACTTCGCGACCCAGATCGCCCACGTCGAGGAGCGCCGAGTCCTCCAGGGCCGCCTGACCCTGGTTCGCTACAACAACGAGCCGCAGTTCTTCGTCGCGGATGCCTCGGTGTTCCTGGGCCTCGTCGCGGACATCATGGATCGACTGGGGCCGTACCTCGAGGCTGAGGCCATCGATGGAGAGACCCTCACGCGTCTGCGAGACGGCGTCGCGCTGATCGAGCGCAAGACGGGCCCGCGAACCTAGCGAGTGGACCTGCGCGGGGTCCGCGGGCCGATGGCTGGCGAGGGCGTCGCCTCGGACCTCGGAGGGATCCGATGAGACAGCTGTACCTCGCCGCCACCGGCCAGAACCGGGGGAAGACCACCGCCTCCCTGGGCCTGTTCGATGGATTTGTCCGCCGCGGGCTCAAGGCCGGATTCATGAAGCCCGTGGGGCAGCGCACGGTGATCGACCAGGGCGAGCCCGCGGACGAGGACGCCGTGCTGATGCGGGCGACGTTCGGGCTGGAGGAGCCCTACTCGGTGCTGAGCCCGGTCCACATCCCCCGGGGCTTCACCAAGGCCTACATCGCGGGCGAGGTCGTCGAGGACCTGCCGGCCAGGATCGATCGGGCGCACCGGGCGTTCGTGGACCATGACGTCCTCCTGATCGAAGGGACGGGGCACACCGGGGTCGGCGCCGTGATCGGGCTTTCGAACGCGGCGGTTGCGGAGCAGCTTGGCGCGCCGGCGATCATCGTCAGCGAGGGCGGCGTCGGGCGGCCGATCGACGAGATCGTCCTCAACGCCTCGCTCTTCTCGAAGCACGGCGTGCCGGTCGCGGGCGCGATCGTGAACAAGGTCGACGTGAAAGCCCAACCCGGGATCGAGAACGTCCTCCGCCGAGGCCTTGCCCCGTACGGCATCCCCCTCCTGGGAATCCTGCCGGTCCGACCCATCCTCTCGAACCCGACGCTCGAGATGATCCTCGAGGGCGTGCAGGGCGAGACGATCCACGCGGGCCCCGACCTCGACCGGGTGATCGACGGGGTGGCGATCGGGGCGATGGAGCCGGGCCACATGCTCGAGCGGGTGGGACCGAAGACGCTCGTGATCGTGCCGGGAGATCGTGAGGACGTGATCCTCACCCTGACGACCGCGCACCTGATGGGCACCCCTCGATCGGCGTCGGTGGAGGAGCGCACTCAGCCGACGCTCCGGCTGGAGGATGCCCACGCCGGGGCCGCGATCGGGCTCGTGCTGACCGGCGGCTACCGGCCGCGGAAGGCCGTGATCGAGGCCATCCGCCGCTCGGACCTCTTCGCGACGCTCGTCCCGGACGACACCTACACCGTCGCGTCGGAGGTCCATGACCTGCTCGTGAAGACCCATGCCGCGGACCGCGAGAAGATCGAGCTGATCAAGGAGCTGGTCGCGACCAACCTCGACATCGACCGGGTCCTGGACGTGGCAACGGAGGCAGCTCGTCCGTGAAGCTCGATCGCCGCACGCTGACGTCGGTCCCGGGTGCGGCCGTAGCTGGGATCGCGATCGGCCATCGTGGCGCACCGCCCTGGGATGACGCGTCAGGGGAAGGCCGCCACCTCGACCTGGCCTGATTCGATGGCGACCGAGATCCGCGCGCCGTTGATGACCGGCCCCGGCGCCACGTAGGTCATCACCCAGCGGCCGATTCCGTAGTCGTCCCGGCGCGCGACCGTGGGCTGGTACGGAGCGAGATCGGGAAACTGCAGGCGGACGATCGTCGTCGCCGCCTGCTCGGCGGCCGCCCGGGAGACCGGCGGCACCGGATGCAGCGCGGCCTCGAGCTGCTGGGCTTCACTCGGGAGCGGCCGCCCGAGCGTGAAGACCACGGCAAAGCCGATCGCGAGCGCGGCGGCCCACAGGGCGAGCCCGACCTCGATGCGCCTCATGGGCGGCCCAGGAAGACCATGTAGTGGACCGTCTTCCGGTTGATGTTGGCGAGCTCGATCCGGCCGGCGGCGATCAACGGGCCGATGGAGGCCGCGACCTCGACCTTCGCCGTCTGGAACGCGTCGATGAGCGACATTCCCTGGCCCACGGATCGCCAGAAGACTCGCTCGAAGCCCGTCCGCCCAAGCGGCAGCCCCGTCTCGTCCTGGGGCACGCTGTACGACAGGTGCGTGTCGGCGATGAACGCCCGAGTGCCGCTCTTCAGGTAGTGCAGCGCGAGGTTGTTGTCGGCAGTCTTGTGCTGGAAGTTCCGCGCGGTATCGAGCGTCCAGGCGC
Organism: Candidatus Limnocylindria bacterium; assembly: GCA_035525825.1. GTDB lineage: Bacteria > Chloroflexota > Limnocylindria > Limnocylindrales > CSP1-4 > UBA5189. The sequence continues at coordinate 3,954 of DATLDP010000111.1, forward strand.
CGTAGCACGCGCCCACGTTGACCACGCCGTGGCTGCCCGGATTGTTCGCGAGGGTCACGGCCTCGAGCTCCGCGTCCGTGCGTGAATCGACCGACCATTCGCCGGCATAGGGCTGGGCCGGATCCGCAGGTGTCCAGTGCTCGAGGTTCGCGGCCCACCCGTCCGTCAGCGTCCCGATGCCGTGGAGGAGGAGGTAGAGGTACCGGGCCTGGGGACCCGGTCCGGCGGCGAACTCGGCCGCGTCCGTCGGCGGCGAGAACTCCTGGAGCACGCTGACGTGGGTGCTCATCGCCGCCACCACCGACGCCGCCTGGCTCCGGCGAATCTGGTTCGCCAGGGCGTACGCCCGCCCATCGGGCGGGGTCAGGTCGCTCAGCTGGGTCAGCAGCAGCTCCCGATCCTCGCTGCTGGGGATCCGCGCCGCCGCGAAGTCCGGGACGCCGTACTCGTCGCCGTCGAGGTCGGTGTAGGGATCGTCCGACGGCACCCACTCGGGTGGGAGCTCGGAACCCTGGAGGGTCAGGGTGTCGACGTCGGTCATCGTGTTGGGAACGTGGAAATAGGGCACGACATCGTCGTTGCCAATGATCAGGAGGTAGCTGTACGAGGCACTGCGGAGCAGCCGATGGACCTCGGCCACGGCCGCCTCGGGAGTCGATCTCGCGGTTCCGTCGGCATCGAGATCATGGAGATCGCCGATCCGGCGGGCGGCGTCGAGGACCTCGTCAGTCGCCTCGCCGAGCTTCGCGCGCAGGGTGTCGAACCGGGTCACGACCAGCAACGTCGGCCGGCTCGCGTACGGCAGCGGGCCCGTGTCCACGCCCTCTCCGACGAGGACGCCCGGGCGCGGAACGTCGCCCACGGTGAAGGTTGCGAGCTCGTCCGGCAACCCGTTCCAGGAAAGCTCCGCCGTGTAGACGCCGGTCGGGAAGCCGTCGCTCGCCTGCAGCGGGACGACCAGGCCACCGAGCTCGGCATCGACGACGACGTGGGTGCGCTCGGTGACGAAGCGATCATCCTGGAAGAGGCGCACCCGTAGCTCGGTCCCGGGCGCCGCCCGCTGCCAGCCGACGAGCACGAGGATCTGGGGCGTCCCCTCGGGAAACGCGTCGCTCTCGCCGACCGGCACGCCCTCGGCGCTGATCTCGGTCGCAAACTGGGTATGGAACAGGACCCCTCGGTTCAGCGAGCCGGGCGTCGTCGGTCCCTGCTCGACGAGCTCCGTCGGGCCGGGTCCGCTTGGTTGGGTCGCCGAAGGCGTTGCCTTTCGTGCGTCACAGCCCATGAGGCCGAGGGCGACGCCCACGACAACGCCGAGGACCGCAACGGTCGCGTGGGGGGATCGGCGCGCGCGCGGGCGCGGCTGACGGCTCGTCACGCCTCGCCGTCCCGATCGAGCTCTTCGCGGAGCTGCCGAATGCGCGCGCGCAGGACCTCTCCAGATTCCGCGGGCGGGGGCCGTCGGCGGACGGCCGTTCGCCAGTTGTGGAACGCGAGCTCGCCCTGCGCCGCCTCGAGCCGGCGGACGCGCTGCAGCTCGGCGAGCCGGCGCCGTCGGAGGAGCCCGAGCTGGCGTCCGAAGCGCGCCCGCATCGCAGTGAGGCGCGCAACCTCGTCATCGGACGCGGTGCCCCCGGCGACCTCGGGAACGAGATAGGTCCGGACGATCCGGGCCTCGCGACGCCATGCCGCCCAGATCGCCACCGCGATCGCGGCCAGGCCCAGCGCGTTGATCCCCGCCGCGACGATCCGGGTGAGGGCGCCGAGCTCCGGTTCGGAACGGCCCACGACGCGAGCGAGGATCGCGGGCAGCGTGTCGTGGAGGGCGCTGAGCAGCGCCGCCGTCGCGATCCCGAGGACCAGGCTGAGCCAGGCCACATGTCGCGGCTGCATCCGCTGCGCCGCACCGACGATCCCGCCGAGGACCGCGCCGTAGAACGCCTGGTTGAGTCCGGCGATCAGGAGCGCGGCAAGGGTCCCGGCGCCGAGCTGATCTGTTCCCTGGACGACGTACAGAAAGGTCTCGGCGGCGCCCAGGCCGGCCCCGATCGCGCCACCGTAGATGATCCCGTCCAGGGCATCGTCGAGCTCGTTGCCGAGGCCCCGAGCGAGCGCCAGGATCAGGCTGCCTGCGACGACCTGCTCGACGATCCGGGCGACGGGATCGGGGTCAGCGACGGCGGCGTAGCCGAGCGGAATGCCCGGTCCATGCCCGATGGCGATGAGGACCGCCGCCGAGGCGAGCGGCGTCGCGATCGCCCCGAGCAGGACGGTCGCGGCGACGATCTTCAGCGGCTCCTTCTCGAACCGATCGATCGCATTGAGCGCGAAGACGTAGACGAGCGACGGAAGCCCTGCGAGCAGGAGCGCCAGGCCGATCGTCGCTGGGCTCGCGATGGCTCAGGTCCCCGCGAGCATCTTCCACTTGATGGTCTGGAAGTACGGCTGGAGCATCTGGACCGTGTCGTTCCACTCCGAGGCCAGGGCGCTGCTCGACACGTAGTAGAGCACGTTGCCCTGGCTCGTCTTGGTGACGTTGGCAACGATGAACACGACGTAGTCGTTCGTGTTCCCGCTCTGGCTCTTGGACTTGTAGCAGACGTACACCGACCGACCCTGCGGCCCGTTCCAGATGGCGAAGTCCTTCTCGGGCTTGCACACCTCAACGTCCTGCTTGTTGTCCTTGTACCACTTGATCTCGTTCTGGAGGTACTGGGAGGTGGTGACGTCTCCCGACAGGATTCCGCTGTCCAGGGTGAGGGTCGCCGAACCCGGCGGCCAGATGACCATCCAGGTCGGTTCCTTCTTGTGGATCTCCCAGGCTGCGGGCACGGTGATCGACACGGTGTCGTTCTCCGCCGTCTGCGTGTTTCCGCCACCACCGCCACCCGCGGTCGTCGGCACCGGCGTGGGGTTGTCGGGGGCCTGGGTCACCGGGACCTCGGTCACCGGCGCCTGGGTAGCCGGCACGATGGTGGGGCCCGGGCCGAGGGAGACCAGCGGTCCGGGGGTCCGGAGGTCAAGGCTCGGCCGCGGCGTTCCGACTGCGCCGGGGTCCTTGTCATCGTCGTCCCCACCCTTGCCGAGGACGATGCCGATCGCGGCACCGACGCCCAGCACCGCAACGAGACCGCCGATCAGGATCGGCATCGGGATGCGGGAGGACAGACGCGTCGGCGGGCCGCCGGCGCCTGCCGGTGCGGGTAGTGGCACGGTGGGGTGAGGGACGACCGGCGGCGCGACGGGCGTCGTCGGCGCCACGACGGGCGTCGGCGTTGGCGCAATGGGCGTCGGCGCGACCGGCGGCGGGGCGACCGGCGGCGGGGCGACCGGCGCCAGGGCCTGGGCGGACTCCGTCGGGGGATCGCCTGCGGAGGCACCCGCCTCGGACGGTTGTGGCACGGAGGCGAGCGACGTACCGCACTTCCAGCAGAACTTGTTGGCGGTGTCGTTCGACGAGCCGCAGTTGGGGCAGAAGACGTTCATCGGGCGGCCCCCGTCGCGCTCGAGGCGACCTCGGGTCCGGGTCCCCCACCGTGCGGTGTCGCGGCCAGCGCCACGCCACAGACGGTGCAGAAGCCGGCGGCTGTGATCTCGGAGCCGCAGTTCGAACAGCTGGTCAACGAGAGCGAGAATGCCGTCGCCTCGTCCCGGAGCAGCTGGTCCAGGAGGAGGCGGACCGCGATCAGCATCGCGCCGACGACGATCGCCTGCCAGATGATGGCGATGACCGGGCTGCTTCCGGTCGAGTCGACAACCTGGCTGCCGACCGCAAAGGCGATGTGGCCGCCGATCGCCATGGCGATCGGCGGTCCGGCTAGTCGCCGCGCGCTGGCCTTGCCTCGCCAGAGGGCCGCGGTGATCAGGCCGGTTGCCGTGCCGTGCAGGATGGGCATGAGGACGGCCACGGTCGCCAGGGGCAGGAACCACAGGCCCGGCTCGGTCTGCGCCGGAAGCCCGGTGATGACGGCAGCGAAGTGAATGATGGTCTCGGCGGCCGCGAACCCGAGGCCGGCGGCGATCCCGAAGACGAGCCCGTCGACGGACTGCCCGAACATGGGGCGGTTGCGCAGCAGCAGGGCCGGCAGCGGCTTCACGACTTCCTTGATGATCGGGACGGCAACCGCCGCAAGGATCAGGACGCCGAAGTCGACGCCGCTCGAAACGCGGCCCGCGCCCGTGGCCCGGCTCCCGAGCATCGCATCGAGGACGATCGTGGCAACGATGCCCACGACGAACCCACCGCCCATCGTCCCGAGCGTGACCGGGACCGGAGCGTCGCGATAGACGCGGGCCTCGTAGAGGTACAGCAGGTAGACCAGCGGCACGAGGATCGCGGCCACGATGAATGCCGCGGTGATGAGGCCGAGGACGTAGAGGCCGAGCAGCACCAGCAGCCCGGCGCCGAGGGCCCAGCGAAACTCGTTGACGCCGCGCTCGCCGAGGTGCGGGAAGAAGGTCGTGAGGAGCGATGGCGAAACGAGGGACTCGTTCGGGGCCGCGGCGAAGCGGCGCCTGGCGAGCGTGGCATCGGTTCCCTGGCGCGTTCCGCACCAGGTGCAGAACCGACCCTCCGGACCCTCCCGGCCACAGTTGGTACAGGTCATGTTGCTCCCTCCTCTCCCGCCCGCGACCTCGTGAGCGGAGAATTGATCGCGCCGGGCTCCGCGTCAAGATGAGCGCAGAACACCTCGCGAAGACTTCAGGGCCGAGTGACCACCAGCCGAAGGTTGTTCGCGAGCGTGTCGGTCGAGCTGCTGGCGGACCGCGTTACCTCGATGTAGTAGGTCGCCCCGGGCGCCGCATCGAACACGAGGGACGATGGACCGGCCGCCGCGACGCTCTCGTCGTTGCACTCGACCTCGGTGAGCTGGCCTGCCGCATCGGCCGCGTGGACCGCGACCACGGTGTCGAAGTTGCTGCCGTCGGTCGTGACCGCGATCCGGCCGCCCTGGGCGTCCGCGAGGCGATACCAGACGCTCCGCGTCTGGGCCGGCGCGAGGGAGCTGCCGCAGCTCAGGCTCGGGTCGGTCCGGGCGATGCTCGCGGAGCGGATGTCGACGGAATCGCGGTAGTCGGGGGCGAGAATCACGTCCTTGGCAGCGTCGATCAGGTCATTCACCGGCGGGGTCTGGTTGCCGACGTCGACGCGATACAGCCCGCGCCCGAAGGTGAATGCGTAGAGGTCGCTCGTTGCGGGTTGGAAGACGAGTCGGGAGACGATGGTCGTCGCCAGGTTTTCGTTCGCGACGCGCCAGGTGGCCCCACCGTCGAGCGATTCGAAGACGCCGACGTCCGTCCCGGCGTAGATCATCAGGTGGTTGACCGGGTTGATCGCCACCGCGTTCACCGGTGTCTCCGGCAGGCCGCCGTCGACGGCCTGGAAGGGTCCGCCCTCGACGCTGCGCCAGAGTTGGGCGCCTTCGAAGGCCTTGATCCCCACGAAGACGGTTCCGGCATCGGACGGATCGATCGCGATCGACGAAACGTCCTCGGCGGGGAACGGAGCGTCGACCAGCTCCCACGTCGGCGTCTCGTCGTGGGCGTTGACCGATCGATGGAGGCTCCCGGAGGTCGTGCCCACGTAGACGGTCGACGGCGCCGACGGCGCCACTGCGATGGCCGAGGCGACGCCGTTCAGGGTGCCGACGGACGCCCAGGTGGTGCCGATATTGGTGCTCCGCCAGACGTGGTCACCGCCGGTCCAGAGGATCGAGGCGTCGATCGGGTCCCGTTCGACGGGCGGATAGAACAGCATCCGTGGGTCCGTGACCCCCGCGCCGATCTGGATGCACTCGTCCGTCACCTCGTACGCCGCGCAGGCCGCCGAGTCGCGGGTCCGTGCCGCACCCGTCAACCGATACAGGTAGAAATGGGGGTTGTCCTGCTTGTCCCGGGTGAAGTAGTTCGAGACGACGAGCCAGTCGCCGGTGGGATGGATGGCCCCGAAGCCGCCGTCGCCGCCCCAGATCTCCACCCAGTCCTTGGAGCCGCCTGCGTCGACGCGGTAGGTGCCGTTGTCCTGCGTCCCCCCGATGACGACCGAACCGTCGTCGGTCAGCGACCCGCCCACGAACTGGGTCACGCCGTAGCCGTTGTTCATCGTCTGGTAGGCGATGCCGTGGACGGCACCGCAGCTGGAGTTGCCGAGGTCGGCGCGGTCGTCATCCGTTCGGTAGAGACCGCCGTCGTTGGCGAAGTACACCGTCCGGTTCGCAGCGCCGTCGTAACCGGGGGCGAACACGATCGCGTGCTGATCGGCGTGCACATACGGTGTTCCGCTGCCCGGCTCCAGCGCCCAGTAGCTCGCCGCCTGGAAGGAGCGGCCGCCGTCGGTGGAGCGGTAGAGATCGATGCCCCCGACCCAGATTCGATCGGCGTCGGTGGGGTCGACCGCGATGGCGTTGCCGTAGTCGCCCTGCCCGCCACCATCACAGTAGCCAAGCCAGCCGGGCCCAGCCGCAGCGGGATTCGCGCGGCGCTCCCATGAGCCGGGAACCCCCCCTGACGTCGACGCGAAGAGCCCGCTGGCCTCCTGGCTGGTGTTCGTCGCCGACGCATAGATGACGTCCTGGTTGTTCGGTGCGATCGCCAGGGCCGTGAAGCCGATGGGGTCGCCACCATCGACGGGCAGGACCTTCTGCCAGTCCGTTCCGCCGGCAGATCGGTAGATGCCGTCGGGGCTGTCGCGGTATCCGCAGGAGGCGAAGACGACGTCCGGCTGGACGTCGGTGCGAATGGCCAGCTCCATGCAGCCGACCGAATCCGCGGGCCCGGCGAACGGCAGGACGGGCCCGGCACCCCAGGACTCGCCGCCGTTGGTGCTCATCCACACGCCGGTCCCGGTCGCGGCGTAGATGCGGTTCGAGTCATGGGCGCTGACCTCGATGTCGCCGACCCAGTCGAAGGCATCGTTGCTCGTCGTCGAATCGATGAACGCCCAGCTCACGCCGCCGTCCGTGCTCCGCATGATCCCGTTGCCGCGGTGCCGTGGCCACCACCGGTAGTAGGCCTCGCCCGTTCCCGCATAGATGACGTCGGGGTTGGCCGGATCGAGCTCCAGGACGTTGATCGCGATGTTCGAGAACGTGTCGGTCATCGGTGCCCACGACGCCCCACGGTCCTCGCTTCGCCAGACACCGCCGGTGATCCCGCCTGCGAGCATCACGTTGGGATTGGTGGGGTTGACGACGAAGGCCCGCGTCCGCCCGCCGTGGTTGCGAGGCCCGAGCCACTCCCAGGGGTTCGCCACCGCCCCGAGGCCCTTGAGGACACGAGCACGATCGTCGCCCTGCTGCTCCAGGAGGGCCTGCTTCCGGATCTGCTCGCGGAGCTCGTTCTCGGCTGCGAGGTAGGCGTTGACACCCTCGGCCTCGCTGCCCGCGGTCAGCCAGGCGGCGAACCCGTCTGGATCGTCGCCCGCGGGGCCGCCTGCCTCATCCTCCTCGGCCTCCGCAGACGACCGCGGCTGAAGGCCGTCAAGGTAGTCGCCGAGAACCAGGCCGCCGCCGATCGCAAGGACGCCGACGAGCGCGAGCGTCGCGCCGATCATCCCAGGGGACGAGCGGACACGATCCAATCCCCGCGCGCCCGCATCCCGAGCCGACATCACGCCGCAGTGTAGGGAGCGTCAAGGTTCTGTCGATCATGGAATCCGCGTCGACGGATGGACTAGGATGCGCAGCGCCGCCGCGTCCAGAGCCCGTTCGTGAAGGGATGTCGGTGGTTGGAGGGCTGGAGTGACCTGCCGAGCCTGCGGCCGCGATGTTCCCGACGGCCTCTTTTGCTCCGTCTGCGGTGCGGACCAGCGCCTCGGGGCGGGTGCCGGCTCGCGGGCCGGGGCCGGCGAGCGGTTTGCCGCGCACCCGGATGAGCCCGTGCTCCAGCCGGGCTTCCTGACGACCCTCCTGCCGCACCTGGACCACGACCGCGTCGACGAGTTCCGCTGGGCGTTCTTCGGTGGGCTCGGCGTCGTGCTCGTTCTGTGGGTTGCCGGGCTGATCACGGCCGCGATCATCGTCTCGGCCGCCCTGATCCCGGTGGTGTACGTCCTCTACCTCTACGAAGTCCGGACGTATCGCGATGCGCCCGCGACCGTGTTTGGGCTCACGATTGGCGCAGGCGTGGTCGTCGGTGCCGTGCTGACGTTCCTCCTGAACCTCATCCGACCAACCGTGCCGGCGATCCAGGGCTCGCCGTTCGGGACGGACATCGATCTGTCCGGCCTGCTCCTGACCGCCGTCGCGATCCCGATCGTCCAGGAGATCGTGAAGCCGCTGCCAGCCCTGGCCCTGCGGAATCGGCCTGCGTTCGGACAGACCATCGACGCCCTGGTCTTTGGCGTCGCCGCCGGCCTCGGCTTTGCTGCGGCCCAGACGATCGTCCAGTTCGGCGGCCTCCTGACATCGCTCGAGGTTCGAACCGAACCCGGCGACTGGATCTACTCGCTCGTCGCGATCGCGGTCTTCGGACCGATCCTCCACGGCAGCTCCACCGGCATCGTCACAGCGGCGCTCTGGAACCTCGGGCCACGGCCTGGCGGGCTTCGGGTTCGGGCCATCGCCGTCGCGCTCGGCAGCCACGTGGCGTTCGCGGCGGGGAGCCAGCTCCTCGCTGGGTTCGGGTTCGGACTCCCGGTGGTGCTCGCGTGGCAGGGCCTGGTCGTCGCCGGTGTCGTCGTCTTCGTTCGATACCTGCTGCACGCCGCCCTGATCGAGGAGGCGACCGCCTTCGGCTTCGAGCGCGTCACCTGCCCGAACTGCCGCGAGACGGTCACCGCCGGCGCCTTCTGCCCGTCTTGCGGCATGGCCCTCGCGGCTGCGACCACGCGCGTCCACGAGCCACCTTCCCGGACGCCCGAGCCGCACGGCAGGGTGCTGCGATGACTGCCGAGCGCTTCTGCACGAACTGCGGGGCGGCCCAGGCCGCGGGCGCCGTGTTCTGCGTCCAGTGCGGGACGCCGCAACCGCCCGCGCCGTCCGCCGGGCCGGCGGTCCCGTCCGCGCCCCTCGTCGCCCCGGTCGTCACGCCCCCCGCCGTCGTGATCGCTCCAGCTGCCGCTGCAGCAACCGTCCCGCCACCCGTCGCCACCATCGTCGGGTCACCGTCGGCGGGGCGCATCGGACTGGCGCTGCCACGGCTCATCGCGCTCGCCGTCGGGGTGGCGGTCGGGGTTGGCGCACTCGCCGTCGCGATCACGATCGCCCTGACTCCGCCTGGCGGCAAGCCTGGACCCGGAAATGGCCAGGGTTCGGGCAACGGGACGCCGGCAGCCTCTGGCGATCTGGAGGTGGTCGACGTTCAGAACATCGGCGCCCAGGTCCCGATCGCCTGGGACGTCGTCACGAGGGCCCGCGACACGATCGTCGTCGAGGATCCGGCGAGCCACGCGCTCTGGCTCCGGAGCGCGCCCCTCCCGGTTGCCTTGTCCTACGCGGACATCCAGCAGCGGTTCCTCGATCGGGCCCGGAATCAGTCACCCGACGCGAAGGTCTGCGCCGGCCCGGAGACCGCCGCGGTACCGGGCGGCCCGACAGATGGCCAGTACTTCGTCATCTGCTCGACACTCGTGCCGCAGGGGGGCGGGCAGGCGGTCCGCCTCGCCGATGCGTACTACGTCGGTCTCGACGGGGCCGGCGTCAACGTGGCGGTCATGCAGCTGACCGCCGTCCCAGAGGGTCTCGAAGGGTTCGCGACCGCCATTCGCGCGCTGCCGCCGCCGAACTGGAAGCTGTTCCGCTAGCCGGGCGGCGCGCGCTCAGCCGATCGGCTCGTTGTCGATGAGGCGAGTCGCGCCGAAGCGGACCGCCATCGACAGCAGGGCGGGTCGATCGAGGGTTTCGAGCTCGGCGAGCGTGCTGGCGTCGGCTGCCGAGACGTAATCGGTCTTTGCCAGCGGCTCGGCCTCGAGCGTCGCCCGCATCGCGGCTCGGATGGCATCCGCGGAGCGCTCGCCGGTCTCCCATGACGCGCGGCCCGCCAGCAGCGCGCGTCGCAGCACGGGAGCGGCGGCGCGCTCCCCTGGTGACAGGTGGACGTTTCGCGATGACATCGCGAGCCCGTCCGGCTCGCGCACCGTCGGGTGGGCGACGACCTCGGTCGAGATCGCGAGGTCGCGGGCCATGCGCCGGATCACGAGCAGCTGCTGCGCGTCCTTCTGGCCGAAGTACGCCCGCTCCGCGCCGACGAGGTTGAACAGGATCGAGACGACCGTCGCGACGCCGTCGAAATGACCGGGGCGGGCGGCGCCCTCGAGGGGATCTGCGACGGCCCCGACATGGACGGACGTGTCGAAGCCCGGTGGGTAGATCTCATCGACCGCCGGGGCGAAGGCGAGGGTCGCGCCTTCCTCGGCGCAGATCGCGACGTCCCGCGACTCGTTGCGGGGGTACTGCTCGAGGTCCGCGGGGTCGCCGAACTGGCGGGGGTTGACGAAGATCGAGACGACCGTGGTCGCGTTCTCGACTCGTGCCCGGGCGATGAGCGCGCGATGGCCGTCATGGAGCCAGCCCATCGTCGGCACGAGGCCGATCGGGCGGGGGGCGGCTGCGAGGGCGGCACGAAGGTCGGCGCGAGTCCGGACCACCTGGATGCGTGCGGGATCGCGGCCGGTCGCTGCGGCGTCCGTCGCCGGCGCGGTCGTCGAGGTGATCGCGGCTGCAGCCGCAGGTGATTCGCGGGTAACCACGGGGTGAGGCTACGCCAATCGACCAGGGCTAGGATGCCGAGCCATGACGACCGACGGCCTGACCCGCTGCTCATGGCCGGGTGACGACCCGCTGAACCTCGAGCACCACGATGTCGAGTGGGGTGTCCCGTCGCGCGACCGCCGCCACCTGTTCGAGCTGCTGACGCTGGAGGGCGCCCAGGCGGGGCTGTCGTGGACGACGATCCTGCGAAAGCGCGACGGTTATCGCGAGGCGTTCGCCGGCTTCGAGCCGGAGCTCGTGGCGGCCTTCGGCTTCGACGACGTGGATCGCCTGGTGCTGGATGCCGGGATCATCCGGAACCGGGCGAAGATCGAGGCGACCGTTGACAATGCCCGGGCGATCGTGGCGATGGAGCGAGACGGGCTCGTGTTCGTCGAGCACCTCTGGTCATTCGTGGGCGGGCGACCGATCGAGCGGACCACGTTCGATGACGCGCCCGCGGAGACGGCCGAGTCGAAGGCGATGTCGAAG
>DATLDP010000124.1:0-7084 GCA_035525825.1 Candidatus Limnocylindria bacterium
GCGCCGCCGATGGAATCGGCTGGGTCCGGGTAGCCGTCGAACAGGCCGGCGGCGCGATTCGCGAGGAACTGGTCGCGATGGTCCACGAGGAACAGGGCCGCTTCGCGCGGGACCTCCGCGGCGCAATACGTGGCGTAGTCGACGGGGACCACGGTGGCCTCGGGTCCGAGCCAGGCGTTGGTCATCTGCTGCCGCTCCCCGGCCGGACCGAAGGAGGCCGCGGTGACCACGACGTCCGCGGCCTCGGCTGCGGCGCGGGGCGTCTCGTGGACGACCGCGTCCCCGATGCCCTCAGTGCGCCGCGCCTGGTCCGCGAGCTCGTCAGCACGCTCCGGATGGCGGTCGAAGACATGCACCGTGCAGCCCGGCAGAACCCCGCCCAGGACCGGAAGGTGCGACCTGCCCTGCACGCCCGCCCCGATGACGGCCGCGTGGACCGTGGCGGCAGCGGGATCTGGCGGCACGCCCGCCGGCCGAACCGGCCCCGGCCCGAAGTGCCGGATGGCGACGCCGCTCACCGCGGCGGTTCGCTGGGCTGTGATCGGGGCGCCGTCAAGGATCGCGACCGGCAGGCCGGTGCCGGCGTCATTGAGGACCACCACCGCGCTGATCGCCGGCATCCCGGCGGCGTTGTTCGCCGGAAACCCGGCCACCCACTTCATCCCGACGAGGTCGTTCATGGGATCGCCGGCCCGAAGACGCGCGGGCATCGCGTGGACGAACGAATCCTGCGGTCGCGGGTGGATCCCGATCTTCGGCGGGAGCTCCGATGCGCCCGGTGTCGCCAGCGCGGTCATCGTCATCTCGGCGAGCCGAAGGCGCTCTTCAAGCGGCGGCATCGCAGCCGCGACTTCGTCCGCGCCGAGCCACAGCAACGGCGGCAGCGCCCGGGATCCTCCGCCGGTCATCGGGCGGGATTGTAGGGAGCCCGTCATGCCCCGCGAGTACGATTCCCCCCTGATGGCCCCGATCGACGTCGCCCAGAGCCTCGCGAACCTCAAGCTCGAACGCGACGCGATCGCGCTCTACGACGCCCTCGCCTCGATCGAGAAGGACCGGCGGCGAGCCGAGGCCTTTCGCACGATCGCCGGCAACGAGCGGCGCCACGCCGACGTCTGGGCGTCGAAGCTTCGCGAGCTGGGCGCCGCGGTCCCGGAGTCCGCCGGGCCGAGCCTGCGGATCCGGACGATCCTGCTCGTCGCGCGAGCCTTCGGGACGCACGCCGTGCGGGACCTGGTCCAGGCGCTCGAGGGCGACGAGGAGGACCTCTATACCGCCCAGTCGTCGCCCGAGGTCGATGCCATCGCCGCCGACGAGCGCGAGCACGCCGAGATCTGGAAGCGGCTCAGCGGCGACGGCGGGAGCCCCGGGCACGCGGCCCACCGGCCCAGCGAGATCGCCGCCAAGGAGCGCTGGCATCACGCCGGTCGGTCCGGAACGTTGCGCGCGGTCATCTTCGGCGTGTCGGACGGGCTCGTCTCGAATCTCGCCCTCGTGATGGGCGTCGCCGGGGCCGCGGGCAGCGAGGGCCGGTTCGTGCTCCTGGCCGGGATCGCCGGCATCCTCGCCGGCTCCTTCTCGATGGCGGCCGGTGAGTACATCTCGATGCAGTCCCAGCGGGAGCTGTTCGAACGGCAGATCGCGCTGGAACGCGCGGAGCTCGAGGCGATGCCGAAGGAGGAAGAGGCGGAGCTCGCCTCCGTCTACCGATCGAAGGGCTTCACCCCCGCCGAAGCCGAGGCGATCGCCGCGCGGATGTTCTCCGACCCGCAGCACGCGCTGGACACGCTGGTCCGGGAGGAGCTCGGGCTCGATCCGGATGAGCTGGGCTCGCCGTGGGGCGCCGCCGCCGGGTCGTTCGTCGCGTTCGGGGTGGGGGCGATCATTCCCGTGATCCCGTACCTGCTCAGCGCCGGTTCGACCGCCTTCGTGGCCGCGATCGCGCTATCGATCGCCGCGCTGTTCGCCGTCGGTGCCGGGGTCAGCCTCCTCACGGGCAGGAGCGCGATCTACTCCGGCGGCCGGCAGGTCCTCATCGGCGCCGCGGCCGCGATCGTCACCTACGCGGTCGGCAACCTCATCGGCATCGCCGTCTGAGGCCTCGCCCTCGACGAGGATCTCGTCCGGGGGTGGCAGGCCCAGGTACTCGCGGTGGAGCTCGAGGACGGACCTCACGGCGCGCGCGTCCAGCGGTCCATCGACCGTCGACGCCCGCTCGGCGATCCAGGTCGCCTCCGCCTGGCGCTCGAGCCCGACGATGTCCTCCTCGCGCCGCCGGCCATCCATCGTCACGACCGCGACGAGGGCACCGCCCGCGATGAGCCCGACGAAGAGCAGCCACCACTGGAATTCCGCCATCAGCCGCGAAGGATAGAGCCGACGCGGCTTCGGTTGTTGCGGCGACCTCCGAGGCCGCGCGGCGGCGGACGCGAGGCTGCGGCCGGCGATGCCTACACTCGGCGGCGATGATCGACTGGACTCCGAATGCGGTGGCGCTGCAGATCGGCCCGCTGCCGCTGTACTGGTACGGCATCGCCTATGCCGTCGGCCTCGCCGCGGCGTACTGGGCGATGACCCGCATGGCCAATCGCTTCGGCGAGAACGCGGCCCTGCTCGGGAACGGGCTGATCATCGTCGCCGTCGCGGCGCTGATCGGCGGCCGGCTGTACCACGTCATCGACCAGTGGCAGCTCTATCAGGACGACCTCCTCAAGATCGTCCTGCCGCCGTACAGCGGCCTCGGGATCTTCGGCGGGTTCATCACCGGGGCAATCGCGGTGATTGCGCTCGTTCGCTACCACCGGCTCTCGTTCTGGCGGTGGGCCGACATCATCGCGCCGGGAATCTTCCTGATGCAGGCTGCGGGCCGCTGGGGCAACTTCTTCAACCAGGAGCTGTACGGCCCCCCGACCACGATGCCGTGGGGGATCGCGATCGACTGCGCCCATCGTGTCGTGGAGTACCCCTGCCTCACCTACCCGCTGGCGACGACTCACTTCCACCCGCTGTTCCTGTACGAGTCGCTCTCGGGGTTGCTCGGCGCGGCCGTGCTGTTCTGGCTCTCGCGCCGCGTTCGGCCCTCGTTTCGGGTCGGCGATCTCGCCGCGATCATGTTCCTCTGGATCGGTGGCGTGCGGTTTCTCGTCGAGTTCCTCCGGATCGGCAACTGGCGCCTTGGCGACATCCCGACGGCGCAGCTCTTCGGAATCGCGTTCGTGATCGTGGGGATCGGGATCATGGTGCTTCGACGCCGCCAGGGCGCGCCGATCCTCGCTCCCGCCGAGCGTCGGTTCGGGGCCGGGGATGGGGCAGACGATGCGGACGACGGTGAGGATGCCGATGACGCGGGAGGCGGCGATGACGACGACTTCGTTGAGTTCGACCGGCGGATCAGGGCGGGCGGAGACGAGCCGGCCGCCCACGGCTGACGCCCATCTGTCGCGGACCTTGCCGACCATCCTGCTGGGCTGATGAGGATGGCTGACACGCCGACCCTGACCACCGGCGGCTCGTCGAAACGGCCCAGGGCCCGCCTCCGCCCGGAGGCGATGGCCGCGGCCCGCGGCGGGGCTCGCGAGGGCCTCGAATGGCTGGGACGCGCGCCGGAGGCCAGGGCCACGCTCCTGTACCGCCTCGTTCGGCTCCTCGCCCGGTTCGTGCTGTTCGGGCTGCTGCGATTCCGCATCGACACCTCCGGCCAGGAGCACCTCCCGGCCGGCGGCTACCTCCTGATCGCGGGCGCCCATCGCGGCTGGATGGATCCATTCGTGGCGGTCCACGCCGTTCCGCTGGAGCCGCGCTGCTGGTTCCTAGGCAGCGGGCCGTCCACGTTCACGGCACGCTGGCGAGAGGTGCTCATCCACCGGCTCGGCGGGCTGCTCCCGGTGTGGCGCGGCGGGCTGGGCGTGGAGGGCCACGTCCGCTCGGCGCGAGCGGTGATCGAAGCGGGCGCGGTCTTCGTCCAGATGCCCGAGGGCACGGTCAACGGGCCGCCCGGCAAGCTGGGACCATTCCGTCCCGGCGCGGCGCTGATCGCCCTTCGGACCGGCGCGACCATCGTGCCGCTCGCGATCGCCGGCACGGAGGAGCTGTACATCGGCCACCGCATGGCCTCCCGGCTCCTGCCGCCCACCAGCGTCGCCGACCTCCTCGGCCAGAGCTGGGATGGCGTGCTCCCGCCACGGGATTCCCGAGCCGAGCTCGACCTCGCGAAGCGGGCCAGCGAAGCGCTGGCCGCCCGGATCCGACCCGTCGTCGAGGCGCTCCACCCCTCGACCATTGATCCACCCGCTCACCCAAGGCGCCTTCGCAGGCGCCTGACGTGGCTGCTGCTGGGCCCGGGCCCGCTCGAGCATGAGGCCGGCCGCTAGCGCGTCGCTGCCCGCCTGGTCCGGGTCTGCCCCGGCGGCCCCTAGTGGAGGTTCCCGCGCGAGGCCTTCACCTCGAACATCGCCGCGTCCGCACGCTGCGTCAGGGCGTCGATGCTGTCGCCCTCCGCCAGCTCCGCCAGCCCGACGCTGAGGCCGACGCCCACGTCGTCGTTGACGGCAAGGCTGATGGCGTCGAACCGCCGCGTCGCTTCGGCGAGGTCGGTTCCGCCCAGCCCGCACACGAATTCGTCACCGCCGTAGCGGATGATCGGGTCGAACGAGCGGAGCCGTGCCCGCATCGCGGCCACCACGCCTTGCAGGACAAGATCGCCGGCCGCGTGGCCCTCCCGATCGTTCACCGTCTTGAGGTCATCCACGTCGGCGAACGCCACGACGAATCGGCCGTCGCCACGGCGCGCACGGTCGATCTCATGGGACAGAGTCAGGCGGCCCACGTCTCGTCGATATGCGCCGGTCAGCTCATCGAGGTGGGCGATCTCCAACGCTGCTTCGAGCCGAGCCCGTTCTCGAGCGGCCAGCTCCCGGTCTGCCGCGGCGCGGGCCCGATCCTTCGCCGCTCGCTCCCGATCTGCGGACGCCTGCGCGCGGACTGCCGCGAGCTCGCGCATCAATTCGGCCCTGCGGGCGCTCGAGGGTGCCGCGGCGTCTGTCGCTTGGGCATCTCGGCTGCGAGATCCTTCGTCGCGGAGCCCTGCGCCTTGATCTCGGCTCGTCCCCGCCGCATCTCGCTCACGAGCGGTTCCCTGTCGCCGCGCCTGGCTGCCGATCCGGTCAACGGTCGCGTCTTCGCGATCGGCCCGCGAGCTGTCATACGCCTTCTCCTCGACCGGCGTCGCGTCGTGATTGGCTGCCCGATCGCGGTCGGCCGTCGCCTGGTCCGAATCGGACGCCTGCTGGTCGTGGTCGGCACTGTCCTGGTCGGTCTCGGACGACCGCTGATCGGTGTCGGAGGAAGTTTGATCGGCGTCGGCTGCCGACTGGTCCCGATCGGCCAGCGCCTGGTCGTCGATTGGCGTGCCCGGGCCCGAAGCGACAGGTCGCGCGGCGGCTGTTACGGGCCGGCCGCGATCCTTTTTCACCATGTCGAGCACCTCGGGGTCGTCGCCCGTACCGCGAAATCCGGGCTCAGCGCCGGCCCCTCGCGACCCAATCTACTCCGTCGTGTACGCGCGGCACCATAAATGTTTGGGGCCACCACCTCGCAGGCATGCCCGTGCCGGCGATCAGCCCAGGAGTACCTGCCCCAGGATGCGACGAGCGGCGGCACGATCTGGATGGCCGCGGGCTGCAGGTACTTCGGGCTGTGAGTGACCAGCACGACGCCCGCCGCGACCATCGAACCGCAGGGGATCGCTGCGCAAGCCGCCGGACCGATATCCTCCGGGCGCATGCGCTACGCGGAATCCATCCTCGACCTGGTCGGCGACACCCCGCTGGTGCGCCTCACCCGCATCCCCGCGCGTGATCTCGGGCCGCTGGACGCCCAGCCGCTGATCCTCGCCAAGCTCGAGACGATGAACCCGGGCGGCTCGGTGAAGGACCGCATCGGCCTGCCGATGATCGAGGCGGCCGAGCGGGAGGGGCTCCTGAAGCCCGGCGGCACGATCATCGAGCCGACGTCCGGCAACACCGGCCACGGCCTGGCGATCGCCGCGGCGCTGAAGGGGTATCGCTGCATCTTCGTCATGGCAGACAAGCAGTCGGTCGAGAAGCAGTCCCTGCTCCGGGCCTACGGCGCCGAGGTCGTGCTCTGCCCGACGAACGTCGAGCCGGAGTCGCCGGAGAGCTACTACTCCGTCGCGGCCCGCCTCGCCCGTGACATCCCCGGCGCGTTCAAGCCGGACCAGTACTGGAACCAGGAGAACCCCACGGCCCACGAGGCGACCACCGGCCCGGAGATCTGGGACCAGACCGAGGGCGGGATCACGCATTTCGTGGCCAGCGTGGGGACCGGCGGGACCGTTACGGGGACCGGGCGGTACCTCAAGGCCCGGAAGGCGGATGTCGTGATCGTCGGGGCGGACCCGGAGGGTTCCGTGCTCTCGGGCGACACCGCGCGCCCGTATCTGACGGAGGGCGTGGGCGAGGATTTCTTCCCCGGCACCTACGACGCCGCCGTCGTGGATCGCTGGGTCCGGGTCTCCGATCGCGACGCGTTCGCGATGGCCCGCCGGATCACCCGCGAGGAGGGGATCCTCGCCGGCGAGTCGTGCGGCACGGCCATGGTCGCGGCCCTCGACGAGGCGCGCCGGATCATGAAGGAGGAGGGCGCGGGCGCGAAGGACCGGGTGCTGGTCGTGATCTTCCCGGATGGCGGCCGGAACTATCTCTCCAAGCTCTACAACGACGAGTGGATGCGGGCGAACGGCCTGCTCACGACGACCGGCGCCGTTGTCCGGATCGAGGAGGTTCTTCGGGCCCGCCAGCCCGGCGCGGAGCGGCCCTCGGTGGTCATCGCCCGGACCACTGATCGCGTCGGGGCGGCGATCGACCTCCTGCAGCTCTACGGGATCAGCCAGCTGCCGGTCTCGGAGCGGCCGGACGACGACGCCATCGAGGGCATCGTCGGGTCCGTCAGCGAGAAGGGCCTGCTCGATCGGGCGTATCGCGACCCGACGGTGGTCGAGCGGACGGTCGGCGAGGTCATGGATCCGCCGTTGCCGACGGTCGAGATCGGGGCGAAGCTGGACGAT
>DATLDP010000125.1:0-7386 GCA_035525825.1 Candidatus Limnocylindria bacterium
AGCATGAAGATCGTTCACCGCCTGAAGTCGCTCACCATCGCACTCATCGCGCTCGCACTTTCAGCGGGCCTCGCCTTCGGCGCGCAGCCGCAGTCCAGCGGCGCCTGGGGCCGAACCAACGCCGCGCAGCACGCCGGGAAGACCGTCCCGGTCCAGGGCGCCGAGGACTCGACCGACGAGGCCGGCGACGAGGACGTAGACGAGGGCGTCGACGAGACCGTCGACGAGACGGCGGGCGAGGAAGAAGAGACGACCGAAGAAGGCGACGAGGTGTCGGAGGAAGAGTCGGCCGAGGACGGCACGAACTGCGCCACCGATCCCACGCTGCTGACCGAGGAGGAGCTCGCGGCGATGAACCACGGCTCCGTCGTCTGCTGGGCAGCCCACCAGACGGAGTGGCCCGAGGAGTTCAAGAACAAGGGCGCGTGGGTCTCGAGCTGGGCCCACGCCGGCAAGGGCCACGGCCCGGACGCCGCGAAGGTCAAGGGCAAGGACAAGGCCAAGGGCAAGACCGGCGCGGACGACTGAGTCGCCTCTGACCCGAGAATCCAAGAGCCTCGCTGGGTTCGCCCGGCGAGGCTCTTTGCTGTCCGCTCATCGGCCCATGGCGGAATGGGATCGGCGCTCCTAAGCTGGGGTCCCCACCTGGCGCGGGTCAGCTCCCTTCGCTTCGCACCACGGCAATGGCGTTCTCGAGGCGGAGCTTGGCGATGGTCAGGTACTTCGCGAGGTTCTGTCGATCGACGGGACCGATGCCGCTGACGACATCCGGCGCGCGGAGCACGTCCATGAACGCCTCAACGGCCTCGGACAGCTGCTGCTTGGCCGCGACGAGCGAGTCGTCGCGGAGGCTCTCGGCGGACAGCTCGCGGCGCTTGCCGGTCCAGGCGGCTTCTGCCTCCTCCCGGGTCTCGTCACTGTCAACATCGCCTTGATCCGCGACCTCGGATTCGGCTGGGCCTGAGCGACTCGGCCGGCCCTCGATCTTGTCCCGCAGCTTGATGAGGGTGAGCTCGCCACGGGCGACCTGGGCGGCCAGGCGCCTCCGCTTCTTGGGGTCCTCGACCTTCATCAGCTCATAGGCGTGCGACAGCGTGTCTTTGCGCAAGGACACCAGCTCGCGAACCTCGGCAGGCGCGTCGGCCAGGCGGAGGCGATTCTCCAGATACCCCTTGTCCTTGCCCAGTTTCTGCGCGAGGCGACGGACGGAGTAGCCATGGTCGCGAACCATCCGGTCGTACATGGCAGCTTCATCGAGCGGCGTGAGGTCTTCTCGCTGGAGGTTCTCGATGATCGAGATCTCCAGGGCGGTGTCGTCGTCGATCTCTTCGACCAGGGCCGGGATGGTGCCAAGCCCCGCAGCCTTCGACGCGCGCCATCGGCGCTCGCCCGCGATGAGCTGGAACTCGCCGTCATCCAGCGGCCGGACGAGGATCGGCTGCAGGACGCCATGCTCCCGGATGGAGGCCGCGAGCTCCTCGAGGGTCGTTTCGTCGAAGACCACCCGAGGCTGCTCGGGGTTCGCGGTGATCCGATCGACGTCGATGTTGCGGACGCCGCCGCGGGCGCGACCCTGCCGGTCATTGGACAGGAGGCTGACGATAGCGGGGGAAAGCTCGCGCTCCTCTGAGAGGCGCCGCGCCGCGGCGGCGCGGAAGTCAGTTCTGGCCAAGGTCGACAACCTCCCGCGCAAGCTCGCGATACGTGCGGGCTGCGTCCGACGAACCGGCGTATGCCGTGATGGGACGACCGACGAGGGGCGCTTCCCCGAGCTTCACCGTGTTTCGGATGATCGCGGTGAAGACGTGGTGGTCGCCGACTACCCGCAGCTCATCGAGCATGTCCTTGGCGAGGTTGGTCCGGCCGTCGAAGAACGTGGGCAGGAGGCCGAGGATTTTCAGCCGCCGGTTGAGCTTCAGCCGGATCGTGTTGATGACCTTCACCAGGTTCGTGAGGCCCTTCATTGCGTAGTACTGGGTCTGCACCGGGATGATCACGCCGTCCGCGGCGACCAGCCCGTTGACGGTCAGGAGACCGAGGTTTGGCGGGCAGTCGATCAGCGCGTAGTCGTAGCGCTTCCGGAGCTTGTTATCGAGCGAGTCGCGCAGGAGCGACTCCCGACCGAGCATCGTGAACAGCTCACCTTCGGTGGCAGCGAGGTCGATGTGCGCCGGCGCGACGTCGATGCCCTCGGTCTCCGTGGACCTGATGATCTCGTCGATCGTGGATCGACCCACGAGGACATCCGCCATCGAGATCTCGACCGTGTTGAGGTTGATGCCCAGGCCCGCCGTGAGATTCGCCTGGGGATCCATGTCGATGCAGAGGATGCGCAGGCCGTCCTCCGCCAGCGCGCCAGCGAGGTTGATCGCCGTGGTGGTCTTGCCGACGCCACCCTTCTGGTTGGCAATCGCAATCACATTCATCACCGGGCCTCACCTCGTTCCCTCGCGATGGCGGTCGTGCAGTCGGGGCGCTGCGACAGCGGAGCGGGCCGTGGCGCAGGCCCGGTCGCCGAGGTCGATCGTAGCGCAGCGAGGTCGGAACGGGGCCGTCGAGTTATCCACAGGATGTCCGAGTTGTGCACCGAAGTGTGGATAGTTATCTCAGGCCGCGGACGTGGGTGTGGCACCGTTGGTGAGGACTTGGGCGGGCCTATCATGCCATCGAGGCATTTCCTGCGCTGTCCTTGCGCAAAGACACACGGAGACATTTCGCACGTGCCTACCAACGACGAGCGACTCGCCCGACTCGACACGATGCGCGAAGAATCTCTGCAGGGTGGCGGAGTCGCACGCGTCGACAAACAGCACGCGATGGGCAAGCTGACGGCGCGCGAGCGTCTGGAGCTGCTGCTCGACGCCGGAACATTCGTCGAGCTCGACCGATACGTCGTCCATCGCGCGACGGAATTCGGGATCGTCGACAACCATCCCCTGGGTGACGGCGTCGTCACCGGACATGGCCGGATCGACGGCCGGCTTGTGTACGTCTTCAGCCAGGACTTCACGGTCTTCGGCGGCTCACTCTCGGAGGCCTACGCCGAAAAGATCTGCAAGGTGATGGACCTCGCGCTCAAGGTCGGCGCGCCGGTCGTCGGGCTGAATGATTCCGGCGGCGCGCGAATCCAGGAAGGCGTGGCGTCGCTCGGTGGCTACGCCGAGATCTTCCTCCGCAATGTGATGGCTTCAGGCGTGGTCCCGCAGATCTCGGTCGTCCTCGGGCCGTGTGCGGGCGGCGCGGTGTACTCCCCGGCGATGACCGATTTCACGGTGATGGCCGAAGGAACCAGCTACATGTTCGTGACGGGCCCGAATGTCGTCCGGACCGTGACGCACGAAGAGGTGGATGCCGAGTTTCTCGGCGGGGCTGAGACGCACACGACGCGGAGCGGCGTTGCCCACATCGCGTCCCCGGACGAGGCCAGTGCGCTGGCGGTGGCGCGACAGCTCCTCGGGTACCTGCCATCGAACAACCTCGAGCGCCCGCCGATATCGAGCGGATCGGATCCGGCGGATCGCATGGACGTCGAGCTCGACAGCGTCGTGCCCGATGACGCGTCGGCGCCGTACGATATGCACCGGGTCATCGGCTCGGTGATCGATGCGGACTCCTGGCTCGAGATCCAGCCGGGCTGGGCGCAGAACATCATCTGTGGATTTGCGCGACTGGGGGGCCGGCCCGTCGGCATCGTCGCGCAACAGCCCGCGGTCCTCGCCGGTGCGCTGGACATCGACGCGTCCGTCAAGGCCGCGCGTTTCGTGCGGACGTGTGATGCGTTCAACGTGCCGCTCGTCACCCTTGTGGACGTTCCGGGATTCCTGCCGGGGGTCGGCCAGGAGCACGGCGGGATCATCCGGCACGGCGCCAAGCTCCTGTACGCGTATTGCGAGGCGACGGTGCCGAAGCTGACCGTCATCACGCGGAAGGCCTACGGCGGGGCCTACGACGTCATGAGCAGCAAGCACATCCGTGGCGACCTCAACCTCGCGTGGCCGACGGCAGAGATTGCGGTGATGGGCCCGGCCGGCGCCGTGCCGATCATCTTCAAGGACACGATCGCCCGCGCCGACGATCCCGAGGCCGAGCGCGCCCGACTCGTCGCCGACTACGAGTCGCGTTTCGCCAACCCGTACGTCGCCGCCGGCCGCGGCTACGTTGACGACGTGATCAAGCCGTCGGAAACACGACCTCGGCTCATCGCCGGGCTGGAGGCGCTGGCGACGAAGCGCGATACCAACCCCCGGAAGAAGCACGGGAACATCCCGCTCTGACGGCGTGGGGCTAGCCGTGTCTTTGCGCAAAGACGAGGGAGGGGAGAGCCTGCCATTCGGGCGCGTCCTCGTCGCGAACCGCGGCGAGATCGCGGTCCGCATCATTCGGGCCTGCCACGAGATGGGGCTCGAGGCGATCGCGGTGTACAGCGACGCGGATGCCGGCGCCGGCCACGTCCGGGCGGCGGACCGAGCGATTCGACTGGGCCCGGCCAATCCCGCCGAGAGTTACCTGGACATCGACGCCATCGTCGCCGCGGGCCTCGCCAGCGGCGCAGGCGCGGTGCATCCCGGGTACGGGTTCCTCGCCGAGCGAGCGGGCTTCGCCCGCGCGGTGATTGCGGCCGGGATGCGGTTCGTTGGTCCGGATCCCGACGCGATCGAGGCGCTCGGGGACAAGCTCCATGCTCGTCGGCTCGCGCTGGACGCCGGCGTTCCCGCGGTGCCCGGGACCCTCGAGCCCGCTGCCATCGACCGGCCGGATCAGCTCGGGCCGATCGTCGAACAAGCCAATCGAATCGGCTACCCGCTCCTGGTCAAGGCCGCGGCAGGCGGGGGAGGACGAGGCATGCGGCGGGTCGCCCGCGCCGAGGACCTCCCCGTGGCCCTGCTGGACGGGTCGCATGAGGCCGTCGCCGCCTTCGGCGACGGCCGGGTGTACCTCGAGCGAGAGATCACTCCCGCGCGGCACATCGAAGTCCAGCTGCTGGGTGACGCGACTGGCCGCGTGATCGCGCTCGGGGAGCGGGACTGCTCGATCCAGCGACGCCACCAGAAGCTCGTGGAGGAAGCCCCTGCCCCGGGCCTCTCCAGCGACGCGCGCCGTGAGCTGCACGGGCTCGCCGTGGCGGTGGCAAGCGCAGCCGGCCTCACCAACGCAGCCACCGCCGAGTTCCTCCGGGATGAGCAGGGTGGGCTCCACTTCCTCGAGGTCAACACCCGCCTCCAGGTCGAGCATGGCGTGACCGAGCTCGTCACCGGCCTCGACATCGTTCGGGAGCAGCTCCTGCTCGCCGCCGGCATGCCCCTCTCCGAGGCGGCCGTCGCTGCCGCGGAACGCGCCGGCGACCCCGTAGGGCACGCCATCGAGGTCAGGATCGCCGCCGAGGACCCCGGGGCGGCGTTCGCACCGATGCCCGGCCGGGTCGCGAGGTGGCGAATGGCCTCGGGTCCGGGGGTCCGCGTGGATACCGCGATGGAAGCTGGGGACCGCGTCCCGCCCGAATACGACAACCTGATCGCCAAGGTCATGGTCCACGCGGGGGACCGGGATGCCGCGATTGACCGGCTCGGCCGGGCGCTTCGCGAGACCGAGATCGGCGGGATCCAGACCACCCTCCCGTTCCACCGCTTCGTGGCGGCTCACGCCGGGTTCCGGGCCGCCGAGCTGTCAACCGGCTGGGTGGCGCAGCACTGGGACGGCGCCGCCGAGTGGGGTAGGGCCGCCGGTCTCGCGCGGGCCGCCGCCGCGCTGGCGTTCGGAGCCGGAGTCGGAGCCGGAGCCAGTGCCCAGGAGGTCCGGCAGCAGCGCGGAGCGGGCCGGGGAGGCGAGCCCGGCGGCTGGTCGGACGCGGCACTGAGCGACGGGGTCGACCGATGGCCCGCGTGAACGGATCCGGCTCCGGGGTGCGGGCCACGGTCGTCGGCACCCTTCCTGCGAGCGTCGAATCGGCGGCTGGCGAGCTCGGGGAGGACACCAGCACCGGGGCGAGGGGTCGTCTGGAGGGCCTCGAGTCGGGGCGCGGCCGCCTGATCGTCGACGACGGCAAGGTCCACGACGTCCTCATCACGGCGATCCCGAGCGCCGCGAGGAGGTCCCTTGGCATCGATCGACTGGAGGTGGTCGTCGACGGCTGGCGCTTCGAGGTGGACGTCGAGGACGATGCCCGGGCGCGGCTCCGCGAGCGGGCGACGAGCGAGCGGGCAGCCGGCACGAGCGGCGGCCCGCTGGAGCTCCGTGCGATCATCCCGGGACGCGTGGTGTCGGTTGACGTCGCGATCGGCGACGCGGTCGAGTCCGGCGAACGGTTGCTCGTCGTCGAGGCGATGAAGATGCAGAACGAGCTCAGGGCCACCCGAGGCGGTACGGTCGCGCGGATCGCCGTCGTGCCGGGGCAGACCGTCGAGCGAGGGGACCTCCTGCTGGTGGTCGAGTGAGCGAGGATCCCGGTCGCGACCGCTGGCGCGCCACGACCCGGAAGAAGGCCGTCGAGGCCGCGCCCGAGCGCCCCGACGCCTTCGAGACGTCCTCCGGCCTCGCGGTTCGCGACCTCTACACCCCGGCGGACACGGCCGGCATCGACGAGGACCGCGACCTCGGGCGGCCGGGGGAGGCGCCGTTCACGCGCGGCGTCCAGGCAACGATGTACCGCAGCCGCCTCTGGACGATGCGCCAGTACGCCGGCTTCTCGACCGCCCGCGAGACCAACCAGCGCTTCCGCTACCTCCTGGAGCAGGGCCAGACGGGCCTCTCGGTCGCCTTCGACCTCCCGACGCAGATGGGCTACGACTCCGACGCGCCCGAGGCGGAGGGGGAGGTGGGGCGAGTGGGCGTCCCGATCTCCAGCCTGGCCGACATGGAGACCCTCGTCGACGGGATCCCGCTCGGCGAGGTCTCGACCTCGATGACCATCAACGCGACGGCCGCAACGCTCGTGGCCCTGTACGTCGCGGCGGCGGAGAAGCAGGGCGTCGAGCGCTCGAAGGTTTCCGGGACGGTCCAGAACGACATCCTGAAGGAGTACATCGCCCGCGGGACGTGGATCTACCCGCCGGGACCGTCAATGCGCCTCGTGACCGACGTCTTCGAGTTCGGCGCCCGCGAGCTGCCGAAGTGGAACACGATCTCGATCTCGGGCTACCACATGCGCGAGGCGGGAGCGACCGCGGCGCAGGAGCTCGCCTTCACGCTCGCCGACGCGATCGCCTACTGCGAGGCCGCGATGGCCAGGGGGATGGCGATCGACGACTTCGCGCCCCGCCTCAGCTTCTTCTTCGCGGCCTGGTCGGAGCTGTTCGAGGAGGTCGCCAAGTTCCGGGCGGCGCGCCGGATGTGGGCCCGCATCGTCCGGGAGCGGTTCGGGTCATCGAACGCCCGTTCGATGGCGTGCCG
>DATLDP010000010.1:0-17398 GCA_035525825.1 Candidatus Limnocylindria bacterium
GTTCGGAGGTTGGACGGCCGCCGGCGTCGACGTCCGCGACGACAAGCTCCGTCCCGTCCCACGGGAGGTTCGGGTGGTCCCAGCGCAGCCACTCCAGCTGCGATCCGTCCGGCGACAGGCGCGGCGACGAGAAGAAGTCGGACCCTTCGGCGAGCACCGTGACGGCGCCATCGGCGAGGTTGATCGCGACGACCGCGTTCTCGGCCTCGCCATGGCGGGCGAGCGTCTCGGGTTGGTGGTCCTCGCGGATCGCGAGCAGCCGGTTGCGTGCCCGGTCGAGACTCATGTCCGCGTACCGCCACGCGCGATCCGGCGGCGTCAGCGGCTCCAGCCCGCCATCGGCCGCGATCCGGAGCAGGCGGCCGGTCGCGAAGTCCGACACGACAACGACGTCACCGTCGAGGACGTATGCCCCGCCGCCGTACTCGTGCACGCGGCAGCGGGCGTTGAACCCCTCTGGTGTGAGGCGGGTCAGCGTCCCGTCCGTTTCGCGCCGGACGAGGACCTGGCGGCCGCCCTCCTCGGCGCGACCCTCGAGCCACCAGCGCCGACCGCCGGCGGCGCCGATCTCGCCGAACGTGACGGCTCCGCGGGCCAGCAGATCGATCGCGAAGGGCGACTCCCACGCCCCGTATGGAGCGATTCGCTGGTCGCTCACCCGAGGAGGCTCTCCGACGCGGCCGCGCTCACGTGCCGTGCTGCCACGAGGAGACGTACTCCTTCTGCTCGGCGGTCATCTCGTCGAGGGTGATCCCGAGGGCGGCGAGCTTGAGGCGGGCGACCTCGGCGTCGATGGCCTCGGGCACCACGTAGACCTGCGGCGTCAGCTCGGCATGGTGCTGGACGACGTACTCGGCCGACAGCGCCTGGTTCGCGAAGCTCATGTCCATGACCGCCGCCGGATGTCCCTCGGCCGCCCCGAGGTTCACGAGCCGGCCCTCGGCGACGAGGTTGATCTTCTTGCCGCCGATGTCGAACTCCTGGACGTTCTCGCGGGCATCGCGAACGTGGCCCTCGGCCATCTCACGCAGCGCCTTGAGGTCCAGCTCGGCGTCGAAATGGCCGGAGTTGGCCATGACGGCGCCTTCCTGCATCGCGGCGAAGTGCTCGCGCCGGAACACGTTGACGTTGCCGGTCGCGGTGACGAACAGCTGGCCCCAGGGCGCCGCCTCGCCGACCGTCATCACGCGGTACCCGTCCATGAGCGCCTCGAGCGCGCGCACGGGATCGACCTCGATGACCGCCACGTGGGCGCCCATCCCGTCCATCCGTGACGCGATCCCCTTGCCGACCCAGCCGTAGCCGGCGACGACCACGTTGCGACCAGCGAGGAGGATGTTCGTCGCCCGAAGGATCCCGTCGATCGTCGACTGGCCCGTCCCGTAGCGGTTGTCGAACAGATGCTTGGTCTGGGCCTCGTTGACCGCGATCACGGGATAGCCGAGGGCCGCGTCGGCGGCCATCGCCCTGAGGCGGATCACGCCGGTCGTCGTCTCCTCGGTACCCGCGAGGACTTCCTTCACCTGGTCGGCGCGGTCCTGGTGGAGCAGCGAGACGAGGTCGCAGCCGTCGTCCATCGTCAGCGTCGGGTGGGAATCCGCCACGGCGTTGAGGTGGCGGTAGTAGGAGTCGCGATCCTCGCCCCGGCGGGCGTATGTCGCGATGCCATAGCTGGTGACGAGCGCGGCGGCGACGTCATCCTGGGTGGAGAGGGGGTTGGACGCCGCGAGCGCCACCTCGGCCCCGCCCGCCTGGAGGGTCCGCATCAGGTTGGCGGTCTCGGTGGTGACATGCAGGCAGGCCCCGATCCGGAGCCCCGCGAGCGGCCGCTCCTGCGTGAATCGCTCGCGGATCGTGCGGAGCACGGGCATCTCGCGCTCTGCCCATTCGATGCGCCGAACGCCCTCGGCCGCGAGGCCGAGATCGGTGACGTCGTGAGCGGGCGCCGTGGCGCCCGTGCCGGTGTCGCTGGTAACGGTCATCGACGCTCGGTCTCCCTCTGGCGCGCGAACCGCCGGAGCGCGGACGCGATGTCGGCCCACAACGAGCCGATCCGGTGCGCAAGTCGCTCCTCGAATCGCACGTGCTCGGTGTACCCCAGCCGCCGATAGGCATTGAGCGCCGGCGGATTGTCCGAGCGGACGTTGAGGACGACATGGTCGCAGAACTCGAGGAGTTGGGCCGTGACCGCGGCGGTCGTCGCCTGGGCATAGCCCCGGCCCCGGAACTCCGGCTGGGTGAGGACGTTTCCGACGACCGCGATCCTGGATTGGCGCCCGATGACGTGCGTCCCGGCCGCCGCGACGAGCCGGTCATTCACCCGGATTCCGCGGTAGATCCCCTCGTTGACCGCCTGCGGTGGGATCCAGCTGCCGAAGCCAAGCCGGTACAGGCGATTGAGCTCGCCCGCGTCGGTGGAGCTCAGCGGCTCCACGCCGGGATCCTCAGCTGGCCGGAACGATGCCCGATCCACCCACATCCGGACCATCTGGGGCCCGGGCTCCAGCCGATAGCGGGCCTCGACGGCGCGCTGGTTCGCCGGCAGGCAGGCGACGTACGCCACGGACGGCTTGATGACGTCGCGCAGGATCGCGTCGATGCCCTCGTCTCGCCCGGCGATGAACAGGGGCTGCGGCGACGGCCCACCGTATTCGAGGACGAGGCTGACGACCTCGTCACCGGACCGGGCGATCCCCCAGCGAGCCCGCCCCGTCACGTGGTCCTCGAGGTCGGCGAGGGCATAGGCCGCGTAGATCCGGTCCCGCTCGAGGAATCCCCGGATCAGCTCGCGGTCCGTGGTGGCCTCGACCACCAGCCGTGTCCCGGCGCGATCGAGCGTGACGGCCGCCATCAGAACGCCGACCCGACGGGTGCCGCCGGCCCCAGGGCATAGGGCTTGTCGGCGGCGCGCCGGGCGTCGCGGCGGTCCATCGCCTCGCGGAGCGACTCGGTGAACGGCGCCCGGAGGACGCCCTCCTCGGTCACGATCGCGGTGACCAGGTCATTCGGGGTGACGTCGAAGGAGGGGTTCATGACCGCCGTCCCCTCGGGCGCGATGTGCTGCCCGCGGATCTCGGTGACCTCGATGGCGGGCCGGTCCTCGATCGGGATGCCCTCGCCATCAGGCGTCCCCAGGTCCACCGACGACATCGGCGCAGCGACGACGAAGGGCACGCCGTGACGCGCCGCCAGGACCGCGAGGGTGTACGTCCCGAGCTTGTTGGCGGTGTCGCCGTTGGCCGCGATCCGGTCCGCCCCGACGATGATCACGTCGACCTCGCCGCGGCTCATGAGCGGCCCCGCGGCCATGTCCGGAATCAGGGTGTGATCGACGCCGGCCTGGCGCAGCTCCCACGCGGTGAGACGGGCGCCCTGGAGGTAGGGCCGGGTCTCGTCCACCCAGACGTGCAGTGGCCGCTCGTGGGCGTGCGCTGCCTGGATGATCCCGAGGGCCGTCCCGAACTGGCCGCACGCGAGTGGGCCGGTGTTGCAGTGGGTCAGCACGCGGAGCGGACGATCCGGCGTGGGCGGCAGGATCTCCTGGCCCGCCTCGGCCAGACGGCCGTGATCGTCGGTCGCCTCCGCGACAATGGCCATCGCCTCGTCGTTCATGGCCTGCGCGATCAGGTGGCCTTCCTCGGAGAGGTCACCGATCTCGTGGTAGCGCGCCATCAACCGATCGACCGCCCAGCCGAGGTTGACCGCGGTCGGTCGCGCGTTCCGCAGCGTCTGCACCGCGCCCTGGAGGATCGCCCGGCGGGCATGCGGGTTGGACTTCTCGGCGATCCGGGCCGTCAGCGCGAGCCCGATCGCAGCCACCTGGCCGATGGCGGGCGCGCCCCGGACGACCATCAATCGGATCGCGTTGGCCGCGTCCGAGGAGGTCCGGACCGGCATCTCCACCAGCTGGTCGGGGAGCTTGCGCTGGTCGATCACGAGGAGGACGTTGTCGGATTCGAACCGGAAGGGCGTGCGGAAGCCGGACGGCGCCCCGGCCGACGCGGGCTCCGGTGGCGACGCCTCGCCGGCGCTGCCGGGCGCCGCGGCAGGGCCCGCGGTGGGCGACGCGCCGCCGAGGATCGCCGTGCCGCGGTCGCCGAAGAGGCTCGCGGCTTCCGCAGCGGATCTGTCGCGCAGCTCCGAGACCGCCCCGACGACGGTCGCGGCACTGGTGACGACCTCGCCCGCGAACCGCCGGAAGAACAGCCTGCGGCTGGGGTCCGCGGGTGCCTCGATCGGGGCGGGAGACTCGGTGGCGGGAGCGTCGGGCGCGGGAGCGTCGAGTGTCGTGGCCGCGAGCGCCTCGCGACCTTCGGTCGTCTCGAGCTCGTTCGTCATCGCTGGACCGCCCTCGGGTCGATCAGTACCGGATGACGCTCGTGACGCGGCGTCCGCCGAGCCGATCGCGACCGTTCAGGAACTCGAGCTCGACCAGGAACCCCAGCCCGACGACCTCGCCCTTGAGCCGCTCGACCAGCTCGATCGTGCCCTGGACCGTGCCGCCGGTCGCGAGCAGGTCATCCACGATCAGGACCTTCTGCCCCGGCTGGATCGCGTCGCGGTGGATTTCGAGGGTGTTGGAGCCGTACTCGAGGGCGTACTCGACCGAGAGCGTCTCCGCCGGCAGCTTGCCGAGCTTGCGGACCGGGACGAGCCCCGAGCCCAGCTCATAGGCCATCGGGGCGCTGAAGATGAAGCCGCGCGACTCCATGCCGACCACGATGTCGATCTGCTCGCCGCGGTAGGGCTCGAGCATCATCCGGATCGCTTCGCGATACGCGGTGGCGTCCTTGAGCAGCGTGGTGATGTCGTAGAACAGGATGCCCGGCTTGGGAAAGTCCGGGACCTCGCGGATCTTCGACCGAAGCTCCTCGGCGGACATGAGGTCTGGGGCCTCCTGTAGATGGTCGCGTGACGGCGACGCCGGCCGACGGATGGCTCCGGAGTCTACCGCACGCCCTCGGTCGCGCCCGCCGGGACGGGCATTCGCGGAACGCGGGACGCGAGCCGTGGCGCGAGCAGGAAACCGGCCGCGGCGACGAGGACGGACAGGCCCATGGCCGCGCCGATGCCCGTCGCGGGGCCGGCGGTCAGCCGGACGGAGGTGGCCACGAGCGCCGCTCCGATGCTGGCCCCGAGGGTCGCGCCGAGGGTGTCCGAGAGGGTGAGCCCCGAGGTGACCGCCCCCTGCTGGGGAGGCGGCACGTCGCGCAGGACGATCAAGGCGTACTGGGCATACCCGAGGCCCATGCCGTAGCCCGCCAAGGCGAAGGTCGGGATGATGACCCACGCCGGGACCTGGGGGAGCAGCACGGTCATCACCATCGCCGTGCCGAAACCCACGACGGCAAAGCCCAGCAGCGCAAACCGCTCGTTCGGAATCCTCCGGGCGAGCCGCGCCTGGGTCCACGAGCCCATCGTCCAGGACACCGTCGCGGCGGTCAGGGCGATCCCGGCCAGGGTCGGCGTCCAGCCCCGGACGTCGGTCATCAGGAGCGGGATGTACGGGTCGAACACGAAGAAGACGAAGGTCATGAACCCGCGCAGGAGCACGGCAGTGGGGTAGCCACGGCTGGCCCGCAGGGTGCCTGCCGGCACGAGCCGATGGAACGCGAAGAGGGTCAGGCCGACGCCGGAGAGGCCAAGGAGGGCCAGCAGGAGGGGATCGGTCGACGACAGGCCACCGGTGATCAGGAGGACGCCGGCAGCGACGAGCAGAGCGTCTCGCAGTCGCGCGCTCGACGAGCGGGATGTTGCGCCGGGTGGGGCCGGCGCGATCTTTCGCAGCGCGTCGAATGACATCCAGCCCGAGAGCGCGACGAGCGGCAGCAGCCCCAGGAACACGAGCCGCCAATGGAGGAACTCCGCGACCGCGCCACCGACGGCCGGCCCGAACACACCCGGCAGGATCCACGCGGTGGAGAGCATCGCGAACATCGCGGGCCGCAATCGCTCGGGCAGGCTGCGCCCGATCGCGACATACGCCACCGGCGGGATCGCGCCCCCGCCGATGCCCTGGATGAATCGCGAACCGACGAGGACCTCCATCGTCGGCGCGAGGCCCGCGAGGAGGAGTCCGCCCGCGAACAGGCTGAGCCCGACGAGGAATGGGAACCGGATGCCGCGGCGGTCGATCAGCTCACCGGCGATGACGATCCCGAGCAGCGACCCGACCATGAACGCCGAGAAGACGAGCCCGTACTGCTCCGCTCCCCCGAGCTCCTTGGCGACGATGGGCATCGCAGCGGAGACGGCCAGCGCCTCGGCGGCAACGAGGGTGATCGTGAGGACGAGCCCGAGGGTCAGCTCCCGACGGTTTGGCGACCACAGGCCCGTGCCATCGTCCACCGAGGCGGGGCTGGCGTGCGCCGACGTCGCGGCAGGGTCGCTGGGCATCGGCGCAGTATCGGGCGAACGCGGGTTCGGCGCCTCGACGCCGGCGCGAGATCAGCCGCCGATGCGTTCCGCGAACGGCTGGCGCCATGCGGGCGCCTCGAATGGCTCCGCGAAATACGAGGTCTCTCGAAGAATCTGGCCATCGCGGAGCTCGAGCAGCATCGCGAGATGCCACGTGGAGCCGTCCGGATAGGCAACGGTGCCATCCGCCCACCAGGAGTCGCCGCTGCCGACGATCCGCTGCAGCGAGTAGATCGGGGTGACCACCCAACGGTCCTCGCTGCCGATCATCCGGTCGGGCCGGACCGAGGGCCGCCCGCCCGGATAGGCGGCGTCGGCTTCGAGCGCCCTGGCATGACCGCGCACCCGCTCACCGGACTGGGGCCACTCTGCTGTCCAGTCGCGATGCCGAAGCAAGGCGAGCTCGTCCTGGTTTCCGGAGGCGAGCGCCACGGCGTACGACCGAACGGCCTCTTCGTTGGTTCGCTGTGTCATCGCTCCTCCTTCCGGATCGCCTCGATCAGGCGGTCCAACAACGCGCGGCGCCGCTGGTGGTGGCGGACCTCGGCGGTCATGCCCTCACG
This sequence comes from Candidatus Limnocylindria bacterium, assembly GCA_035525825.1. Lineage (GTDB taxonomy): Bacteria > Chloroflexota > Limnocylindria > Limnocylindrales > CSP1-4 > UBA5189. Next base: position 6,981 of record DATLDP010000010.1, read on the forward strand.
CGCCACGTCGGAGCCATAGCCGGCGGCCTGCCGGAGGTCGCGCCGATGGATCTCCGCGAGCTCGGTCGCTCGGGCCGCGATCAGGGCTCCGCGGAGCACTGGAACGTCGTCCTCGGTGTCGACCTGCAGCTCGATCCGAAGGGTCCTCGGCGCCTCCGATTCGAGCTCGCCGTCCGCCATGGAGGCAGCCTACGCTACTGGACGATGCACCCCATCGAGCGACCGATCGCCGAGCGAGCTGGTCACGCCCTCCATCCCCAGATCGACAACGACTTCCTGACCCTCGTCTCGGGCGACGGGGTCTTCGTCCGGGACGACGCCGGGCGCGAGTACCTCGACGCCGTGGCTGGCATCGGGGTGATGTCACTCGGGTACGGCCGCGAGGACCTGGTCCAGGCCGCCGCCAACCAGGCTCGCCAGATCTCGTTCACCCATTCGATGCGCTTCCGCAACGAGCCGCAGGAGCGCCTGGCGCAGCAGCTGACCGCGATCACGCCGGAGGGCCTGAACTGGGCCTTCTTCTGCAGCGGTGGCTCGGAGGCCCTGGACTCCACGGTCAAGCTTGTGCGGCAGTACTGGCTCGCGCGTGGGGAGCCATCGCGGTGGAAGGTCATCGGACGACGGCCGAGCTTTCACGGCAACACCCTGAATGCCCTGTCGGTCGGGTTTCACGCCGCCCGGCGCGCGGCATTCGAGCCGTACCTGATCGACCTGCCGCATCTCGCGGCGCCGTGGATCTACCGCTGCCAGCGCCACGGGATGGACGGACCCTGGTGCGACGAGTGCTCGGGACGGGCGCTCGCCGACGTGATCGAGGAGGTCGGCTCCGAGACGGTCGCCGCGTTCATCGCCGAGCCGATCGTCGGCGCCGCGGCGCCCGGCGTGACCCCGCCGCCCGGCTACTACGAGACGATCCGCGAGATCTGCGACCGCTACGGGATCCTGTTCATCGCGGACGAGGTGATCACGGGCCTGGGCCGGACCGGCCTCGATTTCGGGATCCAGCACTGGAACGCGTCGCCGGACGTGATGATGGTCGCCAAGGGGCTCTCGGGCGGCTACGCCTCGCTCGCCGCGGTGATCGCGCACGACCGGGTGATCGATGCGATCCGCTCCGGGACGGGCCGCTACGAGCACAACTTCACCTTCGCGGGAAACCCGGTCGCGTGCGCCGTCGGCAGCGCGGTCCTGGATGCGTACACCCGCGAGGGCATCGTCGAGCACGTGGGCGAGGTCGAGGGCGTGTTCTTCGATGGCCTCAACCAGCTCCGGCGCCACCCGATCGTCGGCGACGTGCGGGGCAAGGGCCTCCAGGCCGGGATCGAGCTCGTCCAGCCCGGGGGCCGCGAGCCGTTCCCGCTCGCCACCGGCGCCTCCCGTCGCCTCGACCTTGCGGCGAAGGCGAACGGTCTTCTCGTCTACCCCTGCGCAGGGATCATCGAAGGCGCCGCGGGCGACTCGGTGATGCTGCTGCCGCCGCTGACCATCACCGTCGAAGAGGTCGGCCGGCTGGTCGACCGGCTCGACACGGCGCTCGCCGCGACGACGGCCCAGCTGCTCGCCTAGCAGGCGCGCGGCACCACATCCCCGGCGCGCGAGCCGTCCCGACCGGCATGTCAACCATCCATCCGATCCGTGGCCGCGGCCACGTCGCGCTGCTCGTCAGCCTCGTCGCCGCGTGCACATCCACGCTCGATGCCCCGATCCCGCGCGGCTACGAGGAGCTCGTGAACGGCGCGCGCGGCAGCCTTCGGAGCAACCAGGACGGGCCGTTCCCGCCCGCCCTGGCGTTCGCTGCCGTTCGCTGTTTCGCCAACGGCGGCCGCGCCATCGTCTTCCGCACGGGTCCCGGAGACGCGCCCGAACAGGTCGCGTTCGCGCTCCAGGGTCCCGGCGCAGCCATGGACAGCTGGAGCGGCGGCTTCGGTGCGGACGGGATGGTGGAAGAGATCGCGTTCAACTTCGCCGGCGTGCCGGAGGTCCCCTGCCCGCCTCGCCAGGCGATCAGATCGGCTCGTCGAACCCCGGACGGTGGGTCGGCCCAAATGGCGAGGGCCGCTGCGGCGTCGGCTCGCGCAGCGGCTTCATCGAGGCGAGCAGCGCCGGGTCGACGTGCTCCGTCTCCGTCGAGAGGCGGGCGACGACGGCCTGCGTGAGCTGCCAGCCCTTGAGCGAGTCCTTGGGCAGCCGGATGCGGACCTGGTTGGAGGCGAAGGTCACGTCCGCGTGGCGGACGCCGGGCAGGGAACCTGGGGTCAGGAGGCGCATCGCGGTCGCGCGCGACATCCCCTCGCCGAATCGCACCACGAGGTTGCCCTCCTCGCGCGACATCGACGCGACGCCCGCGGCCTCCGCGGCCAGCCGCAGCTCGGCCACTTCCGCGAGACGCTGCACGGGCAGGGGCATGGGGCCGAAGCGGTCCGTGACCTCCTGGCGGAACGCGGCCACATCTCCTGCGGTGCGCGCCTTCGACAGCCGGCGATACAGCTCCAGCTTCTGGGCCTCGTCGGGCACGTAGTCGTCGGGGAGGTGGGCCTCCAGCGGGAGATCGACCACCGCCTGCTGGGAGACCAGCAAGGGGGCGCGATTCTCGTGGACCGCCTTGCGCTCCTCGACGGCCTCCGCGAGGAGCCGCGAATAAAGATCGAAGCCGACGGCGGCCATGTGTCCCGACTGCTCCCCGCCGAGGATGTTGCCGGCGCCGCGGATCTCAAGGTCCGACAGCGCAATCTGGAAGCCGGCGCCGAGCTCCGAGGCGTTGAAGATCGCCTGGAGCCGCTTCCGCGCCTCTTCGCTCATCCGCTCGCGGCGCCGGTACAGCAGGTACGCATACGCGCGGCGCGACGAGCGTCCAACTCGGCCGCGCAGCTGGTAGAGCTGCGCCAGCCCGAGGGTGTCCGCCCGGTCGATGATGATCGTGTTGGCGTTCGGGATATCGAGACCCGACTCGATGATCGTCGTGCAGACGAGGACATCGGCCGCGCCATCGGCGAACTTCAGCATCACGTTCTCGAGCTGGCCCTCGCCCATCTGGCCGTGCCCGACCACGAGCCGAACGTCCGGCAGGAGGTTTCGGAGCTGCTCCGCCTGGGCCTCGATCGTCTCGACCCGGTTGTGGACGTAGAAGACCTGCCCGCCGCGATCGAGCTCGCGGAGGATCGCGTCGCGCACCAGCCCCGCCGACGCCTCGGCGACCCGCGTCTGGATCGGGAGTCGATCCTCGGGCGGCGTCTCGATGACGCTCATGTCCCGGACGCCGGCGAGCGCGAGGTTGAGCGTCCGTGGGATGGGCGTCGCGCTGAGGGTCAGCACGTCGACCTCGCGCTTGAGCTGCTTCAGGCGCTCCTTCGCGGCCACGCCGAAGCGCTGCTCCTCGTCGACCACGACGAGCCCGAGGTCCTTGAAGCGCACGTCCTGCGACAGCAGGCGATGCGTCCCGATCACAAGGTCCACCGAGCCGTCGGCGAGACCCGCCACGGCCTTCTCCTGCTCGCCCTTCGGGACGAACCGCGAGAGCAGCGCGACCTTCACCGGGAACGGTCCGAACCGTTGGCCGAACGTCGCGAAGTGCTGCGCCGCGAGCACGGTCGTCGGTACGAGGACCGCCACCTGCTTGCCGTCCTGGGTCGCCTTGAACGCCGCCCGGATCGCGACCTCGGTCTTGCCGTAGCCGACGTCGCCCACGACCAGCCGGTCCATGGGCCGGACGGCCTCCATGTCGTGCTTGACCTCGAGCACGGCGCGGAGCTGGTCGACGGTCTCCTCGTAGGGGAACGCGGCCTCCATCTCGCCCTGCCAGGGCGAGTCGCCGGGATAGGCGTGTCCGGGTGCTGACGCTCGGCCGGCATAGAGCGCGAGCAGCTCCTCCGCGAGGTCGCCGACCGCCTTGCGGACGCGGGCTTTCGTCTTGAGCCACTCCGTGCCGCCGAGCTTGGAGAGGCTCGGGCTCTCGCCGCCCGAGTACCGCGAGATCCGGCCGATCTGCTCGACCGGGACGAAGATCCGATCCTGCCCCTGGAACGCAAGCTCCAGGAAGTCGCGCTCGTCGCCGGTGCCGGAGCTCCGCCGGAGCATCCGCTCGTAGCGGGCGATGCCGTGATCGATGTGGACGACGAGGTCGCCGGCGGCCAGGCGCTCGAGGATGTCGCGGGGCACGACGCGGCGCATCGCCTTGGGGCGGCGGACGCGGACGTTGCCAAAGAGCTCTCGATCCGTGACGAAGACGAGCCTGTCGGGGCCGCCGAGGAAGCCGCCGTTGAGGCTTCGATCGACGAGGGTGATCGCGCCGGGGGGCGGCGCGGACTCGATCTGGTTGACCACGCCCGCCGCGTGGCCGCCTTCGTCCAGGAGCTCTGCCAGCCGCGGGGCCTGGTCGGAGGCGATGACGACACGGGGGCGAGATTCGGCGTTCCCCTGCCCCGCCGCGCCGGGCGCGCCGCCGTCCTCGCCGAGCCAGCGATCCACCGCCTCCGCGATCCGCGCGCCGCGTCCCGGCGGGAGCTGCGGCTCGCGCCAGCCGAAGAGGTCGCCACTGGACTTGCCGCCGCCGGCAATCGCGTTGTTCGCCTCGGATTCCCAGGTCAGCTCGAGGGTCCTCGCGCCGAGGAGCCGGCGCTTCCACTCCCGCGGCGGGAGGAGCGTCGGAGGCCAGTCCCGCGGCAGCTCGCTCGCGGCGAGGAGATCCGCGCGCCGCTCGTCGCCCTGCCGCCACAGGAACTCGGCGGCCTCGCCGACGTCGCCCGGCTCGTCGATCACGAACAGGGTCTCGCTCCCGAGATGGTCGAGCGCGGTCGATGGCGCCAGCAGTGGCGCCCACACCTCGGCGGCGTCGCCCACCGTGGCGGCGCGAGATTCGCTGCGGCCGCCCGCGGCGCCCTCGGACTCCGGGCTCCCGGTCAGCCGATCGAGGTCCTGCGCCAGCCGATCCGGCAGCTTCTTCTGGACCCTGCCCACCGCCTCGCGCAGCGCCGCCGCTCCCCCGCGAGGAACGAGGAACTCCGATGCGGGCAGGAGCACCACGCGATCAACCTTGCCGGTGGTTCGCTGGTCCGTCGGGTCGAATGCGCGGAGCGAGTCGATCTCGTCGCCGAAGCTCTCGATCCGGACCGGCAGGTCCGCGCTCGGCGGGAACACGTCGACGATGCCACCGCGGCGCGCGAACTCGCCTCGCCCGGCCACCTCCAGCACCGGCGTGTAACCCAGCTCCAGCAGCTCGCGGAGCAGCGCGGACTGCGCCACGCGAGCGCCGACCTGCAGCTCCCGCGACTGCTCGGGCAGGTCTTCGGGCGCGATCGTGTGCTGGATCAGCGCCTGGACGCTGGCGACCAGGATCCGGGCGCGGCCGCTTCGCCAGGCCGACAGCGCCGCGACCCGCGCCGCGGTCTCGTCCGCGACGAGCTCGCTGCGCTCGTAGGCCAGCGCGGTCCGCGGCTCCAGCACCGCGACCGCCGCGGGATCGCCGACCCACGCCGCCAGCTCCTCGACGACGCGATCGCCGATCTCGGAGTCCCGCGCGACCCAGCAGATCCGCTCGCCCGCTACGAGCGCGAGGGCCGCCGCGAGGTAGCTCTTGGCGCCGTGCGGCACGGACGTAACCCCGGCGTGCCGCCCCGCGTTGGATGCCGGTGCAGCGATCGGTCCGAGCCGCTCCCGCAACGACCCGAACGCGCCCGAGCCTCCCAGCAGGACCGGCAATCCCGCGAGATTCGGAACACGCCGTCCCGCCCCGGATCGGCCGGATTGGGCCGTCGCCGGCTTCTTCGCGGCGCTCGCGGCACCTCGCCCACCGGCGCCCGTCGCTCTCGCGCTGGCTCCGACGTCATCGCCATCCGCGTCGAAGGGCAACTGCTTCGAGGGCTTCGGCTCGCGCCGCTCCGGCTCCTGCTCGGCGAGCCGGCGCTCCCAGCCCCGCCGTCCCCGCATGGGCGTCTGGCTGCTCACCCCTCGTCCTCGGACGCGGACGGCTTTCGCGAGAGCACGCGCCGCCAACCCGTTTTCGTCCGCCGCACGCCGTCGTCGCCCGGAGGGCCGTCGACCGCCCCCGCCGGCGCGATCCGGTCCTGGTCCGCCGGCCGAAGCTCGAACGCGTTGAACCGCGTCGCCGCCTTGTTCGTGCCTTCGCGCGCCCAGGCCTCCACCGCATCGGCCGCGGCGTCGAGCAGCTCCTCGAGCCGCTGTCGCTCGTCGATCTCGAACTTCGTCAGGACGTGGTCGATGAACCGCCCGTCCGGCGCCCCGATCCCGACGCGCAGCCGGCTGAACGCCTCGTTCCCGAGCTCGCCGATGATCGAGCGCAGCCCGTTGTGGCCGCCCGGTCCCCCGCCCTCCCGGAACCGCAGCTTGCCGAACGGCAGCGCGAAGTCATCGACGACCACGAGCAGCTCGCCGAGCGGCGCCCGCTCCCGCGCGAGCAGCTTGCGGACTGCGAGCCCGGAGTCGTTCATGTAGGTCTGGGGCTTCGCGAGGAGCAGGTCCAGCCCGCGAAATCTCCCCCCGACCACGGTCGACGCGTCCTTGCTCCGCCCACGGCCATCCCACCCGGCCCGATCGGCCAGGCGGTCGAGGACCATCCAGCCGACGTTGTGGCGGGTCTGGCGGTACTGCTCGCCGGGGTTGCCCAACCCGACGACGATCTTGTTCAGCGGTGACCTCCGGGACAGCACGACAAACCCCGGGACGACGTCCGGGGGCTCGCGTCAATGGTATCGCCGAAGGTGTCCGCGAGGGTCAGCGGAGGAGCTTTTGCTCCATCGCCCGCATCTCGGCTTCCTCGTCGGGCTCGGCGTGATCCCAGCCGCAGAGGTGCAGGACGCCGTGGGTCACCAGCAGTCGAAGCTCGTCCGCGACGGACCATCGAACGTCGCCGGTCTGCCCGCCTCGACCCTGCTCGGCCTGCTCCGTCGCACGCTCGATCGAGATCGCGATGTCGCCGATGTGGGTCCGCCGTCCCTGCGTCGGCATGGGCGCCCGCCGGTCGTCACCACGGCCCCGCCCGAAGACGGCCGGCGAGAGCATCGGGAAGGACAGGACGTCCGTCGGCCCCTCGTGGCCCAGGTGCTCCTGGTTGAGCTCTGCGAGCTCAGCATCGTCGGTCAGCACGATGGTGATCGAGCCGGGCGCAGACGCCTGGGTCGCGTCGAGCGCCACCGCAGCCGACCGCGCGATCGCCGCGTCGGGGAGTGGCGACCTGACGCCGGGTCGCCCGACGATGTCGAGCCGCCACGGCGGCAGGTAGATCGAGCGGCTGCGATCGTCGGTCATTCCTTGGGCCGCGGCGCGCTTGGAGCGACGGTCACGTGCGCACCCAGAGCGCACAACTTGCCTGCGGCTGCGACGACAGGATCACTCACGCGTCGGCCGCGTCGTATCTCACCCGACGCCCGCCCGACCGGCAAACCGTCGCCGAGGGTGTGCGTGGATGAAGTCGAACCGATGGAACCGCGACCGTCCCGCGCTGAACATTCGCGGACACCACGCGCCCGCTGCGTAGGTGACACTGCTCGGCGTGGCTCGGCGCGGACCGGCGCGGACCGGCGCCACGTCAGGCGGGCGTGCCGCCGCCACCGGCGGCGCGGCGGGATTCGAGCTCGACCACCTTGTTCTGGGGGTAGGCGACGCGCTGGTGATACATGCCGAGGAGCTGCGAGACGAAGGCTTCCTGCACGCGGCTGATGTCGCGAAGCGTCAGGTCGCACTCGTCGAACTGGCCGTCCTCCATCCGGTCGCTGATGATCCGGGCGACCATCGCGCGGATCGCGGGCTCGTCGCGGGACGAGAGCGATCGAACGGACGCCTCCACGCCGTCCGCCAGCATCAGCAGCGCGGCCTCACGGGACTGGGGCTTCGGGCCGGCGTGGCGGTAACGACGCGGGTCAACGGCATCGGCCGCCTTCCGGCCTTCCGCTGTCTCGAGGCCGCCGAATCCCGCCGCCGCCTCCTCGCGGGCCTTGGCGTAGAAGTAGCTCATGATCGCCGTCCCGTGGTGCTGCGGGATGAACGCGATCAGTGCCTTCGGAAGCTTCGCGCGGTACGCGACATCGATGCCGTCGGCGACGTGCTGCTTGAGGATCGCCGCGGACTCCTCGGGGTCGAGGATGTCGTGGATGTTCTCGCCGCCGGACTGGTTCTCGATGAACGCAACCGGATTCGCGAGCTTGCCGACGTCGTGGTAGTAGGCCGCGACACGAGTGATCAGCGGGTCGGCGCCGATGGTCTCGGCGGCTCGCTCGGCCAGGTTGCCGACCATCAGCGAGTGGTGGTAGGTGCCGGGCGTCTCGACCAGGAGCCGCCGCAGCAGGGGCTGTGATGGGTTCGCCATCTCCAGCAGCTGGAACACGGTGAGCAACCCGAACACGCTGCCGAGCACCGCGAACGACCCGACCGCGGCGACCGCCGCGCCGCCCGCCGAGACCGCCGCGGCACCGATGAGCTGGACCACGCCGGTGAGGTCGCGCTCGCCGAGGAGCGAGAACGCGGTCACGACCACCGCCTGCACGACGAAGATGGCCGCGCCCGCCTGGATGAACGCCTGGAGGCGATCGCCCCTTCGGATGGCGAGAATGCCCGCGAGGCCGCCGAGCATCGCGTAGGCCCCGAGCTCCAGCGAAGGACCGTTCACGGCGCCGGCGACGATCGAGATGATCGCGGTGACGAGGACCGCGGTTTCCGCATCGAGGAGCACGGCGACGAGCAACCCGACCGAGGCCACGGGCAGGATGAATGGCAGCGCGGCGCGACCGGCGGTGAGCTGCAGCGCGAAGGTCGCGATCGTGATGAGCAGCCAGGTCAGCAGCACGACGTTGTTCCGGTGCCAGTACTCCGGCCGGAAGATCCGAAGCCACGCGATCGCCAGTGCGACCAGCAGGCCGGAGAGCAGGAACCAGCCCCCGAGCGCGGCGACGTCCGGCTTGCGCTCGTCGAGATCCAGGGCCTGGATGCGGGCGAGGTCCACCTCGTCCACCTTGGTGCCACCGCGCACGATCACCTGGCCCTGGAGGATCTCCTCCACGACTGCGGGCACCGCGGCGGCGCGGATGTCCTTCTCGCGCTGGGTGAGATCGGCATCGAACGAGCTGTTGGGGACCAGCAGCGGCCCGATCAGCTCGGCGGCGAGATTCCGCTCCTGGTTGGAGAGCCCTCCGGCCATCTGCGCGGAGATCCGGGCCCGTGCCTCGGCCACTTCCGTGTCCTTGAGCTCGCCCCGCTCCGCAACGTCGAGGACCCGTGCCGCTTCCGTCCGGAGCGGCGCCCAGCGATCCGGGTCCATCTCCTGGAGCGCCACGCGAGCGTTGTCAGAGAGGCCCGGAAGGATGGTCTCGAGCAGGACGGACCGCTCCTCGTCCGGGGTGTCCGGCGCGAACGCGGTATCCAGTGGCCCGACTCGGCGCGTGAACGCCTGAAGCTGTTCGGCGGCGATCGTGATCGCGCGCTCGGTCGTGTAGTCGTATTGCGGCGGGACCAGCGCGGCCGCTGCCTTCCGCGCCTCCGCGGTCAGGATCTCGTTGGTGAAGGTCAGCGCGCGAGGGGCGCGGATGTCGGTGCTCGCGAGGTCGCCGACCTTGAGGTCGATCCCCGGGGTGAGGTCCAGCCCGAGGGTCAGGGTCATCACGACGATCAGGGCCGCCGCGGCGACCCCGATTCGGCCGAGCTCGCGCCGGCTCGGCAGGCGGCGTTCGTCGGGAACGCCGGTTGGGGTTGCGGGTGCGGTGCTCGCGGAGGACGTCATCGCGGCAGGACGGTCAGTCGGGGCCGCCGGTGCCGACGGTGCTTCCGGCGGCGGCGCCCGCGGCCGCAGCCGCTGCGAGCGAGGCATTGACCGCCTGGCTCACGGCGCGCCCATCGGCTCGGCCCTTGGTTCGGGGTGAGAGCCAGCCCATCACCTTGCCCATTTCCTTCGGGCCGGCAGCGCCGGTCGCCGCGATCGCCTCCTCGACGAGCGCCGCGATCTCGGCTTCGGAAAGCTGCTCCGGGAGATAGCCGGCGAGGATCTCGATCTCCGCCGCCTCCTTGGCCGCAAGATCGCCCCGGTCGCCCTTCGTGAACGCCTCGACGGACTCGCGGCGGGCCTTCACCTCGCGCGCGATCAGGCCCGCGATCTCGTCGTCGGTGTACGTCCGGCGGTCGCGCTTCTCGGCGTTGTAGATGGCGCTTTCGGCCATGCGGAGGGTGTCGCGGCGCAGCGCCTCACCCGACCGCATCGCGGCCGTGATGTCGGATTGGATTCGCTCTCGGAGAGTCACCGGTATCGGCACCTCGGGCGGGAGCCCGGGCGATCGATCAGCCCTGCGGCGTCCGTGCGTTCTTCTTGCGCTTCGCTTCCTTGCGCTTCCGCTTCACGCTCGGCTTCTCGTAGTGCTCGCGACGGCGAGCCTCGGCGAGGATGCCGGACTGCTGGATCTTCTTGTTGAAGCGGCGGAGGG
>DATLDP010000017.1:0-12852 GCA_035525825.1 Candidatus Limnocylindria bacterium
GATCATCCAGAGCAACGGTGGCACCGTCGTCGCGGAGCTCTACCTGCCGCTCATCGCGCAGGACTTCAGCGAGCTCGTCAAGACCGTCCGCGAGAAGAAGCCCGACTACATCTTCTCGCTCTATCCGGCGCTCTGGGGCGCGGCCGCGAAGGCGCTCGATGACGCGAATCTCCTCGACAGCGTCGGTGTCGGCACGATCTTCCTCGGCGACCCGGACCTCCCGGGCGTCGGCGCGCTCGCGGACAACTCCTACACGGCCCTGCCGTTCTTCACCTCGGCGAACGCGCCGGGGGTGAAGCCGTTCCTGGACGCATACGCGGCGGAGTTCGGCGCGGGCAAGATCCCGTCCGGTGGCGAAGGCGTTGGCGCGTACGACGCCGTCTATCTCTACAAGCAGGCAGTCGAGAAGGCAGGCTCCACGGACCCGAAGGCGGTCGCCGCGGCGCTTCCGGGCCTTTCCTACACGGGCCCGACGGGTCCGGTGACGATCACGCCGTCGCACTATCTCAAGCAGACGATCAACCTCGTGCAGGCCAACGGCGGGAAATACAGTCTCGTCGACAGCTTCGCGGACCGGGATCCCGAGGAAGCCTGCACCCCGTAGGGGCTGCTTCGTGAGAACGCCCGGACGTCCTCGCGGCGTCATGGGCTCCGGATCGGGATGAAATGGTGGCGTTCGCGCGTCCCGCCGCTCGGCTTCGCCGGGCTGGCGGGCGCGCAGCGTCGCCGGCGCGGTGTTGAGGGGATCCTGCTCGCGGCCGCGATGGCTTTTCCGCTCCTGAGTGGCGATACGTTCCTGATCGATCGCGTCGGCCGCTACTTTCTCTTCGCAGCGTTCGCCATCTCCGTCGACCTCATCTGGGGGTACGGCGGGCTGTTCACCTTCGGGCACGCCGCGTTCTTCGGCGGGGGCGGCTACATCGTGGGCGTGCTCACGACGAACGAGGCCGCGTTCCTGCCGATCCCCCTGTGGGCCGCGCTCATCGCGGCCGTGGTCGGGGCGGCGCTGTTCGCCCTGGCGCTCTCGTACTTCGTGTTCTCGGGCCGTGGGGCGCTCCGCGGCGTCGAGTTCGCGGTGGTGACCCTCGCGGTGGCCGTGGTGGCCGAGCGATTCACGAACGCCGGCGGATCGCTGACCGGTGGCCAGAACGGCATCCTGCTCAGCGCCAGCCTCGGCATCCCGGGCGTGATCTCGCTGCAGCAGGGATCCGGCTTCTATGCCCTCGCGGGCGTGGTGCTGCTGGCCACGTACCTCGGCGTCCAGCGGTTCCTGAGCTCGCGGTCAGGACTGATCCTGCGTGGCATCCGGGAGAACGAGGACCGCGTCGATCTCCTCGGCTACGACGTGCCGGCGATCAAGCGCCGCGCGTTCGTCCTTTCGGCCGCGATCGCAGCGCTTGCCGGGGGCATCTTCTACGTCCACGAGGGCATCGTCTCGCCCGGCGCCGTCGGCGTGAGCGCATCGACGCTGGTGTTGCTGTGGGTCGTGCTCGGAGGCCGGGGCACCTTGCTCGGCCCCGTCGTCGGGGCGATCCTCCTTCCGTATCTCACGGCCACGCTGTCGGGGTCCCTGCTGGACATCTGGCTCGTCGTCGTCGGCGTGATCCTGGTGGCGGTCATCCTCGTGCTGCCGTCCGGGATCTTCGGCTTCCTCAACCGGGACCGCGCGACGTGAGCGTCCTCACGATCGAGGGCCTGACCAAGAGCTTCCGCGGCTTCACGGCCGTGCGCGACGTCTCGCTCGAGCTGAAGGGCGGCGAGCTGCGCGGCCTGATCGGCGCGAATGGCGCCGGCAAGAGCACGCTGCTCCACCTGATCTATGGGCGGCTGCAGGCCGACCACGGGTCCATCCGCTTCGGCGACACCGATGTCACTCAGCTCCGTGCTCGTGACCGGGCACGCCTCGGGATGGGGCTCGTGTTTCAGGTAACGAGCATCTTCCTGGACCTCACGATCGAGGAGAACCTCCTGCTCGGAGCCGTCCCCAAGGTGGCCGGAACGCCGTCCGTCGACCCGGGCGAGGTGGAACGAGTCCTCGAGCTCATCGAGCTCCGGGAGATCCGCGGTCGACGAGCGCGCCATCTCAGCCACGGCGAGCAGCGCTGGCTCGAGATCGGGATGGTGCTGCTTACGAAACCGAAGCTGCTCCTCCTCGACGAGCCGACCTCCGGGATGACCCGGGCGGAGAGTCGCAGGACCGCCGGTCTGCTCCGCGAGCTCCAGGCCGCGCGCGCGGCCGAGGCGATGATCGTCGTCGAGCACAACATCGAGTTCATCCGGCTGGTCAGCGACCGGGTGACCGTGATGCACCGCGGTGAAGTGCTGGCCGACGGCACCATTGACGAGGTGCAGGCCAACCCGGATGTCGAGGCCTCCTACCTCGGGAGACGTCATTGACCCCTGTGCTGGGTATCAGCGGGCTCCACGCCGGCTATGGCTCATCCATCGTGTTGCGTGACGTGTCCCTCGAGGTGCCGCCCGGCAGCGTGGCGTGCCTGATGGGCCGCAACGGCGCCGGCAAGACGACGCTGCTCCGGGCGCTCATGGGGGCGTTGCCCAGGACAGGAACGGTTCAGCTCGACGGACGAGACATCAGTGATTGGAACGGCCATCGCATCAACCGAGCGGGGATGGTCTGGGTTCCGCAGGAAGACGCCGTGTTTCCCGGCCTGACGGTGCGCGAGCACCTCTTCATCGCCCTGGGCAGGCGTGCACGCGATGCCGGGTTGGCGGAGGCCGCCGAACTCTTCCCGATCCTGGGAGAGCGCATGGACCAGGAAGCGCAGACCCTCTCGGGGGGCGAGCGCAAGATGCTCGGCATTGCCCAGGCGCTGATCGTCCGACCAAAGCTGGTGCTGATGGACGAGCCGACGGAAGGCGTCGCGCCGATCATCGTCGAACAGCTGCAGCCCGCGATCCGGGTGCTGACCGAATCCGCTGCCGTGCTGCTGGTTGAGCAGAACATCGACACGGCTCTCGCTCTCGGCTCGCAGGCGTACGTGCTGGAGCACGGCACCATCGTCGAGGCGGGCGATATCCGCCGCCTCTACGACGATGGCGTGCTCGAGCGGAGGCTCGGGCTATGAGAGTGGTGGCCGCCGTGAGCTTCCTGCCGCCAGACTCCTTCAACGTCGTCGTCCTCATCGCGGTCTTCACGCTCATCGCCCTCGGGCTCCATTTCACGTTCGGGCTGCTCAACATGGTGAATCTCGCCCACGGCGAGTTCCTGTTGATCGGCGCGTACACGGCGTTTCAGATCCAGGAGACGACCGGGAATGTCGTGCTCGGCATCCTCCTGGCGCCCGTGGCGGCCGCGATCGTCGCGTTGGTGGTGGAGCGCGGCGTCCTCCGCTCGCTCTACGACCGACCGCTCGATTCCCTGCTCGCAACGTTCGGGCTCGCGGTGATCATCCGCCAGGTCGTCCAGCTCATCTACTCGGCGAACCCCAGGAGGGTGCAAGACGTGATCGGCGGCTCGTTCGAGGTCGCCGGTTTCAACGTGCCGTGGTGGCGCCTCGTGGTGGTGATCGCCACGATCGCCCTCGTGGCCCTGGTGTCAGCGATCCTGGCGAAAACGGCCTTCGGGCTTCACGCCCGAGCAACCGTCCGCAACCCGGCGCTCGCCGAAACGATGGGGATCAACGTCGCCTTGGTCCGAACCGTGATGTTCGCTCTTGGATCAGCCATCGCGGGGCTCGCCGGCGCCCTCCTGGCCCCGATCAACACCCTCGACCCACAATTCGGTTTGCTGTTCCTGGTGAACTCATTCCTGGTCGTCATCCTCGGCGGCCAGGGCTCGCTGCGCGGCCTGGTCGTTGCAGCAGCACTGCTCGGTGGATCGCTGTCAATCCTTCAGTTCTTCATCTCGACCGTGCATGCCCAGATCATCGTCCTCCTCATCGCCATCCTGGGTGTACGCGTCCGGCCCGTATTCGCCGAGAGGATCGCTGCCTCCCGACAGCGACGTTCGTCCGCCCACGGGTCGGGTCCCGGATCCGGTGGAACAGCCCTGACGGCAGAGGCTCTTCGGGATGGGTAGGTCGCCGGCGATGCGATGACCTTGAGTGACCGTCCGAGTGACGAGGACCTGCGTGACCGTCCGCGTGACGAGCACTTTTGCGCCGAGACCCATCGTCGGTCGCGACAGGTGTAGCCTTGGCTCGACCGGCCCTTCGCCGGCGTGGCAAGGGCTTTCACGCTCAACGCCGCGGGGTGTAGCGCAGCCTGGTAGCGCACATGCTTTGGGAGCATGAGGTCGTGGGTTCGAATCCCACCGCCCCGACCACCTCGCCGGACGACGATGCGGCGGTCAGCCGCCCTGGCCCTGCCCACTGGCGGCGTGCGGCGCTCCCATGACCCCGCCGACCCGGCCCTCGCGGATGTTGTCGTTGCCGACGGCCTCGCGCGCGATGCCCGGTCCGTCCATGACGATGTCCGAGGTCGCACCGCTTGCCTGCATCGGTGGCGGGGACGAGTTCGGGTCATCGCCCTCGGCGCCGGGCGCGTGCTGGGCCTCGGGATCCTGGTCGAACGGCGGCCGCTCGAACGGCGGCTGTTCGAAAGGCGAATCGGGATCGGGCGGGCTCTCGGGCTTCGGATCGGGGTTCGAGGGTTCGGGCCAACCGGCCATCGGTGAGACCTCCTGTTGAGGGGACGTCGAATCTGCCGACAGCCTTGTCGTTCGGAGGCCACGTTCACGCTGGTCGCGGGCTGCGGCCTCTCTCGGACGCGTGCCAGTTGCGGTTGAGCCGACACTGGGCTGATAGGCTCGACCGCTCGGCGGCAAACGACTGCCGCAACCCGTGACCCGCGACGATGGAGGCTGCAGCACGGCCGTTCCCGTTCGACGTGCCTGCGCGGAGGAGCCCAACGAATGACCGAGTCAGTCGATTCCAGCAGCCCGCTCGAACACGCCGCCAACCTGAGGAAAACGTCCGACGCGTTCCTGGCCAAGCTCGACCGGCTCCACGAGCTCGAGGGCCGCAAGCGCGAGCTTGCCCCGGAGCACCCTGAGTTCGTCCGCCTCGCCCGCGAGGTCGAGGACACGGCCCGGTCGCTGCTCTATTCCGGCGGCCAGCAGGTCGAGCTCGCCGAGCAGGTCCACCACGATGTCAAGGCCGGCGAGCTGCCCGTCAACCAGCCGATCCGCGAGACGCCGCCCCGGCGCGACGCCGTGGCGATCCTCGCCGAGTGGCGCGCCGCCGAACGAGCCCTGGTCGCAGCCCCCCTCGACTCCGACGAGGAGCGTCGAGCGCAGGCGGACGTCACTCGCTTTCGCGAGGAGTACCGCCGGATCACGGCGCCGACACCAGGCGACGCGAAGGACTGAGCACCGGCGCCATCGCGGCATGCCACGGCGATCCGCTTCGCCCGATACGATTCGGACGTGAGCCCATTGACCCGCCCGATCCGCGTCGGCATCCAGCTGCCCGAGGTGGAGCGCGAGGTCCGCTGGCCGGAGTACCTCGCGATGGCCCGAGCCGCGGAAAAGGCCGGGTTCGACACGATCTGGCTTGGCGATCACCTCCTCTACCGCTACGCCGACGGGTCCACTCGCGGACCCTGGGAGGTCTGGACGATGCTCGCCGCGATCGCCGCGAGCACCTCGCGCATCCGCCTGGGACCGCTGGTCGCGGCGACCGCCTTCCACGCTCCGGCGATGCTCGCGAAGCTCGCGGCCACCGTCGACGAGATCAGCGGCGGCCGGCTGATCCTGGGCCTCGGCGCCGGCTGGAACGAGACCGAGTTCCGGGCGTTCGGCTTCCCGTTCGACCACCGGATCTCGCGATTCGAAGAGGCCTTCACGATCGTCCGGACGCTGCTGCGCGACGGCGCGATCGACTTCGATGGCGAGTTTTTCCAGGCCCGCGACGCGGTGCTCAAGCCGGCGCCGGCACGGAAGGGCGGGCCCCCGCTCATGATCGGCAGCATCGGGCCGCGGATGCTCGAGATCACGATGCCCCACGTCGACGCGTGGAACGTCTGGTACAAGGATTCGGGCAACTCGCCGGCGGGCCTCGAGCCGATCCTGCGCCAGGTCGACGACGCCGCTCGAGCGGCCGGGCGCGAGCCCAGCGAGATCGAGAAGACCACCGCCGTGCTGGTACGGCTGCCCGGCGGCACCGGCCGGATCATGGGCGACTCGGGCAAGGGCGACGTGCCGCCCGTCCAGGGCTCGCCCGCCGAGATCGCGGCTCGCATCCGCGAGTACGCGGACCTGGGCCTGGCCGAGGTCCAGCTGGTCGTCGACCCGATCACCATCGAATCGATCGAGGCCCTGGCTCCGATGCTCGCGGAGCTCGATCGAGGGTAACGACGGCCGGGTTTCCGGTGCTAGATTCCGCCTCCATGGGTGGTCCAATGCGAGATTCGAATCAGGACGACACCGTCCGCAGGAATCGCCGCCCGGATGAGCTGTCCGATCTTGACAAGCGGGTCATCGAGCATCTCCAGGAGGACGGCCGGCGGCCGTTCACCCAGATCGCCGCAGCGCTGGGCGTCTCGGAAGCTGCGGTGCGCGCCCGCACCAACCGGCTCGTTGAGCGTGGCATCCTGCAGATCGTCGGCGTGGCCGACCCGGACAAGCTCGGTTTCCAGCAGGCGCTCATCGGCATCCGCTGTCAGCCGGGCAAGCTCCTCGAGGTCGCGGAGGCCCTCGCGGAGATGCCCGAGGTCGATTACGTCGTGGTGACGGCGGGCAGATTCGATGTGTTGATCGAGACCGTCGCCGAGGACAACGAGGGACTCCTGCACTTCCTGGCCGACCGCCTCCAGCGGATCGACGGCGTGCGCGACACCGAGACGTTCTCGTACCTGCGCCTGGTGAAGCAGACGTACCAGTTCGGAACTCGCTAGATGCCCACACTCTCGGAGATCGTCCTGCTGGCGATCGCGATTCTGGCGATCCTCGCCTTCGGATTGCTCCTGGCACCGACCTTTGTGTGGCTCCGCCGGCGATTTGCGACCAAGCCAGAGGCGGAGCAGGAGATGAGGTCGGACGGGATGCTGGATCCAAAGGCCGTCGCCACCGAGATGGCGAGCCGCATCGCAGTGACGCCGGCGGCCGATGCCGACCCCGCGCCACAGCCCGGCCTCGAATCGGTGGCGGGGGATCCCACGCTCGAGGACCGGGTGATCCGGATCGTGAGCTGGGCGTTCCTCATGGCCGTCGCGGTCTTCGCGGCAGCGAGTGGCCTGTGGGGCGCGGCGCTCCCGGCGATCGTGATCCTGATCGCCTTCACCGGCGAGGCAATGCTGATCCTCCAGGACGTGCTGCCCCGGACGCCGCTGCGGAACGCCCGCGGCCCGCTCCAGGGCGTGCTGGCCCTGGCGTTCGGGTCCGTGCTCGTGGCGCTGACCGGCGGCCTCGAGAGTCCGTTCACGTTCATCTTCCCGCTGATCGTCGGCGCGGGCGCCCTCCTCGTGGCGCCCCGGATCGCCCTCGCGCTGGCGGTGGTGGCCACGGCGGCGTACCTGGGCGCGGGCCTCATCGTCGACCCCACGCCGGCGATCGGGCCGCTCATCCAGCTGGCGGTGAACCTCACCGGCCTGTTCCTGCTGGCCTACATCGGCGCGTCAGTCGGGCGGGAGCAGCGGCGGGCGCGCGATGCGGCAATCCGCCTGTCGACGATCGATTCGCTGACGGGCCTGTACAACCGGACGTTCTTCTTCACCGCCCTCGAGCGGGAGATCGCCCGAGGCGACAGGTCCGGCCGGGCGTTCTGCCTCGTGATGCTGGACCTCGACAACCTCAAGGAAGTGAATGACCGATTTGGCCATGTCTCCGGTGACCAGGTCCTCCGGGGCGTTGCGGACGTGGTGAAGAACGGGGTCCGCAAGATCGACGTCGCGGCCCGCTATGGCGGTGACGAGTTCGTCGCGCTGCTGCCCGAGACCGATCCCACCGGCGGCTGGGTCCTCGCCGAGAAGATCCGCTTGACCGTGGCCGAGCAGGGCATGCCCGGCATCGACCCGGGCCCGACCGTCTCGGTCGGCGTGGTCTCCTACCCGGCCGACGGCCGATCCGCGGATGCGCTGCTGGTCAGCGCCGACCGGGCGATGTATGCCTCGAAGCGCGGCGGCAAGAATCGTGTCGCGCGGGCGACCGTGGAGCCCATGGTCCTCACGATCGAGTCCCACTCGGAGACCAAGATGGGCCGCGGAGGCGAGCGGGCCGGCTGATCGGGCCTCGCGGTGTAGGATCGCGGCCTTGACCAGCCTGACGATCGAGCGGCCGGTGGGCCCGGCCGACCGGCCGGAGCTCAGCGCCGGTCCCAGCTTCGCCGCCCGCGCCGGCATGCGCCTGTGGCGGCTCTTCACCTCCGTCAACTTTGCGGTCGTCCAGATCGTGGCCGTCGCGGTCCTCGCGGTCGTCGGGATGACGATCCGCCAGCTCCCGGGCTTCGCGTTCCGCTCGCAAGGCGACTACTCGGCGGAGATGGACCGCCTCCGCTCCATCTACGAGCCGGTCCTGGGCGTGGGCCTCGTCGATGTCCTGGAGCGCCTCCAGCTGTTCCACGTCTTCAGCTCGACACCATTCACCATCGCCCTGCTGATCCTGGCCATCTCGATCCTGATCTGCACCATCGACCGGACGCCGCGCCTGTGGCAGCAGTCCGCCGCGATCCGGGTCGTCCAGCCGGAGGCCTATTTCGACCCGCGGCTCCCGGACCGCGTCTCCATCGCCGCCGGCGGGGGGCTCACCAGCGGCTCCGTTGCCGCCGCGCTTCGCAGGGCCCGGTTCGTCGTCCGCGAGGCCGTCGCGCCCGACGGTTCGACGTTCGTCTACGGCGACCGCAACCGCTGGACCAAGCTCGCGACCCTCATCTCGCACCTGGGCCTGATCCTGTTCCTGGTCGCCGGCCTCGTGACCGCGCGCTTCGGCGACGAGCAGGGCCTCATCGTGGCCGAGGGCGACACCCTCACGGTCCAGCCGATCGGGACGCCGGGGCTGCTCCTCGTCCGGAACCTCGGCTTCGACGCGCCGGGCATCGACACGGGCACCCCGAGCGACTTCACCACCGACCTCGAGGTCTTCCGGGACGGGCAGCTGCTGGCGCGCAAGACGATCCGCGTGAACGACCCGCTGTCCGCCGGCGGCTACACGTTCCACCAGAACGGCTTCGGGCCGGCGCCGGACCTCCTGATCCGCTCGACCCAGGACGGCTCGATTCTGTGGTCCGGCCCTGTCCCGCTGACCGACGCGGCCGCCGGACGCCCGTTCGGGGCGATGCCGATCCCCGGCCGCCCGTTCGGCCTGGAGCTGCTCCTCGACCGAACCGACGAGGGGGTTGGGACCTTGATCGTCCTGCCCTACTCGGCCAACGGCACCAACCCCGACGGCACCCCGAAGCTCGTGGAGGGCTTTCCGGTCCTGGTCGTCCGGGGCGAGACGGTGCCGATGGAAGGGCTGGACCTGAGCGTCGAGCTCCGGGGCTTCTCCGACTACACCCTGCTGATCGCCAAGCGGGATCCCGGCGCCGCGATCGTGTGGGGCGCCTTCGTGGCGCTCCTGCTGGGCCTCGCGATCACGTTCTACCTCCCGAGGCGGCGGATCTGGGCGCGCCTGCGGCCCGACGGCCGGCTCGACCTCGTGGGCCGCTCCGACCGACAGGTCGACTTCGACCGCGAGTTCGGCGGGCTCGTGGATGCGCTCGTCGCGGCGCGAGGTCGCGCCGGACCATGACGGACCTCGCCGAGGTCGTCGGCGACCTGCTCCCGAATGCCACCTGGGCGGGGGATCCGACGGGAGCGGCGGCAGGCCGCGGGAGGGTGACCGGGGCCGGCGCCCCGGCGAGTCTCCGCCCGATCGCATGGGTGCGGGTGATGCGGCCCCGCGTGCCGGCGTTCGACGGGCTCGAAGCGGGCGATCTCGTGATCGCGCCGGCCTCGGCGCTCGCGGTCATCGCCACGGGCGCCGCGGAGCTCGACGGTCTCGTCGCGGCCCTCGCCGCCGTGCCGGTCTCGGGCGTCCTGCTGGTGGCCGGGGAGTCCGGAGCGGACGGGCTCGAGGCCGCCGCCGCCGCCCTCACCCGGGCCGGCGTGCCCGCGGTGCGCGTCCCGCGGACGGATCCGCCCGCGCTGGAACGCAGCGTCGTCGGCTACATCGTGGCCCGCGGCGCCGAGCTGGAGCGCCAGGCGGCCCTCCTCGAGGCGGAGCTGCGGCGGCGCGCACTGGAGGGCGGCGGGATCTCTGCGCTCGTGGCCACGGTGTCCGAGTTCCTCGGGCGGGCGCTCGCCCTCGAGTCCGGCCGGGGGGAGCCGATCGTCGTGCATGCGCCCGTCGATGTGCCGTCCGCCGCGGCCGATGCCGCGCGCTACCAGGCCGCCCGGGGCAAGCGACGCGTGGCCCTGCGCGTCGAGCTGCCGTCGGCCAGCGGCGCCACCGGCGCGATGGTGGCCCTGGGCGGCGAGCCCGCCTCGGAGCTCGCGCGAATCACGCTCCCGCGGGTCGCTGGCCTGCTCGCACTGGAGCTGGCACGCGAGGACGCGGTTCGGGGCGCCGCGGACCAGGCTCGCCGGGCCGAGCCGATGCCCGGCGCCGGGCCACCCTGGATCGTGGCGCTGGCACGCCAGCGAGAGCCCGGCGCCGAGGACGATGCGCCGGCGGCTCGGGCCGCTCGCGAGGCGAAGCGGCGGGAGCTCCGGCTGCTCGCTCCTGCGAAGCGGCTGAGCCTCCGCGGCGATGCGGACAGCCTCGAGATCCGGATCGTCGCCGCGGGCAGTGGCGACGAGATCGACCGCCTCGTCGACCGCCTCGCGGAGATCCTGGGCCGGCCGCTCGCGATCTCCTCGCGGTTCCACGCTCCCGCGGATCGGCCGGCCGCCGAGGCGGAGGCCCGGGCGACGCTCGAGGCCGCGCTGGCGCTGGAGCAGCCGCCGCCGATCGCCCGCGCGGACCGCCTCGCGATGTATCGGATGCTGGGCGCCTTGCACAAGCTCCCGGATGGATCACGGCTCGCGCTCGCGGTCCTCGCCCCGTTGCTGGACGCCCGCCCCGACGTGCGTCGCGAGCGCCTCCAGACCCTCCGCGCGCTCCTGGCGCACGGCGGGGTCGGGGAGGCCGCCGCCGCGCTCGGCGTGCATCGCAACACGATCGCCTACCGGGTGCGGTCGATCGAAGCGGCGACCGGCTGGCGCCTCGCGGATCCGGAGCTCCGCCTGCCGCTCTCCGTCGCCGTCGGATTGGTGCAAGAAGACCAACTCTGACGGATGCACCCATGCGGATTCGGACCGCCGAGGCCGCATGTCGGTGCTAAGGTTGCCTCCCGAGGAGCCAGTCGAGCCGGGCTCGTGCGTACTGCACAAGACGCTCGGCGGCATGGTCCATTGCAGGACAGGAGGCAGCGTCGGTGGTAGCTCCGTACGAAGCGGTGTCGAGCGCGGAAGAGATCGAGGCCGCGAAGGCCAAGGGCATCCGGTTCGTCCAGCTCCAGTTCACCGACATCATCGGTGTCGTCAAGGCCGTCACCATCCCGATGCACCAGCTCGAGGGCTCGGTCCGTCACGGGACCTGGTTCGACGGCTCGTCCGTTGAAGGCTTCACCCGGATCGCCGAGAGCGACCAGTACCTCATGCCGGACATGCGGACCTTCTCGGAGATCCCGTGGTCGGAGGGCAAGGCCGCCCGCGTCATCTGCGATGTCTTCACGCCCCGTGGCGAGCCGTTCGCCGGCGACCCGCGCTACGTGCTCCGGCGCCAGGTCGAGCGAGCCCGGAAGCTCGGCTACCAGGTGAACATGGGCCCCGAGCTCGAGTTTTTCCTGTTCCGCCGCGCCGATGACGGGACGATCGAGCCGTTGCCCCACGATCAGGCCGGCTACTTCGACTTCAGCTCCGATCTCGGCACCTCGATCCGGCATGACATGGTCGACGCCCTCGAGGCCTTCGGCATTCGCGTCGAGGCGGCCCACCACGAGGTCGCGGCTGGCCAGCACGAGATTGACTTCGAGTACGCCGACGCGCTCCAGACCGCCGACAACGCCGTCACCTTCAAGTTCACCCTCAAGGCGATCGCGCAGCAGCACGGCCTGTACGCCACGTTCATGCCGAAGCCGATCCACGGGATCAACGGCTCGGGCATGCACACCCACCAGAGCCTCTACAAGATCGACGAGTCGCGCAACGCGTTCGCGGACGCCGACTCCTCGTACGGCCTGTCGCCACTGGCCAAGTCCTACGCAGCGGGCATCCTCGCCCACGCCCGGGGCATGATCGCGGTCCTCGCGCCGCTCGTGAACAGCTACAAGCGGCTGGTCCCGGGCTACGAGGCCCCCACCTACCTGACCTGGGGCCGGACGAACCGCTCGGCGCTCATCAGGGTGCCGATGGTCTCGCCCGGCAAGTCGATCGAGGGCACCCGCCTCGAGGTCCGCTGCCCGGACCCGGCGTCGAACACCTACCTCGCCTTCGCGGCGATGATCGCGGCCGGCCTCGACGGCGTCGAGAAGGGCCTCGAGCTGTCCGAGCCGGTCGAGGAGTCCCTCTTCGAGATGGACGCGGCGACGATCGCTGCCAAGTCGATCAAGGAGCTGCCGGGCACGCTCGGCGAGGCCCTCGACGAGCTCGAGCGGGACGACGTGATCCGGGAAGCCCTCGGCGACCACGTGTTCAGCCACTTCGTCGACGCCAAGCGCGCCGAGTGGGACGAGTACCGCACCCAGGTCTCCGACTGGGAAGTGGACCGCTACCTGGAGCAGTTCTAGGGACTCGCCGCCCGGCACGAGCCGGGCCAACATCGCTGTTTGGATCGAACGGCCGGGAGACCCCCGGCCGTTCGCCATTTCCTGGCGGCGCGAGGGCGCGAGGGCCGAGGGCCTAGGGCCGGATTCGCAGGCCCTCGATCAGGATCTC
>DATLDP010000047.1:0-3424 GCA_035525825.1 Candidatus Limnocylindria bacterium
GTTCCGGTCACCGAGATCCCGATCGCGTGGCACGGCGCGGCCCGGATGCACGTCGCGAATGCGCTCGCGGCAGCGACGGGGGCCGCGGCGATGGGCATCAGCGGTGACGCGATCGCCGCCGGTCTGCGGTCGTTCACCTCATCACCGGGTCGGGTGGAGCGCCACCTCATCGACGGCCGCGAGATCGTCCTCGACTACGGGCACAACATCGCGGCGCTTCGAGCCCTCGCCGAACTGGTCGAGCGGATCGCCAACGGCCGCAAGGTCATCGGCGTCGTGAGCACGCCCGGCGACCGCCGCGATGCCGATCGGGTCGAGTTCGGGGCGCTCGCGGGGACGATCTTTGATCAGCTGTTCGTCGCCGAGCCGGCCGTCCGCGGCCGGCCCACGGGCGAGGCCGCCGGACTGCTGATCGACGCCGCGGCCCGCCAAGCAGACGGGACGCCATCCCGGTGTGGGCGACCGTCGTTCGTCCCTGACGAGGCGGATGCGACTGCCGCCGCCTTCGCGGCGTCAGAACCGGGCGACCTGATCGTGCTGTGCGTGGCGACCGGCGCCCGCGTCCTTGCCGGCATCAAACGCCGAGCGACCGGCACTCACCTCGTCGCCACAGGCTGACGGCCCAAGCCGCGGGAGCTCAGACCTCGACGGGGACCGGGTAGACCTCGGTGGGCGGATGACCCGTTCGCTCGTGGATCCGTCGGACCGCATCGGCATCCGGAGCTTCCGATACACACCAGACCATCCCGGACTCAGGGTCGCCCCATGCCCGCTGGAAGTCGACGCCTTCCTCGCCCTGGATATCGAGGTCGGCCTGGTGGGCGGCCAAGAGCGCCTCGGGCGTGATGCCCTGCATCCCGTGATGGACGTCCATGAACTTCGGCATTTCGTCTCCTCACCTGCCGGGGTTAGGGCTGGATGGTACATCTCGCGAGGCCGCCAAAGTCCGGGCGTTCTCGCCTGACAACCAGCGCCTTCGCCGGCGGGATAATCATCGTCATGCGTGTACCCGTGGCTATCGCGTTGACCTCGCGTTGCAACCGGGCGCCCGCGTCACCCGTGCCGAGGTCGCACGGGCGCTAGTCGACCAGCTCGCGGATCGTACATTCCTGAGCGCCGCCCCCTTCGTGTTACCGGCGCGTTCCTGACCCCCTCCGTCGATCCGAGCGTCCCGGTACGTGGGGGACCTTCGGGGGTTGGTCGCGGGTCGCACTGACTGCGACCTTAGCGAAACCCATCCCAGCCCACACCGCCACACAGGCGAACATGAGCAGCCGTCTCCACGCCGTCGCCCTTCGAGCGGGCACCACTCGCGCCGAAACGCCGCCGATGACGATCTCGAACGTGCCCCGCTGGGCCGGGTCGATCGCCATCGGGGTCGGGCTTGTCGCGCTCGCCGGGTGGATCCTGGGAATCGAGATCCTGAAGTCGATGGTCCCGGGCGTCATCGCGATGAAGGCCAACACTGCCATTTGCCTCGTCCTGTTGGGCGGAGCCGTTGTACTCCTGTCCCGAGATCGAGATCGTCCGGGACGTCGATGGCCAGTGATCGCACTGGCGGGCACGGCTGGGGCGATCGCGGTCATGACGGGGGCGCAGTTCTTTGCCGGGGGCGATTTCGGGATCGATCATCTGCTGTTTCGCGAAGCGGCCGGCCAGGTCGGCACCGTCACGCCGGGACGGATGGCCCCCGCCACCGTCATCACCCTGGTCGCCCTGGCGATCTCGGCGATCGTCGCCCCGAGGGCCCCGCGGGCCGTGATCGTGCTGTGCACGGTCGCGCTCGCACTGGCGTACCTGAATCTCCTCGACTACCTCTTCGGCGCCAGCGTTCCCACGTTTCTCGCGGGTTACACGCAGATGGCGGTCAACACCGCCGTCGCCGTCGGGATCCTGAGCGTCGGGTTGCTCGCTCGCCTTGGGCCGGCTAATCCCTTTGCTCCGCTCGGCGGCCACTCGAGCGCGGCCGTTCTCCTTCGGCGGTTGCTCGTCGTCACCGTGGGGGTCCCTGTCGCGGTTGCGTGGCTGCGCCTTGAGGGACAGCGACTCGGCCTCTACGACACGAGCTTTGGTACGTCGCTCATGGTCGTGGCGATCACGATCCTGAGCCTGATGGCTATCATCCACTCGGCTCGTTGGGCGAGCGTGTTGGAGGCGCGGCGGGTCGCTTCCGATCTCGAACGTGACCGCTTCTTCGAGCTCTCCCTGGACCTCCTTGCCGTGTTCGACGCCGATGGGCGATTCATGAGGGTGAACCCGTCGTGGGAATCGACCCTGGGCTACCCGGCCGCCGAGTTGATCGGCCGGCCGCTATTCGATCTCATCCATCCCGAAGACCTCGAGAGAACGCAGGCGGCAGCCCAAGCGCACTTTGTCGAGGGCAGACGCGTCCAGGCTTTCCAGAACCGCTACCGCCACCGCGACGGCACCTACCGCTGGCTGGAATGGATGTCGCGGATGTCGCCCGACAACTCACTGGCATTCTCGGTCGCACGCGACGTAACGGAGCGAAAGGCCGCCGAAGAGGGGCGCCAGCGACGCAATCGGGTACTCGAGACCCGGAATGAGACCCTGAGTCAGGAGGCGATCCGCGATCCTCTCACCGGCCTCCATAACCGACGCTTCTTCGAGGTGACGGTCGCGCGGCTGGAACGTCGCTGGACGCGATCGGCCGCCCGTGCGATTCGGCCGGTGGCTGTCGTCATGTTCGACCTCGACAACTTCGGGCAGCTCAACAAGCTCCATGGCCACCAGGCCGGAGACGCCGTGCTGCGTCTGTTCGCCGGCATCCTCAAGAAGCGATTTCGCGATAGCGACCTTGTCGCTCGGTACGGCGGCGAGGAATTCGTCGCGCTTGTGGAGGGCGCGACCGCAGGCGATGCAGTCCGCATCGCGGAGGAAGTCCGGGGCGCCCTGGAGACAGCTGCCATCGACATAGGAACCGACGAGCCGATCCGCGCGACCGTGTCCGCTGGCTGCGCGGGGCTCGGCGATGACCGAAATGTCAGCCACGCTCTGTCCGTTGCCGATGTCTGGCTGTCGCAGGCCAAACGATCGGGCCGGAACCAGGTCGTCGGCCTCTAGCTTCGAGGCTCTCGAGCGCTCGATGCGGCCGAATGAACATCGGGCCGAGTCGATCCCACCCCGATCGTGCCCCGCTAGGCGCGGTCAGGCGAGAAGGTGGGACCGCAGGAGGTCGCTGAGCCAGTCACGGTAAGCATCGGCGGCCAGCCGCGACCGCGAAGCTCGAGATACACGTCGACCATGCTCAGCTACGACCCTGGATGCCGGCCACGGGGCCGGCATTCGTCGTTACTGTGTCTCCGAACTCCCGACCCGGAGGCCGCGATCCATCCGTGCATCCCACTGACCCGGCCGCCAGGCCCCCTGACGTGACGCCTTCGTTGTGGCGCCACAGCGACTT
>DATLDP010000051.1:0-34243 GCA_035525825.1 Candidatus Limnocylindria bacterium
GCGTACGGCTGGGCCGCCGCGGTGGCGAGCGTGGAGGTGGACCTGGACACGTATGAGGTACAGGTCCGCGACGTCATCGCGGTCGACGACGTCGGCAAGGTGATCCACCCGATCCTGTGCGAGGGCCAGGTCGAGGGCGGCACGCTTCAGGCCGTCGGCTACGCGACGATCGAGGAGATGAAGCTCCGCGATGGCCGCTACCTCAACGACCGCCTCGCGACCTACCTCATCCCGACGGCGCTCGATGCGCCCCACATCCGCTCGATCCTCGTGGAGGCGCCGTACAGCGGCTCGCCGCACGGGGCGAAGGGCGTCGGGGAGCTGCCGATGGACGTGGGTGCTCCCGCGGTGGTCGCCGCGATCCACGACGCGACCGGCGTCTGGATCCACGACCTGCCGGCGACGCCGGAGAAGATCATGGCCGCGCTCCACGGCAGCCGGGGCACCGGCCTGGGCGTGATGGACAAGCCCGCCGCGTGAGCGTCCGGTGAGCGCGTACCGATTCCTCGTCAATGGCGCCCCAGCGGAAGTCGATGCGCCCGGCATGCGCCGGCTGCTCGACGTGCTCCGCGATGACCTCGGCCTCACGGGGACAAAGGAAGGCTGCGGGGAAGGGGAGTGCGGCGCCTGCTCCGTGCTGTTGGACGGCCAGGTCGTCGATGCCTGCCTCGTGCCCCTCTGCCAGGTCGAGGGCCGGATCGTCCGGACGGTCGAAGGGCTGTCGCTTGCGGCCCGGGAGCGCGGCTCGCTTGACTCCCTTCAGGAGGCGTTCCTCGAGCACGGCGCCGCCCAGTGTGGGATCTGCACGCCGGGGATGCTCATGGCAGCGCGCGCCTATCTCGATGGCGGCGGCAGCGCCGACGAGGATGCGATCCGCGAGGCGATCGCGGGCAACCTCTGCCGCTGTACCGGCTACACGAAGATCGTCGACGCGATCGCCGCCGTCGCGTCGCCCCTCGACTGATGCCCGCCGAGATGTTCCGGGACGTCACCCGTGGTAGCGCACCGTGCGGGCGTGCACGCCACGGGGCAGGGTTGGGTCGATTTCCATCCGGAATGCTCCGCTCGGTGTCATCCCGGAAGGAATCCGAGGTAGCAGCGGGCTTTCGGGAGGTACAACCGCGCGGGACGTCACCCGGGGGAGCATCCCGGAAGAACCTCGACCCTCCTCGGGACTCGTCGGTGGGTGACTGCTGATGCCGGCCGAGCCGCCCATCGACACGCCCCGCCACCTCTTCGAAGCCTACGAGCGGCTCGCCGCCGGCCCCACCCGCCCGATCGCGGGCGGCACCGACCTGATGGTCGCGATCACCGGCGAGCTGGGGCCGATCCCGGACCGGATGCTGGACCTGTCGCGGATCGACGCCCTCCGGGGGATCGCCCTCGAGGCGAACGGCCTGGTCCTCGGGGCGCGGACGACCTACACGGAGATCCGGCGCAGCGCGCTCGTCCGGGAGCACCTGCCGGCGCTCGTGGACGCGGCCGCGACCATCGGCGCCGCCCAGATCCAGAACCGCGGGACGCTCGGGGGTAACGTGGCCAACGCCTCGCCGGCCGGCGACACGCTGCCGATCCTCCTCGCGGCCGACGCGGTGATCCTCGTCGGTGGCCAGCGCGGCGAGCGCGAGATCCGCGCGCACGAGTTCTTCATCGCCTATCGGCAGACGGCCCTCGCGTCTGATGAGCTCATCATCCACGTGCGATTCCCGCTGCCGCCAGGCCGCGAGCTTCGCTTTCGCAAGGTGGGGACGCGCCGGGCGCAGGCCATCTCCAAGGTCATGATGGCCCTGGCGTGGCGCGACCTGGGGGCGCATGCCTGGTCCGACGTCCGCGTGGCTTTGGGGTCGGTCGCGGCCACGCCGATTCGGGCGAAGGCGACCGAGGCAGTCCTCGAAGGGGCGCGACCGACGCCGGAGGTCGCGGATCGCGCTGCCGAGACGCTCGCGGACGAGCTCGAGCCGATTGACGACGTCAGGTCCACCGCCGAATACCGCCGGACGGTCTCGGCGCGGATCCTCCATCGCCTCCTGCGCGACGCCGAAGGCTGGTGACGCTCGACGACGCGGCGGTCCGGGCCCTCGACGACGGAGCTCCGGAGGCGTTCGTCGCGGCGATGGCGCCACTGTTCGAGGGGGCGCCCCACTTCCTGGGCCGGCTCGCTGCGGGACGCCCCTTCGGATCGGCCGAGCGGCTGTTCGAGGAGGCGCGGCTGATCGGGCACGAGCTGCCCGAGCCGCTCCAGGTCGAGCTGGTGGATGCCCATCCGCGGCTGGGTGCGCCGCCCGAGAGCGTGTCGGCGATGTCCTTCCGGGAGCAGGGCTACGACACGGAGGCAGCGGCGAATCTCGCCACCGAGTCGGCACGGGAGCGGGACGCCGTCGCGGCCGAGCTGGACCGCCTCAATCGTGAGTACGAAGGCCGGTTCGGCTTCCGCTACTGTGTCTTCGTGGCCGGTCGAACGCGCGCGGAGCTCCTCCCGGACATGGCGGCGTCGCTGACGCGTACGCGAGATTCGGAGCTCCACCGGGCGATCGACGCGGTGATCGACATCGCCGAGGCCCGCTCCCGTGCCTGACCCCGCGAGCACCCCCGAGCACGAGCTCCTCGAGGCCTACGAGCTCGGCGAGAACCATTACGGCAAGTCCCGGATCCGGCTCGTCACCGTTCGCCGCGGCCCGGAACGCCACGACCTCCGCGACCTGACGGTCGCCGTCTCGCTCGAAGGCGAGTTCGACGCGGTCCACACCCACGGCGACAACGCGGGCGTGATCGCGACGGACACCATGAAGAACACCGTGTACGCCTTCGCCCGCGACCGGCTGACCGGCCCGCCGGAGCTGTTCGCCCTGGAGCTGGCGCGGCACTTCGCGAGCTACGAGGTCTGTGCCCGCGCCTCGATCGACATCGTGGAGCACCCGTGGAAGCGGGTGACGACGCGGGACGGCGACGCGGCCGACGCGTTCGTTCGGCAGGGGGAGTACGGGCGGCTCGCCTGGGTCGCGGCCGGTCGCGACGGCGACGTCGAGGTCACAGCCGGGATCGACGAGCTCACCGTCATGAAGACCACGAAGTCGGCGTTCACCGGCTTCGATCGCGACCGCTACACGACCCTTGCCGAGGTCGACGATCGCCTGATGGCGACCCAGGTCCGAGCAACCTGGGGCTACCGATCGGACCTGGCGGGCAGGGGGAGGTTCGATTTCGACGCCGCATGGAATCGCCTCGTCGAGTCGCTGATGCACTCGCTCGCGGAGCACTTCAGCCGGTCCGTCCAGGAGTCGATCTGGGTCATCGGGACCGGGATGATGGACGCCGAGCCCTCGATCGAGTGGGTCCGGATGGTGCTGCCGAACCTGCACCACTGGAAGGTCGACCTGTCGCCGTTCGGGCTGGACAACCCGGGCAAGGTGTTCGTCTCGACGACGGAGCCCCACGGCCTCATCGACGCGACCGTCCGTCGCCGCGCGACGGCGTAGGGCATGGGCGGGGGCGACCAGCTGCCGCACGGCGTGCGGCTCGGCGGCACCCGGGTCGCGGGCACCGAGGAGATCCTCACCCCGGAGGCGCTCGAGTTCGTCGCCAAGCTCCACCGCTCGTTCGGTCCCGTCCGAGAGGCGCTCCTGGAGCGCCGCGTGGAGCGCCAGGCGGAGATCGATGGCGGGGCGCAGCTCGGGCTGCTCCCGGAGACGGCCGCCATCCGTGCCGACCGACGCTGGCGCGTCGCCGAGCCGCCGCCCGACCTCACGGACCGCCGGGTCGAGATCACAGGCCCAGCCGAGCCGAAGATGATCATCAACGCCCTCAACTCCGGCGCCCGCGGGTTCATGGCGGACTTCGAGGACTCCCTCTCGCCGACGTGGGAGAACGTCGTTGGCGGGCAGCTCGCCCTGAGGGATGCGGTGCGTGGCTCGCTCGCGTTCACGTCACCGGAGGGCAAGTCCTACCGGCTCGACGAGCGGCCGGCGACGCTCCTGGTTCGGCCACGGGGCTGGCACCTCGTCGAGAAGCACCTCCGGATCGACGGCCAGCCCGTGTCCGCGAGCCTGTTCGACGCGGGGCTCTACCTCTACTGGAACGCCCGCGAGCGCCTGGGTCGCGGCAGCGGCACCTACCTGTACCTCCCGAAGCTCCAGTCCCACCGCGAGGCGCGCCTCTGGAACGATGTCTTCGTCCAGGCCGAGGCAGTCCTCGGACTCCCGCGAGGCACCATTCGGGCGACCGTCCTGATCGAGACGATCCACGCCGCATTCGAGATGGAGGAGATCCTCTACGAGCTGCGGGAGCACTCGGCCGGCCTCAACGCGGGTCGCTGGGACTACCTGTTCTCCTGCATCAAGACCTTCCGCGGACCATCCGCGCCGGTGCTGCCCGACCGCGCCGAGATCACGATGACGGTCCCGTTCATGCGGGCCTACACGGAGCGGCTGGTGCTGACGTGCCACCGGCGAGGCGCGCACGCGATGGGTGGGATGGCCGCGTTCATCCCCTCCCGCCGGGACGGGGAGGTCAACGACCGGGCCATGGCGCGCGTCCGCGACGACAAGGCGCGCGAGTCAGCCGACGGCTTCGATGGGACGTGGGTGGCCCACCCCGACCTCGTGCCCCTGGCGACCGAGGTGTTCTCGGCCGCCCTCGGCTCGGCGCCGGACCAGCGAGGCGCGCGCGTCCTTCAAGCGCCCCTCGGCTCGGAGGTCCCGGGCGACCCCGCCGCGCTGCTGAACCTCGCGGTTCCCGGCGCTCGGGCCACGGAGGCCGGGGCCAGGGTCAACGTGTCCGTCGCGCTGCAGTACCTCGACGCGTGGCTCGCCGGGAACGGCGCGGCCGCGATCAACAACCTGATGGAGGACGCGGCCACGGCGGAGATCTCGCGCTCCCAGCTGTGGCAGTGGCGGACGACCGCGATGCCCCTCGACGACGGCGCACCGTTCACCGCAGAGCGCTACCGCGCGATCCGAACCCAGGCGCTGACCGAGCTGCGCGCGCCTGCCTCGAACCCGCCGGGCGGCGACGCCCACCTCGACGAGGCTGCCGAGCTGCTCGACCGCCTCGTCCTCGCCGACGAGCTGGTCGAGTTCCTCACCCTGCCCGCCTACGAGCTCCTGGCTTGACGATGGCGCCGACCCAACCCGACGTGCGTCCGCCCTCGTTGACGCCGCTCGGTCGGGCGTTCGCGCTGTACCGCCAGACGGCGCTGTCGCGGTCCGCGATCGTCCTGCTGGTCGCCAACCTGATCCCGCTCGTCGGCGTGCTCCTCTTCGGCTGGAGCCTCCTGACCATCCTCGTCCTCTCCTGGCTGGAGAACGGGATCGTCGGCATCTGGAACGTCCCCAAGATTGCCCTGGCTCAAAAGTCGATGGTCACGATCCCGGCGGAGATGCCGAATGCGGCCGCCCGGGTGGCCACGGCCACACCAGCGCAGGCCGCCGCCCTTCGGACGGCCTGGGCGCAGGCGCGCGCGGCGCAGGCCGCCCAGGCCGCGGCGAATCCCGCTGCCGGACGCCTGGCGGCGGTCGGCCGGACCGGCCTGGCCATCTTCTTCGCGTTCCACTACGGGATGTTCTTCCTGGTCCACGGAATCTTCGTCTTTGCCCTGCCGATGTTCCTCGCCGGCTCGTCGGAGGCGATCACCTGCGTCGCGGTGGATCCGCGGTTTCCCGGGTACGAGGTCTGCGAGGCGGCCAACCCCTTCGGCGAGGTGCTGTGGGGCTCGGTGGCGATCGCCGCGGTCGTGCTGCTCATCAGCCATGGCGCCTCGTTCTTCCTGAACTACATCGGCCGCGGCGAATACCTCACCGCCTCGGCCGGCAGCCAGATGGCCGCGCCGTACGCCCGAGTCGTGGTGCTCCACCTGACCATCATCTTCGGGTCGTTCTTCGTCGCCTTCCTGGGGTCGCCCATCGGCGCCCTCTTGGTCCTCGTGGTCCTCAAGACCGCCTTCGACCTGGGCCTCCACCTTCGCGAGCGGCGCAGCGCGGACCGCCGGATCCCCGCCGGCACCGCCCTGGGGCAGGTCGTCCGAAGCACCTGATCGCGGGCTTTTCGCGCAGCCCTAGCGACCGGCCTCGCCGCGCTCGACGAAGGCGCCGTCGCCGCGCGTCCCCACGTAGGCGCCGTCCCGGATGACCGGGCGACCGCGGACGAACACTGACCGCACCGCGCCGGAGACCGAGAACCCCTCGTAGGGCGTGTAATCGCTGGTGTGGTGGAGGTCCGCGGCCCGAATCGTCCGGCGAGCCCCGGGGTCGAACAGCACCAGGTCGGCGTCGCGGCCGGGCTGGATGGAGCCCTTTCGCGTGAGGCCGAACAGCCGGGCCGGGGTCGTCGCGATGACGTCGACCAGCCGCTCGATCGAGAGCCGGCCCTTGGCGACGCCCTCGGAATAGCCGATGGCGAGCAGCGTCTCGATGCCCGGCGCGCCGTTGGAGATCCGGTCGAACGGCACGCCGCGGCGGGCCTCGGCCTTCTCGACCCCGAGGCGATCCGGGACGTGGTCGGTGGCGATCAGGTCCAGGGAACCGTCGGCGAGGCCCGCCCACAGCTGGTCCTGATCGGCGACGGAGCGGAGCGGTGGCGAGATGATCGAGCCGGCCACGGTCTCGAAGTCGGCGGCGTCGTAGCGCGCGGAGGTGAGGGCGAGGTAATGGGGGCAGGTCTCGGCGTGCCCTCGGACCCCCGCGGCCTTCGCATCGCGCACGTGCGACAGCGCGCCGGCGGACGAGAGGTGGACGACGTGGACGGGCACGTCGGCGGCGCGGGCAAAGGCCATGACTCGATGCGTGGCGACGGCTTCCGCCTCGGTCGTGCGCGAGGTGGCGTGGAATCGAGGCGCCGTGTCGCCGCGCGCGAGCGAGTCCGCGACGGCTGCGTCGATCAGGACGGGGTCCTCGCAGTGGACCTGGAGCATCCCGCCGCGCCCTCCGAGGACCCGCATCGCGTCGAAGATCGATCGATCGGGGAGGCGGAAATCGAAGACCATGAAGGCCTTCGCGGTGGCCACGCCCTCGTCGACCATCGCCGGCAGCTCGGCGACGGGGTCGTCCATCCGGCCGGAGATCGCGAGCGACACGGCGTAGTCGATCGCCGAATCTCGCGCCGTGGCCGCCCGCCACTCCCGCAGCCCGGCGAGCAGCGACCGCTCGGCCGCGGGCGACGAGCCGGTGCCCGGATTGTTGAAGGCCAGGAAGGTCGTGGTCCCGCCGAACGCGGCCGCCACCGAGTCCTGGAAGAACCGGTCCGGCTCCGCGTCCGTCGCGACGCGGGTGTGGGTGTGGACGTCCACCGCGCCCGGGAGCACGAGCAGGCCGGTCGCGTCGATCGACTCGAGGGCGGTATCGGCCTCCGCCCTGGCCATGTCGCCGACCTCGGCGATCCGTCCCTCCTCGATCAGGACGTCGGCACGGGTGGAGCCCGTCGCCGTGACGACGGTGCCGCCGCGGACCAGGAAGCGGGTCAACGGCGCCGCCAGAACAGGATCCCCGCCACGGCGGCGATCACGAGGGCGATGACGACGATCGGGCCCGAATCGATGCTGATCGGGGTCATCGGCTGACCTCTTCGATCCGGATGGGCTGGGCGCCTTCCCACAGCGCGCGCCGGCCGATCTCCCGCAGCCGGTCCTGCCAGCCGTCGTCAGGGACGATCGTGGCGAAGTGGTTGGCCGCGAGCTGCCCGACCTTCGAGGCCGTGGTGCACGCGCCGTACGGGAAGAAGATCTCGCACTCGCTGATCCCGCCGGGGTACATCGCCAGCATCCCGGGCGCCGGGTGGGAGGTGTGGTTCTCGTAGTCGATCCCGGGCCGGAACTCGCCGTACGGAATCCAGGTGGATTCGCCGGACCAGCGGCAGTGGATGAGCCTGGATTCGATCGGGAGCATCCGGCGGATCGCTTCGATCGTCTGGGGCGCCGCACGCTCCCAGCTGGCCTCGAACGAGAGATCGTCGCCGACGGTGATTCGGAGGTCGCTCATGGCGCGAGCATACGAGCGAGTCGACGCGCTCGGGTATCGTCCGCAGCGATGACCGACGCAGCTCCTCGCCCGACGATCTCGACCCACGTCCTCGACACCGAGGCGGGCGCCCCGGCGGTCGGGGTCCACGTCTCGCTCTACAAGCTCGGGGAGGACGCTCGACCGATCCGGCTGACGCAGGCCCTGACCGATGCGGACGGTCGCGTCCGTGACCTCCTGGAGCGCCCGATGTCGCCAGGTGAGTACCGGCTCGAGTTCGCCCTGGCGGGCCCGACGGCGGGTGGTGCGGCAGACCCGCGGTTCTTCCGCCGGATCTCGATCGACCTGCTGATCGAGGACGTCGAGCGTTCGTATCACGTGCCGCTGCTGCTCGCGCCCTATTCGATGACCACCTATCGGGGCAGCTGAGCGCGCAACGGGATGCAGTACCGCGGGAATCTCGAAGGGCGCCCCTGCGGGCGCCCTTCGATCGATCGGGAGATCGACTCCGCTCAGGTTGGCTCCTCGTTGCTCCCGCCGCGGCAGGCGTCGCCGGGGTTGAACTGCTTCGGCGTGACGCCGAAGAGGTCCCACAGGACGCCTCGTCGGTTGAGCTGGCCGTAGGACTGCGACACGCCACCGATATTGGCGGTCCCCGACAGGGGTGCGCTCGGGTCGTCGTTCTTGCCGGAGTACACGCACGCGGAGTTGGCGTGCGCCGGCCCGGCGGTGGGCTTGCCGTTGCCGGTGACCTCACCCGCGAAGGCGGGCCCGGCGATCGCGAGGCAGAGCGCCCCCGCACCGAAGAGCGCGACGAGCCTTGGCTTGAGTCCCGTCATGGGCTGATCCTCCATCTGCACGGCGAACCCCGCGAGCCAGTTTCGTCCCGTTCATCGCCGCAGCGCCAATGGTCCCACCGGCGCATCGATCGCGCAGTGAGCTTGTGACACTGGAGGTGTCACAAGCAGGATCGAGATTGCACGACATGGAAGCCCGCATGGTCTCTTTCCCGAGCCACCACGCCGATGTCCGCGTCGGCGGTGACCGAATCGAGGTGGAGCGCGTCTCGCTTGTCGACGGACCGCTCGCGGCCTGGCTCGCGGCGCAACCGCCGGATGACCACGGAATCCTCGTCGAACGCGCGATCCGCATCGGTCTGACGGCGCTCCAGAGCGTGGCCGTCACGCTCAACGTGGACGCCGTCCGGGCGGAGTTCGAGCGCTTCGCAGAGCAGAGCCAGAGCGCCAACGACCGGGCCGCGCTGGCGCTGGAGACGACGCTCCGGGCGAACTTCGCGGACGGCGATGGGCGGCTGCCTCGGACGCTGGAGACGTTCCTCGGCGACCGGGGCAAGCTCCGCTCGATGGTGGAGGAGCTCTTCGACCCGAACCGACGGGATTCGGCCATCGGGCGAATCTCCGGGATGCTGGACACGTACTTCGACGGCGACGCCTCGCGGCTGGCGCGCCTCCTGGACCCCACGCGGCTGGGGTCGCCGCTCCACCAGTTCCGGACGGAGGTCGCGGAGGGGTTCCGCGGCCTGCAGGAGAAGCTGGTGGCCATCGAGGCCGCCCAGGCGGCGCGAGCAGGCGAGCGGGCCAGGTCCGCGGCCAAGGGTGGCGATTTCGAGGTCCTGATCGAGGAGATGCTCGGCGACATCGCCCGCGGCAACGGGGACATCGTCGAGCGCTGCGGCACCGAGTCCGGCGATGCGGGTCGCTCCAAGAAGGGCGATTTCGTGCTGATGGTGGATCCTGCCATGTGCCGTGGCTCGGACCTGCGCGTCGTCATCGAGGCCAAGGACCGGCGCGTCTCGGGGCGCGAGATGCGCGAGGAGCTGCGCGCCGCGAAGGCCAACCGCGATGCCGCTGCGGCACTCGTGATCTTCACGCCCGCGCACGCACCGGCTGGAATCGCCCCATTCGATGTGCGTGCCGGCGACGTCTACGCGGTGCTGGATCCGGCGGATCCGGACCGGGCCACGCTGGAGGCCGCGGTTCGGCTTTCCCGGCTGCTCGCGCTGACGACGCTGCGGGAGTCGGAGGCGGAGGTGGACCTCGGCGAGGTGCAGGCCGCCCTGACCGGCATCAAGGAGACCCTCGAGATCGTGCGCGGGCTCAAGGTCCAGCTGTCGAACATCGGGACCTCCTCGGAGAACGTCTCCAAGGCCCTGGACAAGCTGCGCGAAGCCGTCCTCGCCTGGATCGGGCGCGCGGAGCGGGAGCTCACGGGGCACCCCGCCGCCTGACACCGCCAGGTCGGTCGGCGAGGGCGCACCGGAGCACCATCCTCTCGTTCGCGCTGGCAGGTACCACCGTCATGTTTCGAGACCGCCGCCGTGGACCGATGCTCCGAGCATGATCAAGCGAAATCTCGCGACCGCCATGTGGTTCGTCGTCGGCTGGACCGGCGGCAGCCTGCTGTTCGGCTTCCTGAACGCCCCGGGCGCGCTGGCGCTGGTGCCCGCTCTGGCCATCGCGATGCTGGTCCACATTGACCCGATGGGCGCGATCTGGCCCGCGGACGCAAGCCGTGGCCGCCGAGTCCGCCCGATCGAGGAGCTCGCCGCCGAGCTGAACCGGAACAACGACGGTGCCGGCGTGCGCGCCAAGGAGCGCACCGCCCGCTAGTCGCGCACCGGAGCTCCCAACGCGAACGCAATAAGCAGCGGCGAACCCATCACCGTGCCACGCTGCCGGCCCTCGACGCCGGCCCTGGGAGCCGTCGCCTGACCGCAAGACTTCGCGGATCCGGCTTCGCGGTCCGGTTGTCGCCGGGTGGTAGAGTCGCCTCCCGCTCGCAGCGAGCCGCGAGCGATCAGCTGAGGACCTGTCCGTGCCGCGCTCCATGTGGAAAGGGGCCATCCAGTTCGGCCTCGTGACCATCCCGGTGAAGCTCTACCTCGCGACCGAATCGCGCGCCGGCGTCAGCTTCCACATGCTCCACAAGGACGACCTCTCGCGGATCCAGATGAAAGTCTTCTGCCCGGTCGAGGAGGAGGTCATCTCCCGATCGGACACGGTCAAGGGCTACGAGTACGCCCCGGACAAGTACGTCGTGATCGAGGACGAGGACCTCGAGAACCTCCCACTCAAGACGGTCCGCTCGATCGAGATCGAGCAGTTCGTCGTGGCGGACGAGGCCGAGACGAACACGAAGTTTGTCAAGCAGGCCTACTACCTGGAGCCTGATCGGGTCGGGCGCAAGGCCTTCCAGCTGCTCAAGGAAGTGCTCCTCGACAAGGGCCTCACGGCCATCTGCAAGATCGTGATCCGCGACCGCGAGGCCCTCGCCGCCCTCGACCCGTTCGAGAACACGATGCTCCTCTCCACGCTCTACTGGCCGGACGAGATCCGGGCGCTCGGCGAGCTCGACCTGCCCGAGGAGGAGCCGGAGATCAAGCCCGCCGAGAAGAAGATGGCGGCGCAGCTGATCGAGGCCATGACCGGCGAGTTTGACCCCGAGGCGTACCGCGACGAGTATCGCGAGGCCCTCATGCAGGTCATCGAGTCGAAGATCGAAGGCCGGGAGACCGTCGAGATCGAGACCGACGAGGAGCCCACGAAGCTCGTCGACCTGATGGCCGCGCTCCAGGCCAGCGTGAACGCCGCCACGTCGGCGCGGGATGCCAAGGGCGGCAAGCCCGTCTCCGTCGCCGAGGCCAAGGAGCAGCGCGCGGCAAAGGCCAAGAGCGCGTCGGGCACGAAGGCCAGGGCCGCGACCGCGAAGCGCGGCAAGGCCGACGACGACGAGGCCGAGGAGCGACCCGCGCGGCGACGCAAGACCGCCTGACCCCGGCCGGTGCCTGAGGTCGAGCTGGCGAGGGCTGCCGGCTAGCTCGAGGCCAGCAGCCCGTCCGCATCGATGCGAGCGAGGATCGTCATCCCGGTCGGGGTGACCGTGACCCCGGTCAGCCGCCAGGGATCGTCGATGCCCGGCTCGAGCAGGGTCAGCGGGCCCGTCCCCAGCACGTCCGGGAGCACGAGCGCCCCCTGGTCCACACCGAGCGCGAGCTGGGCCCGCTGGCCCAGGAAGGTGATGGCGACGCCGCCGTCCGCGAGCTCGAGGCCCTCGACCGGGACGCCGGCGTCCGCGAACGCGCTGCCGACGAGCGCCAGGCCGGCCCGATCGTCGAGATGGGCGACGGCCTCCACGGCGCCGGACTCGCCGGACAGGTCGATCGAATCGATGGTGACGGGCGTGCCGTCGAACGACTGGAGCACGACGGAACTGAAGGCGCCATCGATGCCGGTGAACGACCGGTCCGTCGTCGACGCGCCTTCCACCGTCACGTCGAGCGCGCCGATCGTCGGGCCATTCGCGTCGAGGTCCGCGCCGGTGACGTGGATCCGCTCGATCCGCCCGAGCACGAGGCCGAGGGCATTGACGTCGACGTCGATGGTCAGTGGCTGGTCGCCGAAGGGCGACGCATCGCGGACCGCCTGGACCACGACGGGGCGAACGAACATCGGCACCGCCGCGAAGGCCAGGAGGGCGATGAGGGCCGTCGTGAACACGAGGAAACCGATGAGGCTGCGCATGGGTCGCGACATGCTAGGGCCGTCGACGCCAAACTTGCCCCGATGCCTCTCGAGGAATACCAGCGAAAGCGGAACTTCCGGAAGACCCCCGAGCCCTCGGGCGGGGCGGTGGCCGGGCTCGGCGCCAAGGGCGGCCGCTTCGTGGTCCAGCGGCATCGAGCGACCCGGCTGCACTACGACTTCCGCCTGGAGATCGAGGGTGTCCTGGTCTCCTGGGCCGTTCCCAAAGGCCCCACGCTGGACGCGAGCCAGCGCCGGATGGCCGTCCATGTCGAGGACCACCCGATCGAGTACCTCGACTTCGAGGGCGTGATCCCGAAGGGCGAGTACGGCGGCGGCGACGTGATCGTCTGGGACTGGGGCACGTGGCTGCCCGAGGCGGAAACGCCGGATGGCCGCCGCGCCGTCGCGGACGGTGAGCTGAAGTTCGTGCTCACCGGCACCAAGCTGCGGGGCCGTTTCACGATCGTCCGGACGAGCGGACGGGGGAGTGGCGGCGCTCGCTCCGGGGACGACGGCGACCAGTGGCTTCTGATCCACAAGCGCGACGACGATGCGGTTGCCGGCTGGGACGCCGAGGACCACCCCCAGAGCGTGAAGACGGGGAGAACCAACGACGAGGTCAAGGCGGACCGTGACGCCATCTGGGTCAGCCACGCGCCGGCGGCCGTGGCGGAGATCGATCTCACCGGCGCGAAGGCGGCGAAGCTCCCGTCGTTCATCCCGCCCATGGCCGCCACGTTGAGCGACCGCGGGTTCACCGACCCCGACTGGCTGTTCGAGATCAAGTGGGACGGCTATCGCGTGGAAGCCGTCGTGAAGGACGGCATCGCCAAGGTCTTCACCCGCAACGGCAACGACGCCGAGACGTACTTCCCGAAGCTCCTCACGAAGGCAACCTGGATCGATGCCGAAGAGGCGATCGTCGACGGCGAGGTCGTGGCCATCGGAGAGGATGGGCTGCCCGATTTCAGCCTCCTCCAGGAGGCGACCGGCGGCGCCTCGACCCGCTTCGTCTACCAGGCCTTCGATCTCCTGCACCTCGACGGCCGCTCGCTCCTCAACGTCCCGCTCGAGAGCCGGAAGCAGCTCCTCAGGTCCGTCCTGCGGGCGGGCGACCGGCGCGTGCGCTACGCGGATCACGTCGTGGGCGAGGGGCTGGCGTTCCTCGAGGCGGCGACGCTCCAGCAGCTCGAGGGGATGATCGCGAAGCACCGCCGCTCCCTGTACGAGCCGGGCAAGCGCTCGCGGACGTGGCTGAAGATCAAGATCCGGCCGGAGCAGGAGCTCGTCGTGGGTGGCTGGACGCCCGGCGAGGGCGCGGCGAAGGAGATGGGCGCGCTCGTGGTCGGGTACTACGAGGACGGGAAGCTCCACTTCGCGGGCAAGGTGGGATCGGGGTTCAACGCGCAGACGCGAAAGAAGATCCGGGAGCGGTTCAAGGGTCTCGAGACGCCGGACTCGCCATTCGATCCGCCGCCGCCGAAGGATTACAAGGGCCGCTGGGGCGGCGAGCTCGGCAAGGTGGTGTGGGTCCAGCCGGAGGTCGTGATCCGCGCGGAGCTCGGCGGCTGGACGCGCGAGGGCATCGTCCGCCAGGCAGCGTTCAAGGGCTTCGACGAGGGCGGGAAGCCGCCGACCGAGGTCGTTCGCGAGCAGACGGTCTCGACGACCGCCGCGGTCGACGCGGTGGACGCAGCGATGCCCGATTCGGACGAAGATGCGCCCATGCCAGCCCGAGCGGCGAAGGCCGCCACGAAACCCGCGTCAACGCCCGCCTCGAAGGAGGCGAAGGAGGCGAAGGAGGCGAAGGCCGCGAGGACCGCGAAGACCGCGAAGACCGCGAGGACCGACGGTTCGGCGGCGACCGAGCCGACGAAGGCGGCCAGGCAGGACAAGGCCGCCAAGGCGGGCAAGGGCGCTGGACGAGCGGGGGGCGGGTTCGAGTGGGCGGCGACCGCCGAGGAGCTCGCGGCCCTCGACGCGATGACGAAGGACGGGACCTGGTCCGTCGGCGGGTTCGAGCTGAAGCTCACCAATCTCGATAAGGTGCTGTTCAAGCCGAAGGCCGGGGATCCCGAGCCGGACGGCTCGAAGGCGAAGGGCGACCTCCCCGCGCCGGTCACGAAGCGCGAGCTGGTCCGCTACTTCGCCCGGATCGCGCCCGCGATGCTGGCCCACCTCGCGGAACGGCCGCTCAACATGCAGCGCTTCCCGAACGGCGCCGACGGCCCGAGCTTCTGGCAGAAGGACATCCCTTCGACCGCGCCGGACTGGCTCCGTCGGTGGAAGGAAGTGGGCGTGGAGGAGCGCGGGGCCAACGAGCACCTCATCGCCGATCGCGTGGCCGCGCTGTGCTGGCTCGGGAACCAGGCCTCGTTCGAGGTCCACGCCTGGACCTCCCGAATCGACGACCCGATGTCGCCGACGTTCGCCTTGATCGACATCGATCCCGGAACGAAGACGACGTGGGACCAGACCCTCACCCTCGCCCGGCTCTACCGGACGGCGCTCGAGCACCTCGGCGTGCGGGGCTACCCGAAGACCACCGGCAAGCGGGGGATCCAGGTATGGATCCCCATCGTCGCGGGCAAGTACACGTTCAAGGACACGAGCGACTGGGTCGAGAAGCTGTCGCGAGCCGTGGGCGGCACGGTGCCCGAGCTCGTCTCCTGGGAATGGGCCAAGGCCAGCCGTGGCGGCAGGGCCCGCCTCGACTACACCCAGAACACCTACATCAAGACACTCGTCGCACCCTACGCGGTTCGTCCGGCGGACGGCGCGCCCGTCTCCACCCCGATCACCTGGGACGAGCTGGACGACTCGAACCTGCGCAGTGACCGCTGGACGATCCGGACCGTCGTCGATCGGGTGGTGGAGGTCGGCGACCTCTTCGCGGCCGCCCAGACCGACGCCCAGGAGCTGCCCCCGATCTGATCCCGTTCAAACGAGCGGGCGAACGTCCTCGACGAATCGGGTCACGGCGGCGCGCAGGCCCTCCGGGTCGCGCGGCGGGAAGGCGAGCGCGAGGTGGTCGACGCCGAGGTCGGCGTAGGCGCGGATCCCGGCGGCGCACTCGTCGGGCGTGCCATGGATCGTGTGGAAGGACTCGGGCCCCTTCCCGAGCTCGATCCGGACGCGCGCGGAGAGGCGCGGCATCGGGCGGCCGGCGGCCTCGGCGGCGGCACGGATCAGCGGGATGCGGCCCGCGATCGAGGCGGGCGCGGCGGCGGAGGCGTGATAGGCGTCGGCGACGCGGCCGACGCGCCGGAGGGCTCGCTCGTCGCGGCCACCGAGCCAGATCGGGACGCTGGCCCCCTGCGAGGGCAGCGGGCCGAACACGAAGTCCTCGAACTGGTGGAACCGGCCGCGGAACGGCTCGGTGGAGCCGGACCAGAGGTGCCGGCACAGCGCGATCGTCTCGTCGGTGTAGGCGCCGCGGGCGTGGAACAGGCCGTCCGTGCCCACGTTCGCGAACTCCTGCTCGTTCCAGCCGACGCCGAACCCCGCGATCAGCCGCCCGCCGGAGAGCGCGTCGACGGTCGCGAGCTCCTTCGCGAGCACAACCGCGTTGCGCATCGGCGCGACGATCACGCTGGCCCCGAGCCGAATCTCGCGGGAGAATCCCGCGATCCAGGCCAGCGTGGTGACCGCCTCGTAGATCCGGCCGTAATCCTCGGCCGAGTCGCGGTCGACGAGAAGGTGATCCGTCACCCAGACGTCGGTGAAGCCGTGGGTCTCCGCGAGCTCCACCGCGGCGACCATGCCCTCGACGCTCGCGTCGTCGCCGAGGGAGGGGAACACCAGTCCGTAGTCCATCGGGGCATCGTAGGGCGGGAGTGCGTCCGGCGCCGAGCGGCATAACGTTTACGTAAACGGCAAGGTTGGTGGTAGGCTCGCCTCGTGCCTGACACCGCCACGAAGTCGCCGATCGCGGCCGCCTCAACGTCGCCGGCGCCCGCCGCCGGGTCACTCGCCGCGCCGCCCGCTGATGCTGCCGATGCGCCCGCCGACGCGCTCCCCGACGAGCAGCTCCTCCGAATCCAGGAGGTCGCGGACCTCGTCGGGCTGACGTCGCGCTCGATTCGGTACTACGAGGAGGTCGGCCTCCTGGAGCCCGCGGCCCGCTCCGAAGGCGCGTACCGCCTCTACGACCCCGACGACGTGGCTCGCCTCCAGTTCATCAAGGGCCTCCGGGACGATGCGGGCTTCAGCCTCGCCGAGATCGGCCA
Organism: Candidatus Limnocylindria bacterium; assembly: GCA_035525825.1. Taxonomy (GTDB): domain Bacteria; phylum Chloroflexota; class Limnocylindria; order Limnocylindrales; family CSP1-4; genus UBA5189. The sequence continues at coordinate 16,720 of DATLDP010000051.1, forward strand.
GCTGCTGGAGGACGAGACGGCTCGCGCCGCGAACCGGACCCGCTTCCGCGAGAGCCGAACCATCGCGGATCGCCGCGCCGTCCTGCGTGACGGCATCGAACGGATCGACCGCCAGGTGGCGACGCTCCAGGCCAAGATCGAGCGCCTCCGCTCGATGGTGGGGGCCGCCGGCACGCGCCGCACGCACCTCGAGCGCCACCTCGCCGAGCTCGACGCCCTCCCGGAGGACGCCCCGCCGCCGCCGCCAAAGCACCGCCCGTGAGCCCGCGGATCGCGCTGCGCCGCCTCGCCCGATTCGAGGGCTGGAGCGCGATGCGCCATCGCAACTACCGCCTCTTCTTCGCGGGCCAGGGCCTGTCGCTGATCGGCACCTGGATGATGACCGTCGCCCAGAGCTGGCTGATCCTCCAGCTGACCGGCGACCCGCTGCTTCTCGGCCTCGTCGCCGCCGTCCAGTGGCTCCCGGTCCTCGTGCTGGGGCTGTTCGGGGGCCTGATCGCGGACGCGCTCCCGAAGCGCCGGACCATGGTGTTCACCCAGGGCTTCGCGATGCTCCTCAGCCTGACGATGGCGATCCTCGTCCTGACCAACCTCGTGCAGGTCTGGCACGTGATCGCGATCGCGTTCCTCCTCGGCATCCGCAACTCCGTCGACCTGCCGGCCCGCCAATCCTTCGCCGTCGAGATGGTCGGCCGCGAGGACGTCGGGAACGCAGTCGCCCTCAACTCCGCGATGTTCAACGGCGCGCGGGTCATCGGTCCGGCGATCGCGGGCATCACGATCGGCGCGTTCGGCGTCGGGATCGCCTTCCTCGTCGACGCGGTCTCGTATCTCGCCGTGATCGTGGCGTTGCTCTCGATGCGCGACGCCGACCTCCACACGCGCCCCGGGATGGAGCGCCCGGCGACCGTCCGCGCCGCCCTCGGGAACCTTGCCGAGGGCATCCGCTACGTCCGCCGGACCCGGGCCGTCGTCCTCTCGATCCTCACCGTCGGGCTGGTCTCGACGTTCGGGATGAACTTCACCGTCGTGATCCCGCCGTTCGTCCAGGAGGTCCTCGGGGGCGACGCGACGGCCTACGGCTTCCTGATGGCGGCGACCGGCGTCGGCTCGATCTTCTCCGCCCTCTCGATCGCGTTTTCCGGCCGTACGATGCCGCTCGTCATCGGGGTCGGTGGCGCGACGCTGGGACTCGCGCTGGTCCTCCTTGCGTCGACCTCGTCGATGCCGGTCGCGCTCGTCGCGATGTTCATCGCCGGGCTCGGCAGCATCGCGATGGCGGCCACGGCCAACACCCTGGTCCAGCTCACGGTGCCCGACCAGCTGCGAGGCCGGGTCATGAGCGTCTACACCACCGTGTTCGCGGGCTCCACGCCGTTCGGCGGCCTGTTCGCAGGGGCGCTCGCTTCCGGGTTCGGGGCCGCAACGGCGATCCTGGCCGGCGGCGCCCTGAGCGTCGCCACGGGCCTCGCTGCGGCCTTCACGATCCGCGGCCGGACGATCCGTGCCCGGCGGGCCGCCACCACCGTGCGGGGCGCGGGTGGCGAGCCGATCGAGGTCGGCCCGACCGGACTGTCGCGGGTCCGCCCGCGATAGGCCGCAGCCGGAGCTAGCGGCGCGGCGGGTCGTAGGGGAGCGAGAGCAGGCCGACGAGCGGTGCCATCGGGACGTAGGAGTACTTCAGGCGGCCGTCCGCTCGCCGCTCGAACGAGGCCACCACGTCGTCGTTCCGGGGTTCGTTCGGGTCGTAGGCCCAGATCGAGACCTTGGTCGCGGACTCCGCGTAGCGATACCCCAGGACCTGGTGACCGAGGCCGCGAGCCAGCGGGTTCCAGCCCGGCTCGCGCACGAGCCCGACCATCGCGGGCCGCCCGGCGTCGATCTCGGACTTGATGGCCGGCCAGGCCGCGAGCGCGGTGGTGCGGTCCCGAGCGGCCTGGCTACCGATCGCCGCAAGCCAGAACTGCAGCGGCACGGCGAGGAAGCGGAACGACGCCAGCTGGCGTGCGGCGATCTCCTGGAAGAGGGCCTCGTGGGGCGCCGGCGGCGCCTCGAGGGGCGGCGCGGGCTCGTCGCGCTCGAAGCGGTCGCGGGCGGCGAAGATCATGCCGCCGCATAGCCCTCGATCGGCATTTCCGAGGGGCAGCCTCAGCGGCCCGATCGTTATCGGGACCGGGTTGGACGGCCAGCGGTTCGCGAAGCGGAAGCCAAAGGTCGAGGGCAGGAAGCGTGGAACAGCGTTCGCGGGCACGTCGGGATCGTACTCGTGGCCCGATGAATGATGTCTTCGATGCCCCGAGCCGCCGCCCGGCCTACGATCCTCGGCGATGACCGACACCCCCGGCACGCCCGCGCCGAAGCACACCAACCGACTCGCCGGCGAGACCAGCCCGTACCTCCTCCAGCACGCCCACAACCCGGTCGACTGGTTCCCCTGGGGGCCGGATGCCCTGACCCGCGCGCGCCTCCTCGACCGGCCGATCTTCCTCTCCATCGGCTACGCGGCGTGCCACTGGTGCCACGTCATGGAGCGCGAGTCGTTCGAGGACGAAGCGACCGCGACCTACCTCAACTCGCGCTTCGTGGCGATCAAGGTCGATCGCGAGGAGCGACCCGACCTCGACCAGATCTACATGGGCGCGGTGCAGGCGATGACCGGCGCCGGCGGCTGGCCGATGTCGGTCTTCCTCACGCCCGATGGCCGGCCGTTCTACGGCGGCACGTACTTCCCGAAGGCCCCGGGTCACGGCCTGCCGAGCTTCCGCCAGCTGCTGGAAGGGATCGATCGCGCGTGGCGCGAGCAGCGCGGCGAGCTGGAGCAATCGGCGGCGCAGATGGTCGCGCAGCTCACCGCGCAGGCCAGGAATGCCACCGGGCCGGCTCCCCAGCCGGACCTGCTGGACACGGCGGTGGCACTGATCGAGCGCTCCTTCGACGCGACGAATGGCGGCTGGGGCGGGGCGCCGAAGTTCCCGCAGCCGATGACGATCGAGCTCCTGCTCCGGCGGGCGTCGGCGGGCGATCGGCGGGCCCTGCCCGTCGCGCGTCGGACGCTGGATCGGATGGCCGGCGGCGGCCTGCGTGACCAGCTCGGCGGCGGGTTCCATCGCTACGCGACGGATGCCGTGTGGCTCGTGCCCCACTTCGAACAGATGCTCTACGACAACGCCCAGCTCGCCAGGGTCTACCTCCATGCCTGGGCCTTCACGGGCGACGCCCGCTACCGCGCGGTCGGGACCGGGACGCTCGACTACATCCTGCGCGCGTTGACCACTGCCGACGGCGCCTTCGCGGCGAGCCAGGACGCGGACACGGACGGCGTCGAGGGCGCGACGTTCACGTGGCGGCTGGACGAGGTTCGGGAGCTGCTCGGCGACGAGGCGGCGATGTTCTCGACTGCGTACGGCGTCACCGAGCGCGGCAACTGGGAGGGCGTCTCGATCCTGTCGAGAGTCCGCGAGACGCCGGAGCTCGCCAAGCTCTACCAGCTGTCATCCGCGGAGGTGGAGGCGCGGCTCGCGGCTTCCCGTGAGCGTCTGCTCGAGGCGCGGGGGAGGCGTCTGCAGCCGGCGCGCGACGACAAGGCCCTCGCCGCGTGGAACGGCCTGGCGATCGGCGCGTTGGCCGATGCGGCGCGGCTGCTGGCGTTCGTCGTCGGGAGCGAGGCGGACGCGGCGCGCTATCGGGCGGCGGCGGAGCGGGCGGCGGACACCATCCTCGCGGGGCTCCTGGGTGACGACGGGCACCTCGGCCGGTCGTGGAAGGATGGGCGCGCGACGGGCCAGGGCGTGCTCGAGGACTACGCCGATCTGGCCGAGGGCCTGCTGGCGCTCTACGAGGCGACGTTCAAGGAGCGCTGGTTCACCACGGCCCGCACGCTCGCCGATGCCATCCTCGAGCGGTTCGCCGATCCGGAGGGCGGCTTCTTCGACACCGCCAGCGATCACGAGCGGCTCGTGACCCGGCCCAAGGATCCCCAGGACAATGCCACGCCATCTGGCGGCTCGGTCGCCACCCTGGTCCTCCTGCGCCTCGCTGCCCTCACCGGCGAATCCCGCTATCGCGAGGCTGCGGAGCGGGCGCTTACCACGGTCACGCCCTACACGGTTCGCTACCCGACGGCGTTCGCGATGTGGCTCCAGGCCATCGATCTCGCCCTCACTCCCGTGGCCGAGGTGGCCATCGTGGGCGAGGCGGAGGACCAGGCCACTCGTGCGCTCCTCGAGGTGGCGACCGGCGGCTACCAGCCGAACCGCGTCGTCGCGCTTGGACCGGGCGGCGGGGGAGCGCAGGCGATCCCGCTGCTCGCGGACCGCAGCGCGCTCAAGGGGCGGCCCACCGCCTACGTCTGCCGCAACTTCGCCTGCCGCCTCCCGGTCACGGACCCCGACGCGCTGCGGGAGCAGCTCGCCGAGGTCGCCGCGGCCGTCTAGCCTCGCCGCCATGAAGGCCTACCTATCGGTTGACATGGAGGGGATCGGCGGGATCAGCCACAGCGACCCCACCGACCTCGCCGACAGGGGCTACCCGGCGGCCGTCGCGCTGATGGTCGGCGAGACGAACGCCGCGATCGAGGGGGCCTTCGCGGGCGGCGCGACCGAGGTCCTCGTCAACGACAGCCACGGCCAGATGTACAACCTCACGCCGGAGGCCCTCGACGCGCGGGCGACCCTGCTCCAGGGCCAGAAGCCCTGGTCGATGGTCGCGGGCGCGGGCCCGGACGAGGGTTTCGATGTCGCGCTCTTCGTCGGCTACCACACCCGTGCCGGCCACCCGACCGGGACGATCGCCCATACCTACACGAGCGAGCTGACGCTCACCACGCTGCAGGGCAAGCCGGCCAACGAGGCGGCGATCAACGCCCTCGCCCTCGGCGCGTGGGGCGTGCCGGTCGGGCTCATCAGCGGCGACGACCAGGTCGCCCTCGAGACCGAGGGCTGGTTCCCGTGGGCCGAGCGCGTGGTCGTCAAGACGGCGGTCAGCCGGCGCGCGGCCACGTCCGTGCACCCGAGCGTGGCCCGCGAACGCGTTCGTGAAGGCGCCGAGCGGGCCGTCCGCCGGGCTGCCCAGGGCGAGCTGCAGCTCTTCGACGTCGGGCGACCGATCGTGCTCGAGGCGGAATACCGCTACCCGGCCCAGGCCGACTACGCGGCCCTCGTGCCGGGCAGCGAGCGGTACGGGGATCGGGGGGTTCGGGTGACCACGGACGACCCGGTCATCGCCTTCCGGACGTTCCTCGCCGGCGTTCGGATCGCGGGGGTCGCCAGCTGACCTCGAAGGTCTTCCGGCTCGTCGGGATCGGCGCGCTCGTGCCGCACGTCGGCGCGAAAGCCGGCCTCGCGGCAACGTCGTTACCCAGCCGTGGAGCCGCCGCTGCCGGGTGGATCGTCCTCCGACCGGAGCTTCGAGGCCTCGATCCGCGCCTCGCGGACCCCTCGCCCGAACATCCGCCCGATCTCGGGGATGGTCTTGGGGCCGCGCCAGATCACCACGATGATCAGCACGATGACGAGGGCGATGACGAGGTCCACGTTCGGGATGGTACGCCGGTAGGCTGCCCCCATGGCAGCGTCGGAGATCCCGCAGCCGCTCCTTGTCTATGGCCCGCGATCGATCACCTATGACTTCGGGGCGGCGCACCCGCTGACGCCGCGCCGGTTCGGCCCCGGGATCTCGCTGCTGGAGTCCCTCGGCGCCGTGCCGAATCTCGCCCCCGAGCCCGCCTCCGACGAGGAGCTCGCCTGGTGCCACGAGCCCGGCTACATCGAGACGGTCAAGGCGTTCTCCTGGGAGCCGCTGCAGACGCCACGGGCGGGGATCGGGCCCGGCGATACCCCGGCGTTCGCGGGGATGCACGACGCCAGTGCCGCGGTCGCCGGCGGGTCGATCCGGGCGATGGAGGCGATCCTCCGCGGCGAGGTCGTCCACGCTTTCCATCCCGGCGGCGGGCTCCACCACGCGATGCCGGCGCGGGCCTCGGGCTTCTGCGTCTATGACGATCCTGCGATCGCGATTGCCCGGGCACGGCGCGAAGGCCTGCGCGTGCTCTACGTCGACCTCGACGTCCACCACGGCGACGGCGTCCAGGCGATCCACTGGAACGACCCCGGCGTGATGACGGTCTCGATCCACGAGTCCGGCTTCTCGCTGTTTCCCGGGACCGGCTTCGCCGACGAGCTCGGCGGCCCCGGCGCCGAGGGTACCGCGGTGAACATCGCTCTCGATCCCGGGACCGGCGAGATCGGCTGGGTGGAGGCGCTGGAGATTGCCCTGCCGCCGCTGGCCCAGGCCTTCGCGCCGGAGATCGTGGTCTCGCAGCACGGCGCCGACGCGCACGCCTTCGACCCGCTCGCCCACCTGATGGTCACGACGACGGCCATGGGCCGCGCCGCTCGCCTCGTCGACGAGCTGGCGCATCGGCACGGCGGCGGGCGCTGGCTGGCGACGGGTGGCGGTGGCTACGACGTCTACCGGGTGGTCCCGCGGATGTGGGCCCAGGTCTGGCTCGCGCAGTCCCACGCGGCGGTCCTCGGCGAGCTCTCGCCCGCGTGGCGCGAGCGCTGGGCGGACGACGCGGATCGCTACGCCCAGTCGCCGATCCCCGCGACCCTTGACGACGAGCCGAACGCCGGGTTCGCCTACCAGGCCGCGCAGGAGCGGGCCGATGGCCGGGCGGCCGTGATCGCCCACGAGGTGCTCGAGGCCGCGCTGACGGCGCTCGAACGTCGCGGCGAGGGCGCCGCAAGCTAGGAACGCGCGAAACCCGTCACCGCTCGCCATTCGAACATCTGGTCGGTTTCGTGCGGCGGGCGTACACTGTCGCGTCCCGTGACCGTGCCCACACGACCCGCGCCGAAGGCCTCCCGCCGCGACGATCCGCTCGCGCCGTTCGCCCCGGCGGTTCGCGCCTGGTTCGAGTCCGCGTTCGAGGCGCCCACGCCCGCGCAGGTCGGCGGCTGGGCCTCCATCTCCACCGGGAAGCACACCCTGATCCACGCCCCGACCGGGAGCGGCAAGACCCTCGCGGCGTTCCTGTGGTGCCTCGATCGGCTGGTCCGGAAGCCATCGCCACCGCCCGCCAAGGGCGAGACCGGCAGCGTCCGGGTGCTGTACGTCTCGCCCCTGAAGGCGCTGACCTACGACGTGGAGCGGAACCTGCGGGCGCCGCTTCACGGCATCGGGCTCGCCGCGCAGCGCCTGGGGGAGCCGGAACCCCGGATCTCGATCGCCGGGCGAACGGGCGACACGCCCCAGGAGGTCCGTCGGGAGCTCGCCCGGCGGCCGCCCGACATCCTGGTCACGACGCCGGAGAGCCTGTACCTGCTGCTCACCAGCGCAGCCCGAGACACGCTCCGCGGCGTGGAAACCGTGATCATCGACGAGGTCCATGCGATCGCCGGCACGAAGCGCGGGGCGCATCTTGCCCTCTCGCTGGAGCGGCTCGAGCACCTGCGGGCCGACGACGCGCCGCCGCTCCAGCGGATCGGCCTCTCGGCGACGCAGCGCCCGCTCGAGACGATCGCCCGGTTCCTCGGCGGGATCGGGCCGGGCCGCGAGGTGGAGATCGTCGACGCCGGCAGCCGCAAGGCCCTCGACCTCGAGGTCATTGTCCCGGTGGAGGACATGAGCCGCCTCGGCGAGGTGATCCCGCCAGATGAGCAGCCCGGCGGCTCGGTGGCCCGGGGCGACCTGCGTACCAGCATCTGGCCCGCGATCCACCCGCGCCTCCTCGAGCTCATCCGGTCGCACCGATCGACGATCGTCTTCACGAACAGCCGGCGCCTCGCCGAGCGCCTCGCCCAGCGGCTCAACGAGCTGGCCGGCGAGGAGCTCGTCCGGGCCCACCACGGCTCGATCGCGCGGGAGCAACGGCTCCAGATCGAGGAGGACCTCAAGGCCGGCCGGATCCCGGGCCTCGTGGCCACGTCCTCGCTGGAGCTCGGGATCGACATGGGCGCGGTGGACCTCGTGGTCCTGGTCGAGTCGCCGACCAGTGTCGCCTCGGGCCTCCAGCGCGTGGGCCGCGCGGGCCACCAGGTCGGCGAGCCGTCCAAGGGCATCGTCTTCCCGAAGTTCCGCGGCGACCTCCTCGAGAGCGCGGTGGTCGTCCAGAGGATGCACGACGGGGCCATCGAGACCACGGTCATGCCCCGGAACCCGCTCGACGTGCTCGCCCAGCAGATCGTCGCGATGACGGTCATGGATCGATGGACCGTCGCGGACGTGCTGGCGCTCGTCAATCGGGCGGCCCCGTTCGAGACGCTCTCGCGGGAGGCGCTCGAGGCGGTCCTCGGGATGCTGGCCGGCGCCTATCCGTCCGACGAGTTCGCCGAGCTCAAGGCGAGGGTCGTCTGGGACCGCGTCACGGACGTTGTCGAGGGCCGGCGCGATGCCCGCGTCGTCGCGGTCACCAGCGGCGGGACGATCCCGGACCGCGGGCTCTTCGGCGTCTTCCTCGCGGGCGAGGCGGGGACCCCGGGCCGGCGGGTCGGCGAGCTCGACGAGGAGATGGTCTACGAGCTCCGAGCCGGGATGCACGGCGACGTGGTGGTGCTGGGCGCGAGCAGCTGGCGGGTGCTGGACATCACGCCCGATCGCGTGATCGTGGAGCCGGCGCCGGGCATTCCCGGCAAGCTGCCGTTCTGGAAGGGCGACGCCGTCGGGCGGCCGGTGGAGCTGGGCCGGGCGATCGGCGAGTTCCTCCGCGAGGCCGAGGCGGACCTGGCGCGCGGCGAGCGTGGCCAGCGCTCGCTCACGGCGCGGCTCCGCGAGCGCCACGACCTCGATGAGCTGGCTGCCGCGAACCTGGTTGCGTACCTCGACGAGGAGCGCGAGACCGCCGGCGGGCTGCCGACGGACAAGCGGATCGTGGTCCAGCACTTCCGGGACGAGCTCGGCGACTGGCGGCTCGTGATCCTGTCGCCATTCGGCGGGCGGGTCCACGCGCCGCTGACGCTCGCGATCGAGACGCGGCTGCGGGAGCGGCTGGGCATCGAGGCGCAGACGATCTGGTCGGACGACGGGATCGCCGTGCGGCTGCCGGAGGGCGAAGGCGATGGCGACGCGCGCCGGCTCGCCGAGATCGAGGCGCTGCTCTTCCCTTCCGCGGACGAGGTCGAGGACCTCGTGGTCGAGGCGGTGGGCGGGTCAGCGCTGTTCGCGTCGCGCTTCCGCGAGAACGCGGGTCGGGCGCTGCTGCTCCCGCGGCGACGGCCGGGCGCGCGCACGCCGCTCTGGCAGCAGCGCCAGCGGGCCGCGGACCTGCTGCAGGTCGCGTCGCGGTACGGCTCCTTCCCGATCCTCGTCGAGACGTACCGGGAATGCCTGTCGGACGTGTTCGACCTGGAGGCACTGCGCGAGATTCTCGGCGGGATCGAGCGGCGCGAGATCACCGTGCACGCGGTCGAGACGGCAAAGGCCTCGCCGTTCGCGTCGTCGCTCCTGTTCGACTACGTGGCCGCATACATGTACGAGGGCGATGCCCCGCTGGCCGAGCGCCGCGCCGGCGCCCTGGCGCTGGATCGCGACCTCCTCCGCGAGCTGCTGGGTCAGGAGGAGCTGCGCGAGTTGCTGGATCCCGAGGCGCTGGCGGACCTCGAGCTGTCGCTCCAGGCGCTGACCGAGGACCGCCACGCCAACAGCCTGGAGCACCTCCACGACCTGCTCCGCCGGATCGGCGACCTGTCCGGCGCGGAAGCCGCCGCGCGGGTCGAGGGCGGCGATGACGCGGCGGCCGCGTGGCTGCGCGAGCTGGGCGCGTCGCGCCGGGCGGTCCAGATCCGGATCGCGGGCGACGAGCGCTGGATCGCCATCGAGGACGTGGCGCGCTACCGCGACGGCGTCGGCGCGTCGCCGCCGCGCGGCGTTCCTGATGCCTTCCTCGGCTCGGTCACCGGCGCACTGGAGAGCCTGCTCGCCCGGTTTGCGCGATCGCACGGCCCATTCCTGGCCCCTGAGCCGGCCGCCCGTTGGGGACTGCCGCTCGGCGTGGTGGAGGACGCGCTGGGGCGGCTCGGGACGGCGGGCACGATCGTCCGGGGCGAGTTCCGCCCGAATGGCTCGGAGCGGGAATGGTGCGATCCCGAGGTGCTCCGGCTCCTGCGGCGGCGCTCGCTCGCGCGCCTCCGGCGCGAGGTGGAGCCCGTCGATCCCGAGACGCTCGGCCGCTTCCTGCCGGCGTGGCAGGGCGTCATCCCGGCCGGCACGAACCCATCACCGCTGCGTGGCAGCGCCGCCCTGGAGCGCCTGGCCGGGGTGGTCGACCAGCTTTCCGGCGTGCCGATCCCCGCCTCCGTGCTCGAGCGCGACGTGCTCCCGGCTCGGGTCCCCGGCTACCAGCCGCGGCTCCTCGACGAGCTCGGGGCGCTGGGCGAGGTGGCGTGGGTCGGCCACGGGAGCCTCGGCCGCGACGACGGCCGCGTGGTGCTCCATCGACCCGGCCGCGAGCTGCTGCTCCCGGGGGGCCCTCGCGCCGGCGGCGCCGCCGACGGCGCCGGCTCGCCCTCCGACCCGATCCACCAGGCGATCCGCGACCACCTCGTGGCCCGGGGCGCGTCGTTCTTCCGCGGGATCCAGGGTGCCGCCGGGCACGCCACCGACGGCGCGGGCCGGGCCATCCCCATCTCGGACCGCGTCGTGCTCGATGCGCTGTGGGACCTCGTCTGGGCGGGCGAGGTCACCAACGACACCTTCGCGCCGCTGCGGGCGCTGCGCTGGAAGCGCCCGACCCGGGGCGGGGGCAAAGGCAGCGGCGGGCGCCTCCCGCGCCCCGGCCGCCTCACGGCCCTCGGCCCACCAGAGGCGGCCGGGCGGTGGTCCCTCGTCGGCAGCGCGCTCTGGGATGGCTCGACGCCGCTGAATCCGACCGAGCGGCTGCACCAGCTCGCGCTCGCCCTCCTGGACCGCCACGGCGTGCTGGTCCGCGAAGCCGTGATGGCCGAGGGCCTCGACGGTGGCTTCTCCGCGGTCTACCCGATCCTCCGCGCGCTCGAGGAGGCCGGCCGGATCCGGCGCGGGTACTTCGTCGGCGGCCTCGGCGCCGCGCAGTTCGCACTTCCCGGCGCGCTGGACCGGCTGCGGGCTGTGCGCGACGCTTCGGGCGAGACCGGTGAGAATCCCGTCGTGCACGTCCTCGCCGCCGCCGATCCGGCCAATCCCTACGGCGCCGCGCTCCCGTGGCCTCGTCGCGGCGACGACGACCGCCGCTCCCTCCAGCGCGCGGCCGGAGCATCGGTGGTCCTCGTCGACGGTGCGGCCGCGCTCTACCTCGACCGCGGCGGCACGTCGCTCCAGACGCTGCCCGCCTTCGACGTCCCCGAGACGGCGGCCGCCGCCATCGGCGCGCTGCACGACCTGCTCGCCGACGGCCGCCTCCGCGAGCTCGTCATCGGCAAGGTCGATGGCGAGCCGGCGGGCCGCTCGAAACACGCCGATGCGCTGCTCCAGGCAGGCTTCGTCCAGGGCTATCGCGGGCTCGTCCTGCGCAGATCGCGGGAAGGGGCGATGATCGCCTGATGCGAAACCACTTCCCGGCGAGCCTCGGGCTCCGCCGCCCCTCTTCGCCGAGGCACGCCTGATGCCCGAAGGCGACACGCTCGCAAGAATCGCGGTCGCGCTGCGGCCCTACCTGGCCGGCCGGGTCGTCACCGGCGCGCGGGCCCGGCTGCCCGGACCGCAGGTCTCGAAGATCGTCGGCATGAAGATCGATGCGGTCGATGCCGCGGGCAAGAACCTCCTAATCAAGTTCGATGGCGGCCTCGAGCTCCGGACCCACCTCGGGCTCCACGGCTCCTGGCATCGCTACCGCCCCGGGGAGACCTGGCGCCGGCCGCCATCGCGAGCCGCCCTCGTCATCGAGGTCCCGGGCGCGGTCGCCGTCTGCTTCGATGCGCCGGTGGTCGAGCTCTTCGAGCGGCGTGCGGAGGTCGTCCACCCGACCATCTCGATGCTCGGCCCGGACCTCCTCGGCGATCACTATGACCAGGAAGAGGCGATGCGCCGCCTCCGCGACCCGGCTCGCGGTGACATCGCAATCGGCGAGGTCGTCCTCGACCAGCGGGCGATCGCGGGCGTCGGCAACGTCTACAAGAGCGAAGTGCTGTTCATGGAGAAGGTCGACCCGTTCGCCCCGATGAAGAGCCTCGATGACGAGACGCTCGAGCGGGTCCTCACGACGGCGCGCGAGCAGCTCGAAGCCAACGCCAAGTCCGATGCGCCCGCCGGCCGATCGACGACCGTCGACCTGAAGACGGGCAAGCGCCTGGCGCCGTCCCGGCTCTGGGTCTACGACCGCGCCGGTCGGCCGTGCCACAACTGCGGCGCGCTGATCCAGGTCCAGAACCAGGGCACCGAGCTGCCGCGCACCACCTACTGGTGCCCGAGCTGCCAGGCGCCCGCCGGGATCGACGCCTCGAAGAAGAAGTCCGGCAAGAGCCGAAGCTCGAAGCAGGAAGCCACCTCGGCCTAGCTCCCGCGAGAGCGGTGCCGCGGGTCCGGTAGGATCGCGCCAATGTGCGAGCAGTACGTCGCCTGTGCGGCCGAGCAATTCCGGATCGACGCGCTGTGGCCCTTCACCGAGCGCCTCGAGCGCTTCGGGCTCGCCGGCTTCGGCTGGGGCGCGACGTGGCTGGACCGGCGCGGCGAGTTCCGCTCCCACCGCGACATCGGGTCGTTCCGCGACGACGAGACGCGCGCCGCCATCGGGCGGGAGGAGACGACGGCGCTCCTGCTCCACCTCCGCCGGCCGTCGAAGTTCTCCACGATCGGAATCCCCGACACCCAGCCGTTCGACGATCCGGCGAGCCGCTACTCCTTCAGCCACAACGGCGACCTCGCCAACGACCGCGCCTTCCGCGCCCGCTTCCGCGACGAGGGCCGGCTCCTCGGCAAGGCGGACACGGAGGTCGGTGCTCGCTGGCTTGAAGACGAGTGGGCCGCCGCCGGCTCCGCGCCCGAAGCGCTTCGACGCTTGCACGCGACGTTCGGCGGGCATGCGAACCTCGCCGTCCTGACCCGCGATGGGGAGGCCCACCACTACGCCGGCAACGACGAGAACCCCGTCTTCACCTTCGACCTCGGTGCCATCCACCTGGCCTGCACGGGCATGTACTCGCTCGATCGATCGCTCTTCAAGTACGTCGCGCCCGAGGCGACGAATCGGCGCATCGTGCCGTTCGAATCGACCGCCAGCCTCCGCGCCGGTGGCGCGCCCCGGCTCGCGAAGGCCGTCGCGTAACAATTCGTTGACGCCGGCGTCCCAGCGGCGCACGGTTGTGCACGGCGGGGGCAGAGGGAGGTCGGCACGTGGCGGTCGATGCGGTCGCGGTTCCCGGGGCGCTTGGCACGCTCGATGATGACGCGGGTGCCCGCCCGACGCTGACCCTGCCCGTCGGCCAGCTGTTCCAGATCTCGCTCTACTGGCTCGGCATCAACACGATCATGGGCGGCATCGGGGTCGTGGTCCAGGATCGGATCCCGGCGATGGTGATCGGCGATGCCCAGGGCCCCGCCCTGATCTTCCAGAGCATCGTCACGATGATCGTCGCCGCGATCGTCCAGCCGACCGTCGGCATGATCAGCGACTACACGATCAGCCGATGGGGGCGGCGCAAGCCCTACATCGCCATCGGCGCGACCCTGGACGTCCTGTTCCTCATCGGCATCGGGCTGTCGAACACCTACCTGACGCTGGTCGCGTTCCTCGTCCTCGTCCAGTTCAGCTCGAACTTCGCGCAGGGTCCGTTCCAGGGCTACATCCCGGACCTCGTGCCGGGCCACCAGGTCGGCCTTGCCAGCGCGCTGGTCGGCCTGATGCAGACGCTTGGCTTCGTGCTGGGCACGCTGATCATCACGTTCGCCGTCGTCAACGGCCAGTACCTCATCCCGCTGGTCGTCCTCGGGGTGATCGAGCTCGCGACGGCGATCGGGACGATCCTGTGGGTTCGCGAGGGCCGGGCGGCACGCGACCGGCGGGGCCGGTCGTGGTGGACGATCGCTCGCTCCGCCTGGGCCACGGACATCCTGGCCGAGAAGAGCTTCGTGAACCTGGTGGTGTCCCGCCTGCTGTTCCTCGCCGGCACGAACATGCTCCTCGCGACGTACCTGCTCTTCATGGACCAGACGCTGGGCATCCCGCGTGCCGATCGGGGCCTGTGGATCAACGTCACCGGCGCCTCGATGGCGGTGATGACGATGCTCTCGACGATCCCGGCCGCGCGGATCTCCGATCGCGTCGGGCGCAAGCCCGTGATCTACGCGGCCTGCCTGCTGGGCGGCGTCGCACTCGCGGTGCTCGGCCTCGCGCCGACGATCCAGGTCTTCGTGATCGGCGCGGTCCTGATGGGGATCGCCACGGGCACGTTCCTCGCCGTCGACTGGGCCCTGATGACCGACATCATCCCGAAGGCAGCCTCCGGCCGGTACATGGGGATCAGCAATATCGCGGTCGCCTCCGCGGGACCGTTGGCGACGGTGATCGGCGGCGCGATGCTGTACTTCATCGGCGGCAAGGATCGGCTGCCCGAGGGGCCCCGCGCTGCGTATCTCGTGGCCATCGCGGTGTTCGTGCTGTCCGCGTTCTTCCTGCGGCGGGTCGATCCGAGGCCCCGCGAAGAGGCGACGCTCGCTGCCGCCTGAGCGCTGCGAGCACCAAATCGAGTCGCGAACGACGCCGAACGCCGCACGAACGAGTCGCCCGCGGCGCGTCGGACCTTTGCCGGGGCAACAACATCAGGTTCCGTTCGGTAAACTGCCGCGCAACGTGCCTCCAAGACAGAGCGGCCGCGCCACGACCGACGGCAGCGTCATGGTCATCGGCGGGGCCGAGGACAAGATCCGCGACCGGGTCATCCTGAACCGGTTCTGCCACCTCGCCGGTGGCACGAACGGCGTCGTCGTCGTCATCTCGACCGCGTCCTCCATGGGCTTCCTCGCCGGCGAGCGCTACCGCGAGGTCTTCACCGGCCTCGGCATCAGCGAGGTCCGGCCGATCCACACCATCACCCGCTCCCAGGCGAACGACGACGCGTTCGTCCGCCAGCTGGACGACGCCACGGGCATCTTCCTCACCGGTGGGAACCAGCTCCGCCTGTCATCGACCATCGGCGGCACGCTGCTCGCCGAGGCGGTCATCGAGCGGTTCCGCACGGGCGCCGTCGTTGCCGGCACGTCGGCGGGCGCCTCCGCGATGTCCAGCCACATGATCGCGTTCGGCGCCTCGGGCGGAACGCCGAAGCACCGGATGGCCGCGCTCGCCGCGGGCCTCGGGGTGCTGCCATCGGTGATCGTGGACCAGCACTTCCAGCAGCGAAACCGCTACGGCCGACTGCTCTCGGTCATCGCCCAGAATCCCCAGCTCCTGGGGATCGGGGTCGACGAGGACACCGCCGGGGTCGTGGGTCCGGACCAGGTCATGGAGATCATCGGCCGCGGGAGCGTGACGATCGTCGATGGGGCCAGCGCGGAGACGGATGCGTGGGACGTCCACGGCCACCGCCCGGTCATGATCAGCGGCGTGAAGCTCCACGCGCTCCCGGCTGGCTACAGGTTCGACCTCCGCCGCCGCGAGCGCATCGCAACCCCCCCGCTCGTGGCCCTCGAGGGCGGCCAGGTCGCCTCGAGCTAGCGCCGCCGCCGCCTTGCCCGGAGCTAGATCGCCTACGCGCTCCGCGCGTCATTTGCCGCCGCCTTCCGCGGAGCCCGACCGCTTACGCGCCGGGCGCGTCCTATCCACCGACCTGGGGCCGAACTGGATCGCCTACGCGCCTCCTGCGCATCTCACAACGCGGGGACGCTCAACGCCGGAGCGCAGCCGCCCGCGCGGTGGATACGACGCGCAGCACGCGTACCTGACGTGCTGGTGCGCGCCCGCTGTCTCGCGCGCAGCCCGATGAGGTGGGAGTCTGCGGCGGCGCCTCGATCGGGTAGGCTGCGCGGAGGCGCCGGATCGGGGCGACCGAGGAGCGATCGGTTGACCGCCGAGCGAGGGGAGACCACGTTGCCGAAGGCCGCCAGGCGCGGGGCATCGCCCGAGTCGAAGACGAAGCCGGCGAGCATTGCCGCGGCGAAGCGAAACGGGACCGCGACGGGCGGACTGCAGCCGGACCTGCGGATCCTGGATACCCGCGTGCTTCGGGGCCCCAACTACTGGTCGCAGAAGCCCGTCGTGAAGATGCACGTGGACCTCGGCGTGCTGGAGCAGTTTCCGAGCAGCAAGATCGCCGGCTTCAACGATGGCCTCCTGGCGTGGATGCCGTCCCTGCAGGATCACGCCTGTTCGCTCAACCGCCGCGGGGGATTCGTCACCCGGCTCAAGGACGGGACCTGGATGGGCCACGTCTCGGAGCACATCGCCCTCGAGCTGCAGAACCTTGCCGGCACCGACGTTCGCCACGGCAAGACCCGCAGCGCGGGCGAGACCGGCCAGTACAACGTGATCTACGAGTTCCGCGAGGAGGCCGTCGGGATCGAGGCGGGCAAGCTCGCCGTGCGGATCGTGAACCACCTCGTCGCCCCTGGCGACCCCGCCCAGGCGCTGGACTACATCGCCGAGCTCGAGAACCTCATCCGGCTCGCGGAACGCCAGGCATACGGTCCCTCCACCCAGGCGATCCTCGACGAGGCGGCCTCGCGCGACATCCCCGCCCTGCGGCTGGACCGCCACTCGCTCGTCCAGCTCGGCCACGGCGTCTACCAGCAGCGCATCCGCGCGACGATGACCTCACGGACGTCGGCGATCGGCGTCGACATCGCCTCCGACAAGAATCTCACCAACCGCCTCCTGGACTCGGCCGGCCTGCCGGTCCCCAAGAGCGAGGTCGTGCGCAGCGTCGACGGCACGCTGGCGGCGGCCCACCGGATCGGCTTCCCGTGCGTTGTCAAGCCACTGGACGGCAACCACGGCCGCGGCGTCCACCTCAACCTCCGAACGGACGACGACGTCCGGGCCGCGTTCGACGGCGCCCGCAGCCAGAGCCGCTCCGGCGATCTCGTGGTCGAGACCTTCGTCAGCGGTAACGACTACCGCTGCCTCGTCATCGGCGGCAAGGTCGCGGCGATCGCGGAGCGCGTGCCCGCGAGCGTCCTGGGCGACGGCAAGCTGACGGTTCGCCAGCTCGTCGAGAGGACCAACGCGGACCCGCGCCGCGGCATCGGCCACGAGAAGGTCCTCACGCGCATCGCCGTGAACGCCGCTGCGGAGGAGCTCGTCCGCGGCCAGGGCTTCGAGCTCGACACCGTGCCGCCGAAGGGCACCCGGGTCAAGCTCGCGCTCACGGGCAACATGTCGACCGGCGGGACCTCGATCGACCGAACCCTCGAGGCCCACCCGGACAACGTCGAGATCGCCGAGATGGCGGCGCGCGTCGTCGGGCTGGACGTCGCCGGCATCGACTTCATCTGCCCCGACATCACCGTGCCGGTCCGCGAGACCGGCGGCGCGATCGTGGAGGTCAACGCGGCGCCCGGCTTCCGGATGCACACCCACCCGACCGAGGGCGAGCCGCAGTACGTGGCGAAGCCGGTCATC
>DATLDP010000123.1:0-19160 GCA_035525825.1 Candidatus Limnocylindria bacterium
CCGCCCTCGATCGAGCCCACCTCCTCCGCGATCCCGAGGGCCGCGGCGGCGTTGATCGTCACGGCGGCGAGGGCCTCTGATGGCGTCAGCTTGAGCGCGAGGCAGGCGACGGTCATGACGAGCGGCAGGCTGGGCGTCGGCGAGGTGCCGGGGTTGAAGTCGGTGGCGAGGGCGACCGGGACGCCGCGATCAATGAACGTCCGCGCGGGCGCCGTCTCGTCGTGCATCAGGAACCAGGTCGTCGCCGGGAGCACGACCGCGACCACGGGGTGACCGGCGCCGGCCGCGGCGGCCAGGGCATCGATGCCCGCCTGGGAGGGGACGGCGAGGTGGTCCGCAGACAGGGCGCCGATCTCGGCCGCCAGTTCCGCGCCACCGCTCGGCGCGAGCTCGTCCGCGTGGAGGCGTGACGCGAGGCCCAGCCGCGCTGCCTCCTGCAGGATCCGACGCGACTGGGCCGGGCTGAAGACGCCCCGCTCGCAGAAGACATCGGCGAATCTCGCGCGACCCTGGGCCGCGACGCCGGGGAGCTGCTCCTCGAGGAGGTGGCGGACGTACCCCTCGGTGCCGTCCGGGCGAGCACGAAACTCCGGGGCGACCGCGTGGGCCCCGAGCCACGTTGGGAGGACCTCGATCGGGCCGTCCTTGCCGAGCTGGTGCGCGACCTCGAGCAGGCGGAGCTCGGTGGGGAGGTCAAGGCCGTAGCCGGACTTGGCCTCGATCGTCGTGGTGCCGTGGGAGAGCATCTCGCCGAGCCACCGGCGGCCGTGCTCGAGGAGCTGGTCCTCGGTGGCGGCCCGGGTCGCGGTGACGGTCGAGAGGATGCCGCCGCCGGACTGGAGGATCTCGAGGTAGTCGGCGCCGCGTTGGCGCAGCACCAGCTCGTTCTCGCGCGAGCCGCCGAAGAGGAGGTGGGTGTGCGGGTCGATGAGGCCGGGGGTGACCGTCCCACCGGCCGCATCGAGGCGGGCGAAACGGGCCAGCGGATAGCCGCTGCCGTCGAGCGCCTGGAGCAGGTCGTTCCGCGGTCCCGCGGCGAGGATCCGGCCCTCCCAGCAGGCCACGGCCGGGGCCGCGTCGTGCTGGCTGTCGCCGCCGGGCGCGGTGAGCAGCGATGGATCGTCCATCCGTGAGCCGACTCGCAGCCCGCCGGCCATGGTCGCGACTTCGGCCGCGTGCTCGATCAGGAGGCCCGGCGAGCCATCCGACGCTCGGCCACCCTGGATGAGGCGCAGCCCGCTCGACCCCATCAGGCGGCGCCGGCCGGGTCCCGCGGGCCGCCGGCGTCGGCCGCGTCGCCGGCGCGTGCTGCCGCGAGGCGCTCCTCGAGAACCATCGCGGGCGCGGCATCGCGAAGGCGCAGGTACTCGGCGGCAGCGGCGAATCTCGCCTCCGGGGCCGCCGATGCCGGCACTCCGGCGTGAATCGCCACGCCATCGAACGCCGCCTGCGGCGCGAGCCCGATGAGCTCCGATTCGTCGATCCCGACGCCCTCGTCCTCGGCGAGCGCCGCCACCTCGTCGAAGACCCTCCACAGCGGCGTCCGCTCGAAGTCGAGGAGGTTCATCGACACCTGCGCCGCATCGAGCTCTTCGATCATGAAGCCGTTGCCCTGCACCGCGGCAAGGCCGCCGCCGCTCTCCCGGACGGCTCGCGCGATCCGCTTCGCGACCTCGACGTCGTTCGTGTCGAGGTTGATGTTCCAGGCGATGAGGAACGGCCGCGCGCCCACGGCCACGGCGCCCGCCCGCGGGTGCGCCCGCGACGGGCCGAAGTCGGGAGCGCGCTCCGGCAGTCCCGCGGCAAGGTCGTCGCGGATCCCCTCGTAGCCGCCGCGTCGCACATCGGCGAGGCGCACGCGATCCGGCCGCGCGGCCGCGCGCGCGTACAGGTACACGGGGAGCCCGAACCGTTGCGCGACCCGCGCCCCGAACGATTGCGCGAGCGTGACGCAGTCGTCGATCGTGGTCGAGCCCAGGGGCACGAACGGGATGACGTCGACGCCGCCGATGCGCGGGTGCTCGCCCTCGTGGGCCTCCATGTCGATCAGCTCGATGACCGTCGCGATCGTCGCCTCGAGCGCTGCCTCGATCGCGTCCGCCTCGCCCGCCATCGTCAGCACCGATCGGTTGTGGGACGCGTCGCTCGTCCGGTCGAGGAGGTAGGCACCGGGCGTCGCCGCGACGTCGGCCGCCAGCCGGTCGACAACATCGAGGCGCCGGCCCTCGCTGTAGTTCGGAACGGATTCGATCAGCATCCCTGGGCCTGCCTACTCGTCCCGCATCGGGACGCGGACGCCCCGCTCGCGCGCCACCTGGATCGCCCGGTCGTAGCCCGCGTCGACGTGGCGCAGGACGCCCATGGCGGGATCGGTCGTCAGCACCCGCTCCAACTTCCGAGCGGCGAGCTCCGTGCCATCCGCCACGACCACCATCCCGGCGTGCTGGCTGTACCCGATCCCGACGCCGCCGCCGTGATGGATGCTCACCCACGTGGCGCCCGCTGCGGTGTTGACCAGCGCGTTGAGCAGCGGCCAATCCGCCACGGCATCCGAGCCATCCAGCATCGCCTCCGTCTCCCGGTTCGGCGACGCCACGGACCCGGAGTCCAGGTGGTCCCGCCCGATCACGATCGGCGCCGAGACCTCGCCCATCCGCACCAGCTGGTTGAACGCGAGGCCGGCGCGCGCCCGCTCGCCATAGCCGAGCCAGCAGATCCGCGCCGGCAGGCCCTGGAACGGCACGCGGTCCTCCGCGAGCGTGATCCAGCGAGCCAGCGAATCATCGCCGGGGAACAGCTCGAGGATCGCTCGGTCGGTGCGAAGGATGTCGGCGGGATCGCCGCTCAGCGCGGCCCATCGGAACGGACCCCGCCCCTCGCAGAACTGGGGCCGGATGAAGGCGGGCACGAAGCCCGGGTAGTCGAAGGCGTCTGCGACGCCGGCGTCCTTCGCCTGGGCCCGGAGGTTGTTGCCGTAGTCGAAGACGATCGAGCCCGCCCGCTGGAACTCGAGCATCGCCCGGACGTGGGCGGCCATCGAGGCGGTCGAGCGGCGGGTGTATTCGTCCGGCTGGTGCTCGCGCAGGATCGCGGCATCCTCGAGCGAGATCTCGGCGGGCACGTAGCCGACGAGCGAGTCGTGGGCGGAGGTCTGGTCGGTGACGACGTCGAATCGTTCGCCGGCCGTCGCCCACGCGGGCTCGATCTCCGCCGCGTTCCCGACGAGGGCGATCGAGATGGCCTGGCCCTTCGCCGCAGCGTCGCGGGCCATCTGCAGGGCCATCGCGGGATCGTTGGCCACGCGATCCACGTAGCCGATGTCGTGGCGACGCTCGGCCCGCACGGGATCGACCTCGATCGCGAGGCAGACGCCCTCGTTCATCGTGACCGCCAGCGGCTGGGCCCCGCCCATCCCGCCGAGGCCGGCTGTCAGCACGATCCTGCCGCGGAGGCTCCCGCCGAAGTGCCGCCGCGCCAGCTCGGCAAAGGTCTCGTACGTGCCCTGCAGGATCCCCTGGGTCCCGATGTAGATCCACGAGCCCGCGGTCATCTGGCCGTACATCATCAGCCCGGCCTTTTCGAGCTCCCGGAAGTGCTCCCAGTTCGCCCACTTCCCGACGAGGTTGGAGTTCGCGATCAGCACCCGCGGCGCCCACTCGTTGGTCCGGAGCACGCCCACCGGCTTGCCGCTCTGGATCAGCAGGGTCTCGTCGTCCTCGAGGCGGCGGAGCTCCCGGACGATCGCGTCGAAGGCCTCCCAGCTTCGCGCCGCTCGCCCCGTGCCGCCGTAGACGACGAGGGCGTCGGGATTCTCCGCGACCGCGGGGTCCAGGTTGTTCATCAGCATTCGGAGCGCCGCTTCCTGCTGCCAGCCCTTGCAGGACAACTCCGTGCCGCGGGGTGCTCGGACGGGCCGGGCGCCGGGGAGGGCCGGTTGCGCGCTCATTCCGGAATCCTGACGCCCGTGAGGAGCTTCTCGCCGAAGCGCCCCTCGCCGATCGCGGATGCGGAGATCAGCACGTCCTCGTCCTCCAGGAGCACGTGGTAGGTCCGCAGTCCGTTGACGCAGCTGGTCACGTAGGAGGGGCGACCCGCGATGTCGGCCTCGGCCCGACCCACGACGCCGCCCGAACCGGCACACGCGCCCTCGTCGAATGACTCGCGCCACTGCCGGTAGACATCGACGGTGAACGCCTCCGGCTTGAGCCGCACGACCGTCGCGGTCGCCAGGTTGCCGTTGCCGATGTCGACGACCACGCCCACGTCGAGCGCGGTGGCGATCCGCGGCAGCGCGGGGTCGGTGAGCGCGAGGGCGGCCTCGTCGGGCGCCTCCTCGACCGGGATGCCGTCGACGGCTTCGGGCAGGTAGGCGAGCAGGGCCGAATCCAGGATCAACGGGTCGGTGTCGCCCGGCTCGGTCGCCGTCGGCGGGCCGAAGCTCGAGGGTGGCTGGAGCGTCGAGATGCCGCTGGAGCTTGTCACGGCACTCGAGCCCGGCCCCGGCGTGCCGGTCGCGCTCGGCGAGATCACGGAGCAGGCGGCCACGAAGAGGGCGAGCGACGCGGCGAGGGCGACGCGCTGCGGCGCAACGGCAGCCAACCTCGCCACGGGGGCGCGATTCACAGCTCCCTCCGGACGACGGGGAAGCGCGGGTCGTCGATGGCGAGGTCAAAGCCGCACGCCTGCCAGAACGCCGGGTAAGCGGCGCTCGTCGAATCGGGTCGTGCCTCCGGCTCGGGGTAGGCCTCGACGGCCGAGAAGCCCCGGCCCGCCAGGTCCTCCACGACCGCGAGCACGAGGGCCTTCGCGAGCCCTTGGCCCCGCGCCGCGGTCGTCGTCGCAATGCAGGTGATCACCGCCGGCAGCGGCGAGCTCGGGAGCTTCGGGTAGAGGTCTCGAACGTGCTGGGCACGGGGATACGCGGAGAGCGGCCCGAACTGGCAGTACGCGGCGGGCTCGCCGTCCGCCTCGAGGACCTTGGCGTAGGACCCGAACACGGCAAGCCCTCGGCCCAGGAGCTGGACCTTCCGGGGCGCATCCGCAGCGACGGCCGGGCCCCGGTCGCGCTTCGGCGCGAACGGATTCTCGAGCGGCTGGTCGTCGTCGCCGCCGAACGGGTCGAACGGATTGCCGGCAGACCGCGCTGCCGCCCGCGGGTCGAAGGGATTGACCTTCGGTGCCGCGGTCGGCGCGAACGGGTTGGCGGCCCGCGCGGGTTCCGGCGTGGCCGGCGGCGTGGGCTCGAGCCAGGCGAGTCGTGCCGCCTTCGACCCGCGGCGGTCGTCCTCCCAGTAGTCGCAGGTCCGGTGGTCGAAGCCCGGGTCGGCGCAGCGCGGGATCCGCGCGAAGCCGGCCTCGTCGGTGACGTCGACGATCCGAATCTCGCTCACGTGCCTGGATTCGCCGCGCCGGATGTCAGCGCGAGCCGAGCGGCGCTGCGGTCGGTGGCGACGCGAGTGGTGCGAGCCCGCCTTCGCGCACGAGCTGGGTCACCGCTTCGAGGTCCGGCCCCGGCTCCCGGTCGCCCGTCCACGCCGGGACCACCGCTCGAATCGCCGCGTGCGCCGCCGCGACACCGGCGCCCGGCGCGGTCCCCGGCAACGCAGCCAGCCTGAGGTCCAGCGCCCGGGCCGCGCAGATGAGCTCGATGGCGAGGATTCGCTCGACGTGCTCCAGGATCACCCGGGCCTGCCGTCCGGCGATCGGGCCCATCGAGACGTGGTCCTCCTGGTTCGCGCTCGTCGGGATCGAGTCGACCGACGCGGGATGGGCGAGCGACTTGTTCTCCGAGGCGAGGGCCGCCGCCGTGTACTGGAAGAGCATGAACCCGGCCTCGAGCCCGGAGTCGGCACCGAGGAAAGCCGGCAGTCCGCTGTTGAGGTTGGGGTCGAGGAGGTTCGCCGTCCGGCGCTCCGAGATCGAGCCGAGCTCGGCGATCGCGATCTTCGCGAAGTCGAGGGCGAGGGCGATCGGCTCGCCGTGGAAGTTGCCGCCGGAGATCACCCGGCCGTGGCCGGTCGCGATGGCGCCGGGATCGGCGTCGCCGCCGTCCGGGAAGATCAGCGGGTTGTCCGTGGCCGCGTTCATCTCGATCGCGAGCACCCGCCCGAGGTGGCCGAGCGCGTCGCGGACCGCGCCGTGGACCTGGGGCACGCATCGCAGCGAGTACGGGTCCTGGACCTTGTGCGCGGTTCGGTGATGGGACTGCTGGAGCGTGCTCTCGCGCAGGAGCAGTCGGAGCTCCGCGGCAACCGCGAGCTGGCCGGGATGCGGCCGGGCCGCGTGGTAGGCCGCGGCGAAGGCCACGTCGGTCCCCAGGAGCGCCTCCACCGAGATCGCCGCCGCGACGCTGGCCGTGGCGACCAGCCGCTCCGCATCCGCGAGCAGCAACGCGCCCAGCGCCGACATCAGCTGGGTCCCGTTGAGGATCGCGAGGCCTTCCTTGGCACCGAGGCGCAGCGGCTCCAGGCCGGTCGCGCGCAGCGCCTCCAGCGCAGGCATCACCTGCCCGCCCATCTCCACCTGCCCGCGCCCGATCAGGGGCAGGGCCAGGTGCGCCAGCGGCGCGAGGTCCCCGGATGCGCCCACGGAGCCCTGCGATGGCACGACCGGATGGATCCCCAGCCGGAGGAACTCCAGCAGCCGCTCCGCGACGACCGGCCGCGCACCGGAGAAGCCCAGCGCGAGCGTGTTGGCCCGCAGCACGAGCATCGCGCGGACGACCGCGCGCGGGAGTGGCTCGCCGACGCCCGCGGCGTGGCTGACCAGGAGGTTCTCCTGGAGCCGCTCGACGTCCGCCGCGCCGATGAAGCGGTTGGCGAGGGCACCAACCCCCGTCGTGACGCCGTAGACGACCTCGCCCTCGGCGACGAGCTTCTCGACGACCGCGCGTGAGCGCTTCATCCGGCGCCGGGCGCCGGCATCGAGGGTGGCATCGGCGCCCCGGCGCGCGACCGCCTCGACGGCCGCGACGGTGAGATCAGCGCCGGTCAGGACGACGCGCTCGACGGTCACGCTCCGAGGATAGTCGGCTGGCTGGTCGGCTATCGTCGCCCGATGCTCGCCTTCATCGACCAGATCGTCATCCCGTTCCTCAACGGCCTCTACGGAGCGGTCGGCTACGTCGGCGTGGGGCTGGCGATGGCCATCGAGTCCGCGATGGTGCCCCTGCCCTCGGAGCTGGTGCTGCCGTATGCCGGCTTCCTCGTCTCCGACCCGACCCAGCTCGAGCCGATCACGGGCGGGCGGTGGGATTTCTGGATCGTCGTGATCGTGGCCACGCTCGGGAACACGGTCGGCTCGGTCGTCGGCTACGCGATCGGGGCCTGGGGCGGCCGGCCGTTCCTCGAGCGATACGGAAAGTACCTCCTGATCCGACCGCATGAGCTGGAGCTCGCGGACCAGTTCTTCCAGAAGTACGGACCCGCGACCGCGTTCTTCAGCCGCCTCCTGCCGATCGTCCGCACGTTCATCTCGTTCCCGGCGGGCGTCGCCCGCATGCCCCTCGGCAAGTTCATCGTGTACTCGACGCTCGGCGCGTTCCCGTGGTCGATCCTGCTGGTGGGAGCCGGCGTGCAGCTCGGCGCCAACTGGGTCGAGATCCGCCACGCGCTCCAGCCCTTCGACCTGGCCATCGCGGTGGTGGTCGTCCTGCTATTCGGCCTGTTCCTCTGGTGGCGCCTCGGGATGCCCGGTCGGCGCCGCGGGCCGAAGCCCGCCTAGTCCCGCTCCTCAGGGGGTCGGTGCTGCCGGAACGCTCGCCAGAGGGCAAGGTCGTAGAGGATCTTCAGGCCGCCGGCGAGGAAGAACGGCACGGAGGCGAGACCCGGCACGGCGAACAGGGGCGCCGCGATGAGGGGTGACAGGGCGGCACCGGTCGTCCTCGCAATCCCGGTGACGCCCGCGGCGGCGCTGCGCTCATCGGGATCGACGACCGCCATCGTGTAGCTCTGGCGCGTGGGGACGTCCATCTGGCTGATGCTGAATCGCGCCAGTAGCACGAGGATCGCGAGCTCCACCGTGGGCATGAGCGGGACGAACATCAGCAGCACGTTCGATGGCAGGTGGGTGAAGACCATCGTGTTGATCAGCCCGATGCGCTTCGCGATGCGCGCCGCCGCCAGCGCCGAGATCGCGGCGAGGATGTTCGCTCCGAA
The DNA here is from genome assembly GCA_035525825.1 of Candidatus Limnocylindria bacterium. Classification (GTDB taxonomy): domain Bacteria; phylum Chloroflexota; class Limnocylindria; order Limnocylindrales; family CSP1-4; genus UBA5189. The sequence goes on from DATLDP010000123.1 coordinate 8,157, forward strand.
GAAGATCGCGCCGAGGACCGGCTCCGGGAGGCCGTATCGCTCGTGGAACCAGAACGCGAGCAGGCTCTGGACGATCAGCCCGCCGCCGAAGGCATCCAAGGCGAACAGCGACGAGAGGCGCAGCACGATGCCCTGCGACTTGTGCAGGCCGAGGCGCCGCGAGATCGAGGTGTCGACCGGGGGGACCTCGACGGCCGCGGAGACCGTCCGCACGATCGGCACGAGCAGGAGGCCCACGACCGCATATCCCACGAGGACGGCGCGGTAGGCATCGAGGTCCGTCCAGCCGGCGCCTTCCAGCAGGCCGACGGCGACCCCTGCCACGAGCGCACCGGTCGCCGTCGCGATCGAGCCGACGAGGTTGTACCAGGCGTAGATGCTCGTCCGCCGCTCGCTCGGCGTGACCTCCGTCAGCGACGCCTGCTCGATCGGCAGGAACGGGCCCACCTCGCTGCCGGATGGGCTCAGCACGCCGATGACCGCAGCCACGAGCAGCACGAGGAATGCCGTGCTGGAGGCAAAGATGACCCCGGCCGCGGCGAGCAGCAACGCCCCGACGATCAGCGTGCGACGCCGCCCGAAATGGTCGGCGTGGGTGGTCAGGTAGAGGCTGACGAGCGTGTCGCCGACCAGGGTCAGGCTCAGGAGGATGCCGATCGCGCCCGCATCCAGGCCGGCGGCCGCGAGGTACAGGACCAGGATGACCCCAAGCGCCCCGTAGCCGAACATCCGGACCGCCCGCGCGAGGAACAGCAGCCTCGCGTCCCGGGTCACGCCGCGAGTGTAGGATGCCCCCGATGGGAGATCACGCGAAGGCTGACCTCGCGAACGCCGCGAGCCCGCACGAGGGCGAGTCGATGGTCGGGCCGCACGGCACGATGGACGACCACGGCGGCGATCACGGCCACGACGACCACAACATGGGCGAGGGCCACGGCGCCGCGGCGCTCGGCGCGGTCGACGTTCGCATGTGGGGCGCGGCGGCGCTGGGCATCGCGCTCGGGCTCATTGTCGTGTGGGCGTTCGTCTCGTCGCTGAGCTGACGACCTAGAACAGCCCGACGATCTCCCCCTCGGGGTCGAGGTCGATGTTCTCCCCGCCGGGCCGCGACGGCAGTCCCGGCATCGTCCGCATCTCGCCCGCGAGCGGTGTGACGAATCCCGCCCCCGCGGAGAGCCGGACCTCGCGGATCGGGAGGCGCCAACCGGTCGGCCGGCCCTTGAGCGACGCGTCGTGGCTGAGCGAGTACTGGCTCTTGGCCATGCAGATCGGCAGGTTGCCGAAGCCGAGGGCCTCGTACTGCGCGAGCTGCTTCGCCGCGAGCGGGCTGAGATCGACGCCATCCGCGCCGTAGACCTTCGTCGCGATCACCTCGATCTTGGAGGTCAGTGACGCGTCATCCTCGTACAGCAGCTTGAAGTCCGGCGCACCCTCCTCGGCGGCGGCCCACACCTCGGTGGCGAGATCCGTCGCTCCCTCGCCGCCCTTGGCCCAGTGGTTCGCCACCACGGCGGCCCGAGCGCCCGCGGCCAGCGAGACCGCGCGAATGGCCTCGACCTCGGCGGGGGTGTCCGTCGGGAAGGCGTTGATCGCGACGACGACCGGCACGTTGTAGAGGCGGACGTTCTCGATCTGCTTAGCGAGATTCGCCGCGCCCGCGGTGACCGCCTCGACATTCTCGGTCAGCAGCGCCGGATCGAGCGGCTTGCCGGCCACGATCTTGCCGACACCGCCGTGCATCTTCAGGGCTCGGATCGTCGCGACGACGACCGCCGCGTCCGGCCGCAGGCCGGAGGCTCGGCACTTGATGTCGAAGAACTTCTCGGCGCCCATGTCCGCGCCGAACCCAGCCTCCGTACAGACGATCTCGTTCGTCGTCAGGGCGATCCGATCGGCGAGCACCGAGTTGTTGCCGTGGGCGATGTTCGCGAACGGCCCGCAGTGGACGAACGCCGGGCCGCCCTCCAGGGTCTGGAGCAGGTTCGGCTTGATTGCGTCGGTGAGCAGGACCGCCATCGCGCCGGCCACCTTGAGATCCTCCGCCGTGATGGCCCGGCCGTCGCGGGTCGTCGCGAGGACCATTCGGCCAAGCCGGGCACGCAGGTCGGCAAGGTCAGAGGCGAGCGCCAGCACGGCCATCACCTCGGAGGCCACGGTGATCAGGAACTCGGTCTCGCGGGGGTAGCCGTTCTCCTTGCCGCCGAGCCCGATCACCACCTTGCGGAGGGCCCGATCGCTGATGTCCAGGACCCGTGGCCAGAGGACGTTGAGCGGGTCCATCCCGAGGGCATTGCCGTGGTGGAAGTGGTTGTCGATGAAGGCGGCCGCGAGGTTGTGCGCCGCACCGATGGCGTGGACGTCGCCCGTCAGGTGGAGGTTGAAGTCCTCCATCGGGATCACCTGGCTCCAGCCGCCCCCGGCCGCACCGCCCTTGATCCCGAAGACCGGTCCGAGGCTGGGCTGGCGGATGCAGACCGCAGCCTTCCTGCCGATCTTGTTGAGGCCCTGCCCCAGCCCCACCGTCGTGGTGCTCTTGCCCTCGCCGAGTGGTGTCGGGCTGATCGCGGTCACGAGGACGTACTTGCCGCGCGGTCGCTCCGCTTCGAGGCGCTCGATCGCGGCGAGGGTGATCTTGGCCTTCGACGACCCGTACGGCTCGATCTCGTCGTCGCGGAGCCCGAGCTCGCGGGCGACGTCGATGATGGGTCGCGGCTTGACCGAACGCGCGATGTCGAGGTCCGAGGTGGGGACGGGCGCGGTGGTCATGCCTCGAAGTGCTCCTTTGCGTGGTCCTGGCGCTGGGCGGCGCGCATGAGGTGGCTGAGCAGGAGGGCGTTCGTCAGGGGACCGACACCGCCAGGTACGGGGGTGATCGCGGCGGCGACCGGCTCGGCGCTGGCGAAGTCGACGTCGCCGACGATCCGGCCCTCGACGACGTTGATGCCGACGTCGATGACCACGGCCCCGGCCTTGAGCATCTCGCCGGTCACGAGGCCCGGGACGCCCGCCGCGACGACGACCACGTCGGCCTGGGCGACCTTCGTCGCCAGGTCGCGGGTCTTGGAGTGGCAGACGGTGACCGTCGCGTCCTCCTTCGTGAGCATGAACGCGAGGGGCATGCCCACGACCGGCGAGCGGCCGATCACGACCGCGTCGGCGCCCGCCAGATCGACGCCGGAGCGATGGATCATCTCCAGCGCGGCGTGGGCCGTCGCCGGGACGAAGCCCTCGTAGCCGAGCCGCAGCAGGCCCGCGTTCAGCGGGTGGATGCCGTCGATGTCCTTCAGCGGCTCGATCGCGTCGACGACAGCCCGGAGCCCGACGCCCGGCGGGAGGGGCATCTGGACGATGATCCCGTTGACGGCGGGATCGGCATTGAGCCGATGGATCTCGGTGGTGAGGTTCGCCTCCTGCGCGGCGGCGTCATCCCCTTCCACATCGACCAGCGCGGCGTCGATCCCGACCTGGGCGCAGGCCTTGAGGATCCGTTCGAGGTAGACCATCGATGGCGCGCTGCGGCCGCAGACCACGACCGTGAGGCCGGGCGGGCGGCCGTGGTCCTTCGCGTAGGCCGCGACCTCGTTCGCGACTCGATCGCGAATCTCGCTCGCGAACGGGGCCCCCTCCAGCCGGCGCGCCGGGCTCATGACGGCAGGAGCGTCACTCATCGACCCGGTCGGGGCGGGACCGCGTCGGTTGCGTCGACCGGCTCACGGGCCTCGCCCGCGGCAACCACCGCGCGGACGCGCGCCCCAAGCCGCGTTGCCTGGGCGAGCAGGTCTCTGACCCTCGCATCGGTCGAGCGGGTCCAGTCGGTGTCGCCGATGAGCGGGAGGTTGACGAGGACGTTCGCCGCGGCCCCATCGGCCGCCGCCTCCGTCAGCAGCGAGGCGACGCGCAGGTCCGACGACGCGTTGACGTTCGATCGACCGGCGAGAACCTCGGCGAGCTCTAGCACCTCGAGGCAGCGCTCCACGCAACGGAGCGGCACCTCGGCCGCGACCAGCGCGGTCTCGCGCACCTGCCGGTCCCGGAACTCCTTGTCGGCGAACGCCTCGCGCGGGAGCTTCAGCGCGATGGCGCACGCGGCGTAGGCCTGGGCATCCTCGTCCGCGAGGGTCAGCAGCTCATCCGCTAGGGCTCGGGCGCGGGGTCCAACGACCTCGCACAGCTCGGCATGCGGCGCATACCGGGTGCGGTTCTGGGTGAGCTCCGCGACCATCGCGACGAGCGAGGCGCCCAGCGACGCGGCAACCGCGGAGGCACTCCCGCCACCCGGCACCGGGTCGGAAGAGGCGAGCCGCTCACCGAACTGGGCGAGCGTGAGGTCTCGGAACGAAGGGGATGTCAGCACGCTGGCGATTATGGCGACCCGGAGCCCGCACGGTACCGGCGCGCGGGCCCGGATCGCCGTCTCGCACCGCCGGGCATGCCCAGCGAACGGCCCAGGGCACCAGGCCGTTGGTTCCGCGAGCGACTGCCGCTAGGTCAGCAGCCGCCCGCGGGAATGTGGTCGCCGACGTCTTGGCTGAGCGCCGAGGGAGTCGGCGACTCGACTCGACGCGCGTGCCTGGCGGTCGAGGCGAAGGCGACCTCCGAGCACCGTTGCGAGCGCACGTCCGTGCGTGAGCAATGGCGCGCAGGACGGCAACGCACGCATCGGCCGTCAGGCGCGTGCGTCAGGCGGCGCGGTGGGCTTCGAAGGCTTCCATCGTCCAACGGCGGGAGCGGTGCCGGAACGAAAGCTTCATGCGGGCATCGGCGGTCTCGATCTCGAAGAGGGTGCGCGGCCCGGTGACGACCGGGTACGCGGAGCTCTCGTCGCGGACGCCGACGACATCCAGGACTGGCAGACGTCGGCCGTGGAGCGTGACCTCGCGCGGCCGGCCGTCAAACCAGTCGGCGCGAACCTGGACCTCGACCGGTTCGACTCGGATCATCGCCATTTCGCGGCTCCTTTCGGGGGCGCTACGCGAGCTCCGGTCACCGGGCACTGGTGCCGTGAACGCTTGTTCGGTTTCGACTGGAGGCTAGATCGAACAGGTGTTCGATGTCAAGCCCTTGTCAGTCGTCGAACGCATCCTCCGGCGAGGGAGTGTCAGCTTGGCTGTCACTGCGCGACGACCGTCGCCGGCGCTCGTGCTCCGCCGCTCGATCGCGGTCCGCCGCGTGCTCGCCCCGCCGCTCCGCGGCCGTTCCGAAGTCCCGCTCGAATGGCGCTGGGACCCCGGTCCGCAGCAGCCGCGCGCGCGTCACCGCCCGGGTTCCGTAGCGCTCTCGCAGTTCGTCCGCCGCCTCGACTGCCTTCCGGCGTCGATCGTCGCCGGCGCCGAACATCCCGAGCTGCTCGCGCTCCCCGAAGCCCGACGTCGCGACCCCGAGCAGCCGGATCCGCTTGCCCCGCATCTCGGGCCGGGCGAGCTCCACGGCGATCCGCCAGATGGGCTCGGTCATGTCCGTCGGCTCGGGGAGGCTCCGCTGCCGGGTGACCGTGTTGAAGCCGCTGTCTCGCACCTTGACCGCGACCGCCCGCGCCTTGAGGCCGGCGTGACGGAGCCGCCCCGACACGCCCTCGGCCATCGCGAGGAGCGTTCGCTCCAGGACCTCCGGATCGGCGGTGTCCTCGTCGAACGTGTGCTCGTGGCTGACGGACTTCGTCGCCTCGGGATCGTCGACCGGGTCGCCATCGCGCCCGTGGGCTCGATCGACGAGCGACGCTCCGTGCTTGCCGAACCGCCGAACGAGGGCCGATCGGTCGAGCGTTTGGAGGTCGCCGATGGTGGTCACGTTGAAGTCCCGGAGCGCCGCGGCGGTCGACGGGCCGACGCCCCACAGTCGCGAGATCGGCAGCGGCGCGAGGAAGGCCTGCTCGGTCCCGAGCGGCACCACGACCAGGCCGTCCGGCTTGCGCAGGTCGCTCGCGATCTTCGCCACCAGCTTGGTGGCGGCCACGCCGACCGAGATCGGCAGGTCGAGATCTTCGCGGACCGCGGCCTTGATCCGCCGTCCGATCTCCTCGCCGTCACCGAACAGCGCCCGCGACGCGGTCACGTCGAGGAACGCCTCGTCGATCGAGATCGGCTGGACGAGCGGCGTGAACCGCCGAAGGATCGTCATGACCTCGCGGCTGACCCGCTGGTACTTGGCGCCGTCCACCGGGACGAAGATGCAGTCCGGACAGAGCCGCCGCGCCGTGACGATCGGCATCGCGGAATGCACCCCGAACTTCCTGGCCTCGTAGGACGCGGCGCTCACAACCCCGCGATCGTTCGCGCCACCCAGCCCGACTGCGACCGGCTTTCCGCGCAGCTCGGGGTGGTCGCGTTGCTCCACCGACGCGAAGAACGCGTCAAGGTCGACGTGCAGGATGGTCCTGGCAGGGCCGGTCGTCACCCGGCCATTGTCGACCTGGACCGTGCCAGGTCGAGTGGCGCTAGCCCTTGGGCTCGACGATCACCGTGACCTCGGGCGTCATCCCCGAGAAGACCTTGATCGCGACCTTGTAGGTGCCCAGCGACTTCAGCGGCTCATCGAGCTCGATCTTGTGGCGATCCACGACGATGCCACGGCGGCCGAGCGCCTCCGCGATCTCTTTCGTCCCGATCGAGCCGTAGAGCTTGCCGCCCTCGCCGACCTTGACGCCCAGGGTGAGCGTGGTGGAGCCAATGCGGGTCGCGGCGATCTCGGCGTCGGCTCGCTCGCGCTGGCGCTTGTCCTCGCGCGACGCAATGTCGTGCTGCCACGCGCGGTAGGCGCCGCCGGCGGCGGGCACGGCGAGACTGCGCGGGATCAGGAAGTTGGTAGCGAAGCCGTCCGCGACCGTCTTCATTTCGCCCGACTTGCCAAGCTTGTCCACGTCCGTCGTCAGGATGACCTTCATGAAGATCGAATCTACCTCCACTTGCCGGCTGGGCCGCCGGCGAGCCAGCCACGCAGCCGCGGCTGGACGCCCGAATGAGAGATGGCCTCGGTCGCGAAGTTGAACGCGCCGGGCAGGCGCCGGGCGGCTCGGCGGATTGGGCCGGGGACGAGCCGTCGCACGCGCGCGACGTCCTCATCGTACGCGGCGCGGGGGATCCCGGCTTCCTCGAGCTTCTCCGCGAGGAGGTCCTCGTCGAGGCCCTCAAGAAAGAGCTCGGTCGCGAGGGCAACCACCACGAGGTCATCGAGCTGGCCGAGGATCGGGATCCGATCGGGCACGATGTCCCGGCCGAGGACCACGTAGCCGAGCCCCGCCGCGAGCATCGCCTTGCGATTCGTCGGCGTTCGGCTGTCCGTCGCGAGCGACCACATCATCCGGGCGTACAGCGGCGCCCGGCTGGCGATCGGCAGGAACGCCGCGGCCGCGATCATCCGGCGGAAGCCGGGGCTGCGACCGCGCGCGCCCGACCGGTCGTCATCGGACCAATCGTTGCGCTTCGAGGATCGATCGTTCTTCGCCACGGGACCGGGAGTCTACCAGCGGCCTCGTGGCTGGCTCTGTCTCGAACCTTGACATCGAACACCCGTTCGGTATGATGCTCGCGCCCAACCTCCCAGGGGAGCCGCGAGTGACGCGACACGACGCAGACCGGAAGCAGAAGATCCTCGACTACATCGCCGGCACGCTCCGAGCCCGCGGGTTTCCGCCCTCGGTTCGCGAGATCGGCGTCGCGGTCGGTCTCAGCTCGACGTCGGCCGTGCACCACCACCTCCAGATGCTCGAGCGGGATGGCTACATCGAGCGACGGGAGTCGCAGTCACGGGCCATCCGGCTGACGCCGACGGCGGCGATCCGGCTGGGCCTCACCAGCGAGCTCGTGCCCCAGGCGATTGCCGCGGAGGCCCATGTCCTGCCGGTCATCGGCGAAATCGCGGCCGGCGGCCCGATCGAGGCCTACCAGGACGCGTCGGAGACGATGGCCGTGCCGGACGTCCTCGCCCCGAGCGGCGACGCGTACGTCCTGCGGGTTCGCGGTGACTCCATGATCGAGGAGCACATCGCGGACGGCGACTTCGTGCTGATCCGCCCGCAGACCACCGCTCGAAACGGCGACATCGTCGTCGCCCAGGTCGAGGAGAACGCGGTCACGCTGAAGCGTTTCTTCCGGGAGAAGGATCGCGTCCGCCTGCAGCCCGCGAACCCCAACTACCAGCCCCAGTTCTACGACGACGTGCGCATCCAGGGGAAGCTCATCGGCGTCATCCGCAAGCTCGACTAGCTGCAGGGCGGTCCCGCAAGGGGCATGCCGCCGGCCTCGCCCTCGGCGAAGGGCGGACCCAGGAGCGTGCGGAGCGCGGCATCGGTCGCGGCATCCTCGCCGAGATACAGCAGGATCAGGTTGTCGCGCAGCCAGAACCGCGGCTTGCCGGTCCAGTTGACGTGGGTCGTCCCGATGGTCGACGGATCCTCGCGATCGATCTTGGCCTGCGCCGCCAATGCGGCCTCGTGGTCGATGAACGCATAGGTCTGGACCGTCTCGGCGCCGACGCAGAGCGCGAACCCCTCGCCGCCGATCGGCTCCGTTGAGAACGCGCTTCCGGCCTTGGCAGTAACCCCTGCGGCCGTGAGATCCGCCGCGACGCCACCAAGTCCGGCGAGCGTCGGGCTCGGCGTTCCCGCGGGAGCGGTGGTCGGAGGTGCACTGGGCGGCGGGGTGGCCGCGCCCTGGCAGGCAACGACGAGGAGGAGGACGGGGGTCAGGAGCAGCTGGCGGACGTTCATGCCTCGCCGGACGCCAGATCCGCCGGATCGGTTCCCACCCGTTCGTGTCGGTTCGCGGATTGCGCAGGTCTGGGCCTCCGTCCACAGCCGGTCCACAGGCTGACCCGGCCCCGTCCACCGCCTCCGGGCCTTCGGGTCACAAGTCGTTGGTAAACCGGTGTTCGGCGAGCGCGAGAACCGTGACAGTCAGTTGTCACGACCTGCCGTCAGCCTGAGGACACGTGATCGACCGCCTGCCGCCGCACAGTCTGGAGGCCGAGCAATCGGTCCTCGGGGCGATCCTGATCGATCGGGAGACGATCATCGAGATCGCGGAGTTCCTGCGCCCGGAGGACTTTTACCGCCAGGCGCACGGGAGCGTCTACCGCGCAATGCTCGAGCTCTTCGAGCGCCGCGAGCCGGTGGACCTGGTCACGGTGGCCGAGTCGCTGGAGCGATCCGAGAGCCTCGAGCAGGTCGGTGGCCGGTCGTACCTCTCCCAGCTCTCGAACCAGACACCGACCGCGGTCCACGCGGTCCAGTACGCGCGAATCGTCGAGCGCAAGGCGGTCCTCCGGAACCTGATCGGCGCCGCGGGAAAGATTGCCGGCATCGGCTACGAGGACCCGGCGGAGATCCAGGAAGCGATAGACCGGGCCGAATCGGAGCTCTTCACCGTCTCCAATCGCCGGATCACCACCGGCTTCAGCATGCTCAAGGACCTGCTCCACTCGGCGTACGACCGCCTGGACTACCTCCACGCTCACCGCGGCGAGCTGAGCGGCACGTCGTCGGGCTTCCTGGACCTGGACCAGCTGACGACCGGGTTCCAGAAAAGCGACCTGATCATCGTGGCGGCCCGTCCGTCGGTCGGCAAGACGAGCTTTGCGCTGAACATCGCGGAGCACGCCGCCGTCCGCGAGAAGAAGACGGTGGGCGTCTTCAGCCTCGAGATGAGCAAGGAGCAGCTGGTGCTGCGCCTGCTGTCCAGCGTCGCCAACATCGATTCGCAGCGGCTGCGGTCGGGCTTCCTGGAGGAGATGGACTTCGCCCGGATCGCGCCGGCCATGAACGACCTGTCCGAAGCCAGCCTCTACATCGATGACACGCCGAACATCACCTCCATGGAGCTCCGGACGAAGGCCCGGCGCCTCCAGGCCGAGTCCGGGCTGGACCTCGTGATCGTGGACTACCTGCAGCTGATGCAGGCGACGACCACCAACCGCGACTCCAACCGCGTCCAGGAGGTGAGCGAGATCAGCCGCGGACTGAAGGCGCTCGCCCGCGAGCTCTCGGTGCCAGTGATCGCCCTGTCGCAGCTGTCGCGACAGCCGGAGATGCGCGAGTCGAAGGAGCCGCGGCTGTCGGACCTTCGGGAGTCGGGCGCCATCGAGCAGGACGCCGATCTCGTCGTGTTCCTGTATCGCGAGAAGGAGCGAGCGCCGGAGGACACGGATATCGACGGCGAGGTGATCAACGTCAAGCTCGCCAAGCACCGCAACGGCCCCACCGGCGATATCCAGCTGTGGTTCCGCAAGAGCCAGACCCGGTTCCAGTCATACGCCGGCCAGCGCTACGCGGAAACGGCTTAGGCGCGCTTCCTCTGGCCCTGATCCGGAAGATGCTGAGCCCGGGCCTACCCCTCGTACTCGAAGCCGATCTTGATGTCGACGCGGTATTCGACGATCTCGCCGTCCTCGACGATGGCGCTCGAATGCACGACCTCGACGGTCTTGATATTGCGAACGGTCCTCGAGGCGGTGGCCACGGCCTGACGAGCCGCGTCGCTCCACGATTTCGGGCTCGTCCCGACCATCTCCCGAACGATGATCACGCCCACCCTGCACCTCCTTCGACTGCCCGCTCGCTCAGCCGGGCCAGTCTAGTCGCGAGGCGCCGCCGGATCGGCCGGCGCGAGGCTCAGCCGGGGGTCGCGGGCGCGGCGGCGGGCTCGATCGTGCCCGCGCGGACCTTGTCGAAGCAAGTCGAGCAGTAGACGGGGCGATCGGTCCGTGGCGCGAAGGGCACCATGGCCTGGTCGCCACAGGAGTTGCAGACCGCGGCGTGGTACTCGCGCGGCCCGCCCATCCGGACGCGCTTGGCATTCGCGCGGCAGCCCGGGCATCGCTGCGGGACGTTCTGGAGCCCCTTCTCGGCGAAGAAGCGTTGTTCGCCGCCGGAGAAGACGAAGCTGTCACCGCAATCGCGACAGGTGAGCGTTCGATCGTCGTACACCGCGTCCGTTCCTCCGCTGAGGCCATCACGATCCGCGTTCCGCTCCCCGTCCGGAACCATGGCGGCGAGAATAGGGGTGCCGTCAA
>DATLDP010000131.1:0-3071 GCA_035525825.1 Candidatus Limnocylindria bacterium
CGCACAGACGAACACGCCGACCGAGAGCGGGGCGATCGCTCGGCTGTTCGAGGCGGCGTTCGATGCCGAAACCCTGCCGTGGCAGGCGGAGAGCCTCGGCGGCTCGAGCGACCACTTCCCGTTCGACCAGGCGGGCATCCCGGTCGGCGGCCTGTTCTCTGGCGCGAACGAGCGCAAGTCAGCGGCGCAGGCATCGCTGTTCGGGGGGACCGCCGAGACGCCGGAGGACGCCTGCTATCACCTCGCCTGCGACAGCGCGAGCAACATCGATGCCGCACTGCTGGAGCAGATGCTCCGGGCTGCCGCGTGGGTCACGGGATCCCTCGCGTCCGGGGAGGTCGCGCTGCACTAGCGCCGGCGCGGGATCCGCGAGAGGGAAATGGTCGGGGCGGCGGGATTCGAACCCACGACTTCATCGTCCCGAACGATGCGCGCTACCAGGCTGCGCTACGCCCCGACTGGGATCGCCCGTTTGCAGGGCCCGCGGATCATAGCAAAGGGCGCCGCGGGCGCCCCTCAGTCGTTGGCCAGGGCCGTGCTGGCGTGCCGGGCCGGATCGTGGATCGGCCACATCACGACGGCCGCGGCCACGAACGACGCGGCCATCAGCCCGAAGACGATCGGCAGCCCCGTGGTCTCCCCCACCGCCTCGATGATCGCGCCATAGAGGGCCACCCACATCGAGCCGACCCCGAACGCGAGCGTGAAGTACAGGGCGAAGGCGACGTCCCGGATCCCGGTCGGGACTGCGTCCGCGAGCAGGGCCTGGAGCTGGGGGCTCTCGGCGAACGAGAACAGGCCCATGATCGCGATGCCGACCCACAGCCCGAGCAGGCTCGAGCCCACGGCGATGAACGTCACGAACCCGATCGCGCCGCCGAGGTACGCGCCGAGGATCGTCGGGCGCCGGCCGATCCGATCCGAGAGCCAGCCCGCGACCAGGGGCATGGGCACGGACAGGATGATCAGCGCGCCGTACATCAGGTTGGTCGTCTCCTCCGGCAGCTTCAGGACGTGGGTGACGTAGAGCAGGGCGAACAGGTTCGCCACGCCGAGCCCACGACCACCGCCGCCGAGCACCGATGACAGGTACGTTCGCTTGATCCTGGAGTCGCGCCCGATCGCCTTGACGGCCTCCCAGACGGATCCCTCCCGGATCGCCGCCGCCCGATCGGCGCCGGTCTCGCGAACCCAGCGGAGCATCGCGACGCCAATGAGCGCCGTCGGAACACCGAAGAGCACGACCGTGCCGCGCCAGCCGAAGGCCACCAGCAGGGCCGGTCCGGCGAGGGCTGCCGCGACCGAGCCGACGTTCCCGCCGGAGATGTGGGCGCTGATCGCGAAGCCGCGGCGCTCGGGCGGGAACTGCTCCGCCAGCAGGCCGTTGCCCACGGGATGCTGGGGTGAGCCGCCCACCCGCGAGACGATCGTCGTGAGCGCGAACGCGCCGAAGCTCTGGATCGCGGAGAGCGACGCGAACCCGAGGCCGAAGAGGAGCTGTCCCGCAGCCAGGATCGGACGCCGCGAGACCCTTCGGGTCACGAAGGCGTACGTCGCCTGGACCAGGCCGGACGCGACGGCCGACGCGGCGGCGACGAAGGCGATCTCCTGGAGCGTCGCGCCGAACTCGTCGATGATCTTGAGGTAGATCAGCGGCAGGAGGACGGCCTGCCCGTGGTTGAAGGCGTGGGCGATCGAGAGGAGCCAAAGGGTCCGCTGGGGGCGGATCTCGCGGCCGGCGGCGTCGACCCGCGGCTCAGGTGGACGCGTCGGCGCGGCGGACAACGAGTTCAGGCGAAGCCCGGGTCAGCCGGGCTCGGGGCTGACGGCCCGCTGGCGCCAGGTGCTCATGTAGCCGTCGCCGAGGCGGATCGCGCGCATGTCGTAGATCCCGCCGACCCATTGGCCGCCGGTCACCGCATCCGCGACCTCCGCGCCGCCCTCGGAGTACGGAACGCCCGTCTCGACGACCTCCGCCAGGGTGTCGAAGAAGCCGCTGGAGCGGAACTCCGGGAGGAGCTCGCCCGTGATGAGGCCGACCATCGACTCACGCGACACCCCGGCCCAGCGGGCCGTGGCCTCGTTCACGAACTCCAGCCGGAAGTCGAGGATCCGGCCGTCGCGGTCGCGGATCGCCGTGGCGATGGAGACCGGCTCCTCGATCGCGTCGAGGATGTCCAGCAGGTGCTGCTCGAGCTGCGGCCTCAGCGTGGTCACGTTGCTCGGCAGCATAGAAGACGGTGTCGTGAGGTTGCGTGCGTGCCGCGCCGCAGAAAGGGGTCAGCGACGCGGCGGGACGCCCGAGGGACGCCGGGCGCCGCAACCGTTGGTAGTTTTCTATACAAGACGTCCAGGATATGAACGCGTGCTATGGTGCGCGCGTGCCATCAACCGCAGGGCCGAAGCAGGGCCGGCCGCGGCGCGCAGCCACCGATGTCGCGATCGTCCGGGCGGCCGTCGACCTCATGATGCAGCACGGCGTGCAGGGCACCACGCTCACCGCGGTCGCCGAGCGAGCCGGCGTGGCGAGGGCCACCGTCTACCTCCGCTGGCCGAGCCGTTCCGCGCTGATCGGCGCGGCCGCCCGCGCGGCGGTGGGTGGGCGGCCACTCACGCTGACTGGGGACATCGCCGAGGACATCCGGTTCGCGGCCGCGTTCGTCCAGCAGATCTTCGATACCCCGACGTTCCCGGCGATGCTGCCGGAGATCGTCCGGGCAGTCCTCGCCAACCCGTCGGAGCTCGCGTTCGATTCGGTGGCTCCGCGCCGGAAGGACTTCGCGCGGCGCTACGGCGAGAACGCGGCGGCGCAGGGCTTCGAGACGGAGATCGACCCGCACCTCCCGTTCGACTCGATCCTGGGGACGGCGATCGCCCATCTCCTCGCCAACGGGCGACCGATGACCGAGGACGAAGCCGCGGATCTCGCCGAGATCCTGATCGAGGGCCTGCGAATCCGGCCCTAGGCCCTCGGCCCTCGCGCCCTCGCGCCGCCAGGAAATGGCGAACGGCCGGGGGTCTCCCGGCCGTTCGATCCAAACAGCGATGTTGGCCCGGCTCGTGCCGGGCGG
>DATLDP010000117.1:0-21372 GCA_035525825.1 Candidatus Limnocylindria bacterium
CGCGTGCGGCCCTCGGTCATGCGCCCAGGGACGCGCCGCCGACCGCGAGAAGCATCAGCGTCAGGACATAGACGTGGCCGAGCGCGCTCCAGAGGATCGAGCCGGTTCGCCAGTCGAGCCAGGCAAAGATCGAGCCGCCGACGAACGTCGACCACAGCTCGACGTCCGGCTTGCCGATGTGGGTCAGCACGAACGGCACCTGGACCACGACGAGCGCGAGCGCCCCGATCCGGCGCCACAGCGCGAACAGCAGGAATCCCCGAAAGAGGAATTCGGCCGGGATGAGCTGCGCGAGATGGTTCGCGACCCGCTGGCCCAGCGGCGTCTGCTCACCCCCGTAGTAGGTCCGGAACGATTCGAGGCCCGAGAGGGTGAGGATGATCGGCGTCATCACCGCGAGCCCCGCCAGCAGAAGCGAGATGCCCCAGCGCCAGTCGCCGAGGGCCAGGCCGTAGCGCCGTGGCTCGTCCCGGAACAGCGCGATCACGATCGCCAGTGGGACGATCAGGAAGAGCACGAAGCGCTGGATGACGATCGGCTCCAGGCCGCCAACTCCGTCTGCGGGGGTTCGCGGGAGCAGGGCTTGACCATGGTCGAGCAGGAGGAGGGCGGTCGCGGCGAACACCGCGATGGTCGCGCGGAGCGGGAGCTGGATCCCCGCAATGGCGATGTCGCGCGCGTCGCCGGCATCGGGCGGATACGTGGGACCCGCGACGGCGCGGGCAAGGAGGCGCCGGAGCATGGGCGTGCTCGCCGCGGCTGCGGCTACCGGATCTGCTCGAGCGGGTCGGGCCACCGCGCGGCCCCGCCATGGGTGACGAGCCGGACCTCGACGCCGGCGCGGTCGAGGAGGCTGGCCGCGATCGCCGCCCTGGAGCCGGACTTGCAGAAGACGCTCACCGACGCACCATCGGGCAGCTCGGCGAGGCGTGCCGGCAGGTCCGCGACGAAGATCCGCTCGGCCCCGGGGACGACCCCGTCCTTCTCCCATTCGATCGGCTGGCGCACGTCGAGGAGGACGTCGTCAGTCCCACCGCTGGTCCGCTCGTCGTGGAGCTGGCGCATCGTGGCGGTCTCGTAGCTCCCGGTCGCACGGCCTTCCGCGACCCACGCCTCGACGCCCCCCTCCAGCCACCCGACCACGCGCTCGTAGCCGATCCGGAGCAGCTCCGTCGTCGCGGACGCGAGCGCGTCGTCGCGATCGGGCAGGACCAGGGCGATCTTCGCGCCGAACGGCAGCAGCCAGCCCACGTACCCCGCGAAGGTGCCGTCCAGCTCGATGTTGATCGCGCCCTCGACGTGGGCTGCGGCGAAGGACTCACGGTCGCGGGCATCGACGATGGTCGCGCCGCCTTCGACCGCCGCGGCGAAGGCGTCCGTCCCGAGCGCGGGCGGGAGGATCAGCCGGCCGAGGATCCGAGGGCCGCGCCGATTCATGCCCGCCATCTCGGCGTAGTAGCTCGGATAGCGGCCGAGCCCGTCGAGCGCCTGCGCGCGGAAGGGAGCGGGGTCGCCGTCGGCGAGACGCAAGGCGGGGTTGGCGAATCGCTCCGCGGCGATGGTGGAGACGCGATTCGCGCTCCCGGGCCCGGCGCTGCAGAACGAGCCGGCGCCGTGCGTCGGCAGCACCTGGGCCGCGTCCGGGAGCCCACCCAAACGCTGAAGGCTGCGCTGCTGGTCGCGCGTCAGCGCGTCGGTGAGCGCCGCGCCCAGCAGGTCCGTCCGCCCCGCTGATTCCACGATCATGCTGCCGCCGGTGAACGCGGCCAGTGCGCCCGAGGGGTCGGCCGCCACGTCGCTCGGCGCGTCGATCGAGCTCACGATCCAGGCGAGGTGCTCCGGCGTGTGCCCCGGCGTCGCCCAGGCCGTGAGCCGCAACGCCCCGAGCTCGAGCGAGTCGCCCTCGTCCATCGCCCGATGCTCGAACTCGTAGCCGCCGCGCGCCGGTGCCGCGATCTCCGCCCCCGTCGCTGCGCGCGTCTCCATCGCGCCAGATAGGTAGTCGTTATGGACGTGGGTCTCGAGGACGTGGCGGACGCGCCAGCCCCTGGCCTCCGCGACCTCGAGGAATCTCCACGCGTCGCGCTGCGGATCCACGAGCACCGCCTCGCGGCCGCTCGCCAGCAGGTAGGAGGCATCGCCGAGGCCCGGGGTCACGAACAGCTCGAGGTCCATCGGGCGCCATCGTGCCACTTCGGCGTCGACGTGCGCTCGGCCTACCATGCCGCCATGGCAAAGATCGGTTACGCCGCGATGCTCGAGCAGTTCCATCCCACGGACCTCCTGGACTGGTGCGCCCAGGCCGAGGCGGCCGGGTTCGAGGCCGGGTTCATGGTCTCGGAGCATTTCCACCCGTGGACCCCCCAGCAGGGCAACGCGGCCTACGCCTGGAGCTTCATGGGCGCGCTCGGGACCCGAACGAGCCTCCGCTTCGGGACCGCGGTGACGTTCCCGGGCTTCCGGATGCATCCCGCCGTCGTGGCCCACGCCGCCGCAACCCTCGGGGCCATGTTCCCGGGCCGGTTCTGGCTCGGGCTTGGCGCGGGCGAGGCCCTCAACGAGCACATCCTCGGGCTCGAGTGGCCGGAGATCGGGGTCCGCTCGTCGATGATGTTCGAGGCGATCGAGATCATCTCGAAGCTGTTCACCGGCCAGGTCACGAAGTTCCAGGGCAAGCACTTCAAGCTCGAGAGCGCGAAGCTCTACACCCGGCCGGACGAGCCCGTCCCGATCTACGTCGCAACCTCCGGCCCGATGAACGCCAAGAAGACCGGCAAGTTCGCCGACGGGATGATCACCGTCGGCGCGGCCGACGAGAAGATCAAGCTCCTCTGGATGGCCTGCGACGAGGGCTGCGCCGAGGTCGGCAAGAAGCGCGTCCCGAAGTTCCTCCAGATCCACGTCAGCTGGGCCCGGACGGAAGAGGAGGCCCTCGACGCCGCCATGAAGGAATGGCCCAACGGCGGCATGCCCTTCCCGAAGCAGGACGTCAGGAACCCCGAGGACTTCGCCGCGATGGCCAAGCTCGTGCGGCCGGAGGACTTCAAGAACCGGGTCCTGATCTCGTCGGACCTCGAGGTCCACACCAAGCACATCCAGAACTACCTCGACGTGGGCTTCGACGAGGTCCACATCCACAACGTCGGCCGGAACCAGGCCGAGTTCATCGAGGTCTTCGGGCGCGAGGTGCTGCCGAACCTGCGGCTCGCGGTCGACGAGGAAGCGACGCCGATGGCGCCGGAGAGCACGCCGGCCTGACGCCGACGCCTAGCCGATCGAATCGCCCCGGGCGACTCGCCGCGCGCGGCCGGTCACGGCCAGGAACTCCCGCAGGTGCTGGCCCGGCCGGATGTGACTCGTCTCGTCGCCGTAGATGGTCCGGATCGGCACCCAGGCGATGGGCCAGCCCTCGCGGAGGCAGACCGCGATCATCTCCACCTCGAAGGCGAAGCCGGACTCCGTGCTGTCCGCCATCGCGGTCATGAGCCGCCGCCCGATGAGCCGGTAGCCCGACTGGTTGTCCGGGATCCAGCGGCCGAGCGCGCCGGACAGCACTGCGGTTCCCAGCCAGTTCGCCAGCCGCCGCACGGGCGGCATTCGGCGGAAGCTGCGCTTGCCGACGATCAGCTCGGTCGGCACCTCGGCGATCGTCCGGCGGGCGTAGGCGCCCAGGAACGATGGGATCTCCGAGGGGTCGTGCTGGCCGTCGCCATCGAGGGTGATGATGGCTTCGGCGCCCTCCGCGAGCGCGATCGCGAACCCGGCTCGGAGCGCGGCGCCCTTGCCCTGGTTGGGCGACTGCCGGAGGACCCTCGCTCCCGCCGCCTCGGCGACGATCGCGGTGTCGTCGGCCGAGCCGTCATCGACGACGAGGACCGGCAGATGGCGAGTCGCGGCGCGGACGACCCGCTCGATGCGGGTCGCCTCGTCATGCGCCGGGATGACCGCGAGGAGCCGGCCGCGGGCCTCGATGCCGATCGTCGTCACCCGACGATCGTAGGCGGGGTCAGTACGTGACGGCGTCGAAGGTCGCGAAGCGGTAGCGGTCCAGGTCGACCCGCCCGGAGATGCCCGGGACGGTGCCGTCGCTGGTGTACTGCCAGAAGGTCCACGATCGGCCGCCCCAGTTGCTGGCCGGCACGGACGGGCTGGTGGTGCTCCAGTGGGCCGTCCACAGCACGGCATAGCCGTTGTCGGCGAACCACCGGGTGTCGTTCATGTAGGTCCGCCAGAACGACGGGCTCACGTAGATCATGGCCCGCACGCCGAGGCGGTCGTAGACCCGACCCAGCCAGGACTTGACCCAGCTCGTGAGCGCCGTGGTGCCGAGGCCTCCGGTCCGCTCGAGGTCCAGGGTCGGAACGATCATGCCCCGCTGGTAGCCGGAGTTGTTGACGAACCAGTCCGCCTCCGCCACCGGGTTGTTGGCCGGCTGCGCGAAGTGGTAGGCCCCGAACTTGATGCCCAGGCTCATGGCACCGGACTTGTTCGCGTTGTAGCGATCGTCCTTGAAGCTGGTGCCCTCGGTCGCCTTGGCGATCGCGAACGTCTTGCCGGCGCCCTTGACCTTCGTCCAGTCGATGACGCCCTGCCAGTGCGAGACGTCGATGCCTTCCTTGTAGCCGGAGGTGCTCGCGCCCCTGAAGAGGCCGGTCGCCGCGTACACGGCGCTCACGCCGTACAGGGAGGAGACACTCTTTCCGCCGACCGCCGTGATCTTGTACCAGTTGCTGCCGGACACGCTCGTCTTGCAGTCGGCGGCCCAGGAGCCGCCGGTGACCTTGCTGGAAGCCGTGACGACCATGTTGGCGTCGATGATCGACTTGGTCGTCGCCGAGGTCGACGTCGACGTGCGGAGGCGGACGCTGCAGTTGGAGAGGTAGTCCGTCGTGGCCGCGGGCGTCGCGGTGGGCGTGGCCGTCGGCTTGGGTGTCGGGGTGGGGGTGGGCTTCGGGGTGGGAGTCGGGGTGGCCTTGGGCGTGGGAGTCGGCGTCGGATTCGGACCCGACTTGAACAGCTTGGCCGCGGCGTAGACGGCGTCCCGGCCCCAGAGCGAGAGCGTGGACTTGCCGTTGATCGCGACGATCTTCAGCCACGAGCTGCTGCTGACGGACGTCGGGCAGTCGGCGGCGTAGGAGCTGCCGGTGACCGTCCCCGTGGCGGTCACGATCGTGTCCTTCGAGACGACCTTCAGGACGGTGGCCGAGGTCTTCGCCGAGGTCCGCACGTTGACGGAGCATTTCGCGGTCCACTTGCTCGTCGCCGCGTCCGTTGGGCCGGCAAAGCTCGGCAGGACCACGAGGGCGGCGAGGGCCGCGGCGGCAAGGGGCAGCCAGGATCGATGGATTTGACGCATGCGAGGGTTCCTCCCGGGTCGTCTGGGCTCATTCCGGAGGCGGCGATCCGCGTCGGCTGAGTCCCCGACACCGGATATGTGCCCCTCGCGTCGGCGGTGACGGACGAGGGACGGCTGGAGCGCTGATCGCTTCGACGAGGCGCTACAACCGCACTCTAGGAACAGCCCTCGGGAGTGTCTCTGGCCCTACAGTCCTACCCCAGACCGCCCACGTCGGGCCACCAGCCACGCGCTTCCCAGGACGATGGTCCCGAGCGCGAGCCCCGCGCCGGCGAGCATCGACGGCTCGATCTGGGCGGTGGGCGTCGTCGGACCCGCGGACGCGATGGGCGTCGGGCGTAACGTCGGCAGGGAAGGCAGCGCACTGGGTGGGCCGCTTTCCGGAACGGGCGGCGGCGTCGTCGAGGCCGTGGTTGGCGCCGGGGCCGTCGTCGGCGCGGGCGCGTGCGTGCGTGCTGGAGCGACCGTCGCGACCGGGCCGGCAGTGTGCGTCGGCCTCGGGGTGGTAAGCGGCTTCTTCGTCGGCGGCGGCACCACGGTCGTGGTGAAGTTGGCCCAGAGGTACTCCCGCGTGGTCAGCCCGGAGGCGTGGATCGTCGCGGCGAGATCCCGGCCGACATAGCGGAAGTGCCAGGGCTCGTACGAGTAGCAGGTGAGCGCGAACTTGCCCTTCGGGTAGCTCATGAGGAAGCCGTACTCCCACGCGTGGCGGCGCATCCACGTTCCGGCGGCCGTCGCGCCCCACGAACCGCTCAGGGTCGCGAGGGGCGGATCGCTCCGGAAGTCGATCCCGAGCCCGAGCTGGTGCTCGGAGTGCCCTGGCCGCGCGGAGACCTTGAGGGCCTCGTTGTAGCCGTAGCGGTCGATCCACTTGGCGAACACGGCCTGCTGCGTCGCGTACGAGCGGTAGGCGCTGTGGACGCCGATCGCGGCATCCGCCGCGGCAGCGGCGTCGCTCATCGCCTTGAGGTCGTCCGCCATGACGCCACGGACCTGGCCGCTGCCCGGCACGCCGAGGCTGGAGACCTTCACGAGGCCCGGGGGCACGTACGCCTTGCTGACCCGGAGGATCGTATCGACCTGGGTGATCCGCCAGTCGTCGTAGCCCCGGGGCGTCGTGAGGATGTCGTCGTAGCGGCACGCGGGGAGCGCTCCGAGGCCGCGAACGAGCGGCGGATCGATGAGCGGGCGGCCGAGCAGGACGAGCGTCGCCGCCAACGCCAGGCCCGCGACGAGCGTGGAGAGGCGAGCCAGGGCCGTCGCGCGAGTGAGGAGGGGCATCGGACGGGAGCGTAGGCCGGGTGGTGCAGGGCCGCAATCGCCGGGCGGACACCCGCCCGCCGGTACCATCGGCGATGTGACCGACCAGGGACCAGCCCCCCGCACCGTCGTCGTCGACGGCCGAACCTTCGAGCGAGTGCCGATTCGTACCCCCGTGCTGATGCCCGGCGACGACATGCCGACCGTCATCCGGGAGCACGCCGGCCCCTACGCCCAGCCCGGCGACACGATCGTGATGTCCGAGTCGGCGGTGGCGATCATGCAGGGCCGGGCCAGAGACTGGCGCACGATCAAGCCGGGCCGCCTGGCGCGCTGGATGTCGGAGCGGGTCATCAAGACCACCTGGGGCACCGGGCTGCGAAGCCCCTACGCGATGCAGTACGCGATCGAGCTGACCGGCGCGCCGCGGATGCTGCTCGCCGGGGTGGCCCACCTCGTGGGCCGGGTGCTGGGGAAGAAGGGCTGGTTCTATCTCGTCGCCGGGCTCAACGCCCGCATGATGGATGCCGAGCACACCATGGGCATCGCGGAGTTCTACGAGATGTGCATCCCGGCGCCGGCGGACCCACCCGGGACCGCGCGGGACCTCAAGGCCGCGACCGGCTACGACATCGCGATCTGCGACATCAACGACATCGCCCCGGCGTGGTGCGTCGCCAGCACCCTGTCGAAGGAGCGGGTCCGCCTGCTCGAGCGGAGCTTCGACGACAACCCCCTCGGCCAGTCCGACGAGCAGACCCCCATCGGGATCTGGCGCGAGGGCACGGCGCCGCAGCCCCAGCCCGGCCCGCGGTTTCCGGCCGGCTCGGGCGCGTGAGGGCGTCCGCAATTACCTCTGGTACAGTCCCAGCCTGATGCGTGACCTCCGCTGTCCGATGACCTGCGCGTGTAGCTGGCGAGTGCCGGCTGCTGCGGGGTTGCGGCGCGTCTAGAGGACGTCTCACCCAGACCCTGCGGGCCGACCTCGCCGACCACGACCCTCGCGACCCGACCGCCTGGCCGGCCGCCTCGCGACCCGTCCTTCGTCCCTCCCGAGGTCTCACTCCATGGTCGATTCACTTTCCCCGCCGCGCCTGATCGATCCGCGCGGCCACCGGTTCGGCGCGGGCCTCTCCGTGGCGTTGCTGGTGCTCGGCTTCCTCGCCGACGTTTCCCTGGTCATCCCCGCCGTCGGGCTTGCCCTCGCCGTGAGCGCGTTCGTCGGGACCCGCTATTCGGCCCTCGGTCGGCCCTGGCCGCTCGTCCGCCACGCCCTCCGCATCGGCCCGCCGAGGGAGCTCGAGTCCGAGGTCCCGCCGAGGTTCGCCCAGCTCCTGGGGACCCTGGGTCTCGGGCTGGCCTCGGCACTGCTGCTCATCGGCGTGACCGCGGGCGCCTGGCTGGTCGCCGCCGCGGTGACCGGCCTCCAGGCCGTCCTCGCGGCCACCGGGTATTGCCTCGGGTGCCGTCTTTACTTCGTCCGCTGGTACGCGCCCACCCTCTTCGATCGGATCGCCGGGAAGCAACCGGCCGCATCCACCTCCCTCGCTCGATAGCCAACCGCCGAAAGGAACGATCGCCATGACCGACTACGCCAGGAACGTGCTCGTGGACACTGCCTGGGCCCAGGCCCACCTCGAAGATCCAAACGTTCGCTTCGTCGAGGTGGACGTCGACACCACCGCCTACGCCGAGGGCCACCTCGCGGGCGCCGTCGCCTGGAACTGGACCAGCCAGCTCTCCGACGGGATCCTGCGCGACATCGTCAGCCGCGAGGAGCTGGCCTCGCTGCTGAGCGTGTCCGGCATCGGGCCGGACACCACGATCGTCCTCTACGGCGACAACAACAACTGGTTCGCGGCGTGGGCCTACTGGCAGCTCAAGCTGTTCGGGGTGGAGGACGTCCGAATCCTCGATGGCGGGCGCAAGTACTGGCTCGCCCAGGGCCTGCCGACCACGACCGAGGAGCCGTCCTACGCGGCGACGGGGATCGACCTTGGCACGGCGGACTTCACGAACCGCGCCTTCCGCGACGACGTCCTCAAGCAGGTCGAGTCGGGCGGCGTCCTCGTCGACGTCCGCTCCCCGGCGGAGTTCAACGGCGAGCTCCTCGCCCCCGCCGCGCTGCCCCAGGAAGGTGCGCAGCGCGCGGGCCACGTGCCCGGGGCGGCCAACATCCCATGGGCGACCGCGGTCCAGGACGACGGGCGGTTCAGGAGCGCCGACGAGCTCAGTGAGATCTACGGGGCCAAGGGCATCACGGCCGACAAGGACGTCATCGCCTACTGCCGGATCGGCGAGCGCTCCAGCCACACCTGGTTCGTGCTCCACGAGCTCCTCGGGTTCAAGCGCGTCCGCAACTACGACGGCTCGTGGACGGAGTACGGCTCGCTCGTCGGCGTCCCGATCGAGAAGTCGGTGCCGGTGGCCGCCCCAGCCTGACGACCCCGCTGGCGACCGGCGCGCACCGAGCCGGTCGCGGAGCCATCTCGCTGACCAGGCCGGGCTGGCCGGCCTACCCTTCCGCGGATGACCGCGGCGACAAGGGCGAGCGACCGACCGCTCGCCCTGTTCGTCGCGTTCGGGTTCGCCCTGTCGCTGGGGATCGCGACCGTCGCGGTCCCCCTGTTGGTGCTCGGGTCCGGCTTCGACGCTGCGGTGGTCGGGTTTCTCGTGGCGGTCTCCGCCGCGACCCAGCTGGCGACGAGATTCGCGCTCCCGTGGCTGCTCGGGCGGCTCCCGGATCGGCTGCTGATCTCGGTGGCGGGGACGTTCATGTTCGCCGGCTTCGTGCTGTTCGCGAGCTCGGCGCTGCTGCCGGCGTTCGTGGCCGCGC
Organism: Candidatus Limnocylindria bacterium; assembly: GCA_035525825.1. Taxonomy (GTDB): domain Bacteria; phylum Chloroflexota; class Limnocylindria; order Limnocylindrales; family CSP1-4; genus UBA5189. The sequence goes on from DATLDP010000117.1 coordinate 9,453, forward strand.
AGATGGCCCAGGGCGCCGCGCGAGCGATCTTCTGGACCTCCAGCCAGACCCATGCGATCCGGAGTGGCGGCTCGCCGGTTCGGCGCCTGGTGGACCTGAACCTCGCCGGCAACGCCGGGACGCTGACCGGGCCGGTGCTGGCCGGCGTGCTCGCGGGCGTCGGGTTCACGGTGCCGATGCTCGTTGCCGGGGTTGCCGTCGGCCTCAGCGCCGCCGGCGCAGTTGCGATGCATCGGCTCCCGCCCTACGACCGCCGCCGATCCGCCGGGAGCTGGCAGCTGATGCGGCGAAAGGGCGTCGACCTCGCGCTCTGGACCAACGTCGCCGGCGGCGTGTGGTGGTCGATAATCGGGTCGTACGTCCCGGTCATCCTGCTGGGCGCTGGCATCGTGCCGGCGCTCGTCGGGCTCCTGGTGACGATTTCGGAAGGGTCCGGCGCCGCCGCCCTCCTGCTCCTGCGCCGGCTTCGGAGCGATCTGGTTCCCCGCGTGCTCCGGACCGCGGCGATCGTGGAGATGGCCATGCTCGTGGGCATCGCCTTCGCGCCACCGTTGTTTGCCGCCTACGTGACCCTCCTGATCCTCGGCGGCGTCGCTGCGGGCTGCGTCACGAGCCTCGGGCCGGCGCTCGTCGCGCTCGCGGCGACCGAGCACGAGCAGGCCGATGGCATCGCGCTCTCCGGCGTCTTCCGATCCACCGCCCAGCTTGCCGCGCCCGCGCTCGTCGGCGCGCTCCTCGCCGTCGTGAGCATCCCGGTCGCGGTTGCCGGGATCGCGGTCGCGATCGCCCTTCCGGGGGCGGTCCTCGGGCGCCGCCCATCGACGCGTGAGCGCCCGGCAACCTCAGTGGCGCCCTGATCACTCGGACGGTCGTGGCCGCTCAGTAGCGCGCGAACGCCTCGCCCGCGGCGTTCAGGCACGTGCCGGTGCCGGGGAGCGGCGCCCTCGAGTCGGTGCCCGCCGGATCGACCCAATCACGCGCCTTCTCGACGAGGATGAAGACGTCGCCCTCGTCCCTGTGGCCCGGAACGCCGACGATCATCACGCCGTGAGCGGCTGTCCGACTTGCTCTCCAAGCTCCGGAGCATCGTCGCGGGCGTCAATCGTCCGACGCGCGACGGCCGCCAGCGCGGACACGAGCGAGCGATCGTCGTTGAGCGATTCAATGCGATGGAAAGCCAGGCCGTATCGTTCGGCCTGCTCCCGCGCACCGACTTCGACGTCGTACAGGATCTCGAGGTGATCCGCGAGGAACTGGACGGGCACGACGACGACTGCTCGGCAGCCCGCCCCCGCGATCTCGGGCATGAGGTCAGCAAAGTCAGGCCGCATCCATTCGCCCGGCTCGTGTCCGGCGCTCTGCCAGCAGAACGTCCAGCCGTCGACGGGGATTCCGGCACCCGCTGCTACCGCCTCAGCCGTCCGCCGCAGCTGATCGAGGTAGCCCGGTTCTTCGTTCGCGACCCGGCGCGGGAGGCTGTGCGCGGTGAACAGGACGTGAACGGCGTCCTGATCCGCGCTCGGCAGCTGGCCGAGGGTCTCGCGGGCCCTGCGCGCGAGACCCTCGATGAACGCCGGCTCGTGATGCCAAGCGCCCGCTAGCGTCACCTGTGGAGCCCCTGGGCCAAGCCTCGCCCGCGCGGCGTCGATCGCCTTGGCGTAGCCGCTCATCAATAACGGCGAGTACTGCGGCGACAGGATGATGGCGGCGACATGCTGGACCCCGGCGTCTCCGAGTGCGACCAGGCCCCCTTCAATCGACGGCTCTGAAAACCTCATCCCGATTTCCACCGGCCAGCCGAGGACAGCGCAGGCCGCGGCTGCTTGCGCGCGGGTGATTCCGATCAGAGGCGAACCGCCGATCACGCAATAGCGGCGGGTGAATTCGTCCACCAGCTCGACGTCCGGCTCGCGACCTCCGCGGACCCGAGCCAGGTACGCGCGAATGTCCTCGCGCTGCAACGACGCTGGTGAGCCATACGTCATCAGCAGGACTCCTGGCCGAGCCATCGTCGTCATGCGCTGACCTGCTGGGTGACGGTCGTCCGTGCGGTCTCCTCGTGGACGTAGTCGACGAGGCGACGAAGGATGTCGGTGTCGGACGCGGGTAGGACGCCGTGGCCAAGATTGAAGACATGACCGTGGCGACCGGCAGCTTCCCGGAGCACTGCTTCCGCGCCGATCCGCGTGGGCTCCCAACCCGCAAGGATGCGAGCGGAATCGAGGTTGCCCTGGACGCCGCGGTCCGGTCCGATCCGCCGCCACGCATCGGCCAGCGAGACGCGGTGATCGAGTCCGATGAGATCACCCCCGGCTTCGGCGAGGAGCTCGAGAAGAGAGCCGGTCCCGGTTCCGAAATGGATCGTCGGCACGCCCGCAAGCGCAGCGAAGATGCGGCGCATGTGCGGTTGCACGAACTCCCGATAATCGGCCGGGCCAAGGCCACCGACCCAGCTGTCGAAAACCTGGACAACGTCGGCGCCGGCCTCGACCTGAGCGCGCAGGTACGCAACCACCGTCGTGGATAGCCGGTCAAGCAGCTCGTGCCAGGCCGCAGGTTCTCGGTACATGAACGCCTTGGCGGTCGCGAAGTCCCGGGACGGCCGCCCTTCGATCAGGTAGCAGGCGAGCGTGAACGGCGCGCCCGAGAAGCCGATGACACCGGCGGAGCCATCGAGCTCACGGCGTACCAGGCGGATGGCGTCGAGCGTGAACCCCACCTGTTCGGCGTCGAAGGGACGAAGCGCTGCGACGTCGGCCGCCGAGCGGATCGGGCGGTCGATGATTGGACCGACCTCTGGTTCGATCCGCAGGCCCACGCCCATCGGCTCCAGCGGCAGCACGATGTCGGCGAACAGGACTGCGGCGTCGACGCCGAGCTCGCGCACGGGCATCAGCGTCACCTCGGTGCACAGCTCAGGCGACTTGGCGAGCTCGAGGATTCCGTACCGTTCGCGGAGCTTTCGGTATGCCGAGAACGACCGGCCGGCCTGTCGCATGAACCAGACCGGTGTCGCATCGACCTCCTGAAGTCGGCATGCACGCAGGAAGCGGAGGCGCTCCGCCCGCTCGACGAGGGCAGCTGTTCGCGATCCGACGACCGAGGCGGCCATCAGCTCGCCCCCAGCAGGCTCAGGATCTCGTCAATTGGCCGGTGGATGCCGAGCAGGATCGGTGTGTCGCTGATCGTGGACCGTCGACTCTCGGTCGACCGGAGGGCCCGCACGAGATCGCCGAACGCGACGAGATCATCGGTCTCGTAGGCGACGACGAATTCCTGCGAGTCGAGGCCGAAGGAATAGGCGAGGGCCTGGCGGATCGTCGGGTACTCGTGGCCCACTCGCATGTGCTCGTTCATCACGCCCTGCCGGGCATCCCTTGAGAGCAGGTACCAGTCGGTGCTCTTGGTGAATGGATAGACGACGAGGTAGCGCGATCGGGCACCGCTGAACAATGACTGCTCCTGCTCGCTCGGCTTTCGCACGTACTGAGACGGCCCGATCCGGCCGATGAGTGAATGGCGCACGGTCAGCCAGCAACCGAGCCCGGCGCGGAGGAGCGCGGCCGCCGACGACTCCAGTGCGTCGACCGTCGGGGCCATCCGCCAGAACAGCAGATCGACGCCGGGCTCGAGGCCGATTGACGAGTAGCTGATGCTCCGCACCCCTTCCAGCACCGCGGCCTCCGCCGCGGCTTGAAAGCGGGAGCCATCGTCGATGCGCTCCCGGTCGGTCCGACGCCGCCAAGCCGGATCGATCCCGAGCCCGAGCGCCTGGATGTAGGTCTGCTCGTCGCCGTTCACCGCTCCTCCCGCAGCCACGTCGCGAGGTCCGCCGCGGCGTAGGTGATGACGATGCCGGCCCCGGCTCGAACGATCGCGGTCACCGCCTCGATTGTCGCGCGGCGTGCGTCGAGCCAACCCCGGTCAGCGGCGGCAGCGATCATCGCGAACTCGCCCGATACCTGATACGCGGCGATCGGGATGTCGAACCGCGCCCGAGCCGCCGCGATGAGGTCGAGTCCGGGTAGCGCGGGCTTGACCAGCAGGATGTCGGCGCCTTCATCGACGTCGAGCGCCATCTCGCGCAGGGCCTCGAGTCCATTTGCCGGGTCCATCTGATACCCGCGTCGGTCGCCGAAGGCTGGCGCGCTGTCGGCGGCATCGCGGAAGGGACCGTAGAAGGCCGATGCGTGCTTCGACGCGTACGCCATGATCGCGGTCTGGCCGAAGCCCTCGGCGTCGAGAGCGGCTCGGATTGCGGCGACCTGGCCGTCCATCATTGCGCTCGGGGCGACCACATCGGCGCCCGCGCGCGCCTGGCTGACCGCGATTTCCGCGAGTCGGACGAGGGCACGGTCGTTGTCAACCGATCCGTCGGCCGCCAGCGGTCCGCAGTGGCCGTGGTCGGTGTATTCGCAAAGGCATGTGTCGGCGACTGTCACGAGCGGGAGTTCGAGCGCTCGGATTCGGCGGAAGGCGTCCTGGACGATACCGCCGTCATCCGACGCCTCGGAGCCGAAGGCGTCCTTTGTCTCCGGCAGGCCGAAGAGAATGACTCCGCCGATCCCGAGCTCGGCGAGGCGAACCGCCTCGTCGGCGGCAACGTCAGGCGAGACTCGCGCGACGCCCGGCATCGAAACGACCGGCTCGCGCACGCCCGCGCCCGGTCGGACGAACAGCGGAGCGATCAGCATCGAGGGATGGATGCGGGTCTCTCGGACCAGCGCCCGGAGCGCGGCCGTCCTCCGCAGGCGCCGGGATCGCACTGGCAGCGAGCGCGCAACGGCGACGCGGCCCGCTGAGGGAGGGACGTTGAGATCGACCGTCATGACATCTCCACTGGCTGAAGCGCGAAGGCGGCGGCTGCGGCGAGCGCAGGACTGTCGGGGGTCGGCGAGACGGCGATGACGCGGAACCCCGCCGTGTGTGCCTCGGCGGCTGTCTCTGGGCCGATGCACACGGCGGGTATGGACAGCACATCGATGGATTCAGCCATTCCGAGGGCCAACAGCCCTCGGACCGTCGAACCGCTCGTGAACACGGCTGCGGCGATCGGGCCGACCGCCATTGCCGTTCGGAGGAGTGCACGCGAACCCTCGGGCGCTTCTCGCGTCCGGTACCCGATCAGGTCGTCGACCTCAGCTCCCCTTCCCCGCAGCGCGTCGGCAAGGTCCTCTTCGGCAAGATCGCCCCGGACGACGAGCACTCGGTCGCCACGGATCACGGGCAGTTCCGCTGCCATCGCGACGGAGCTGCTGCGGCTCGGCTGGAACGCGACGTCAATTCCTTCTTGCTCCAGGGCACGCCGGGTCGACGACCCGATCGCGGCGAAGCGGGTGGCTTCGAACGGCGTGAAGACGCGTTCCGCGGCCTTGAGCATGGCCCGCGCCCCGTTTGCGCTCGAGATGACCACCCAGCCGTAGTAGCCGAGATGTCGGGCGGCGTCGTCAAGGTCGCCGCCGGCGGGTTCGAGTTCAACCGCGATCGCAGGAACCGAGATCGGATCGAGGCCCGTGTCGCGGAGCGCCGACAGGAGCTCGCTGACCTGATCGCCGGCTCTCATGACAAGAACACGACCCGCACGCGGGCGCCGAACTTCGGGTCCTGCCGCGACCGGTGTCCCTTCCAGCCGAAGCTCTGGTCCCAGGGCGGCGGCAAGCTCGTAGGCAAGCAACGAGCTTGAGTGCACGGAGCCTCGGCAACGAGCGAGTCGCGTCTCCGTGCCGTCCGGCCTGGCATATCCCCCGAGCAGATTGAGCTCCTCTCCAACAATCGTGGCGAGCGCGCCGATCGGCGACCGGCAGCCGCCCCCTGACGCCCTGAGGAATGCCCGCTCGGCCTCGACTGCCAGGTGCGTCAACCGATCGTCGATCGGCGCAATGGCCGCCGCAGTTCGCTCGTCCTGCGCCCTGATCTGCACAGCAATTGCGCCCTGGCCCGGGGCCGGCGGCACGATCTCGGCATCGAATCGCTCGGCGATCCGATCGCCGAGCCCCAGCCGATCCATTCCTGCGCATGCGAGCACGAGTGCGTCGGTATCGCCCTCATCGAGCCGGCGGAGCCGCGTATCGACATTGCCGTGGAGCGGATGGACGACGAGGTCCGGGCGTCGAGCGAGCAGGAACCCGGTGCGTCGTGGGCTGTCAGTCCCGACGCGAGAGCCCGGTGGCAGCTCGTCAATGCGTCGCTCCTTCGCATCGTTGCGTACAACCAGTGCGTCGCGCGGGTCGGCGCGGGGGAGGTATGCGGCGATCCGGAGTCGGTGATCCTGGTCGGTCGGGACGTCCTTGGCGCTGTGGACCGCGACATCGACTTCACCGTCGAGCAGCGCTCGCTCGATTGCGGCCACAAAGGCCCCCTCGCCCCACGCGGTGTCCGGGGCTCGCCGGTCCCCGTCCGTCTCGATGATCACGATCCGGCACGAGTGGCCGTTGTTCTGGAGGGCGTCCTCGACAAGCCGCGCCTGGGCGAGCGCGAGAGCGCTCCCTCTTGAGCCGATGAGGCTCTCGACGGCGCTCACAGCGCGAAGATGTCCCGGATCGTTGGTCCGTCGCCATGATCAGGATCCCGGCCGAGGCGCTCGAGCGGTTCCCGCAGCAGCCGATCCGCAGGATGCCGGGTCATCCGCTCGAGCGTGGTGAGAACGTTTGGTCCGGTCACGCCTTGCGCTCGTCCCCAACTCGCAATTCGTTCCCACGAGGGCGCCGTCTCTTCCGCTGGGCCCGGCTGTGTCCCGTCATCGTCGCTAGGAGAAGCTTGTCCATTGCCCGCTCGGCGGCCTGAAGGACTTCCGTCGTCTCGGGGGTATCGAAGCCACGGCGGCGCGCGGCAGCCGCCAGCTCGTGGTGGAACGGCGCGCGAAAACGAAGGAAGCCCTCGACGGTTTGACTCAGCGACAGTCCAAGGGTGGCAGCGAGCGTCCCGTTTTCGGCCGCTGCACCAGATGCCTCGGCCAGATGTTGGGCGGCGGCCTCAGGCTGCCGCGCATCGAGGTACTGCAGAAGGCTGGCGGCGAGCACATGGCCCCGCTCCCGGAAGAGGAGGCGCTGCTTATCCGTCAGGGCGAGAATCCAGGGCAAGTCCGGCGCCGCGTCACGGCTCGCCCGACGGTAGGTCCGTGCCAGACGGCCCGGCGAAAGCCCGGCGCCTCCGATCGATGGGCGCCGCGATCGATCAGCTGGGAGGAGTCGCTCAAGGGCGGAGCGTGAGAAACGGCGGTGGCCACCGGGCGTCGTGTAGACCCTGAAACGGCCCGCATCGCTCCAGCGGCGCAACGTCGCAGGCGAAACGCCGAGCACGCGGCTGGCCTCCGAAAGGCCGACCCAGTCAGGGTCGCGGGACAGCGGGGGACTCACCAAATCTACCCAAATCTATCAAAATGTTTCGGACTCGCTCAATGTACCACCTTCTAGCAGGAGCGTTGTGCATGCGACGCGTCCCGCAGCGCCGCGCGCCGTCCCTTGCCGGCTCGAACCGTAGAGCCAGCGGCGCGGCCTCGACCAAGGCGCTGAATCGGTCGGCGTTGGCCGGGCGCCTATTCCGTAAGAGGGCCTCGAGCATCGCGGAGATCGGAACCGAACCATCCCGCAAAGGTTTCGACTTCTCTCCTCGGCGCACGGCCGGCAGCACCAGGCTCGGCGCCCCACCGATTCGCGACGAGCGCCGTCGGGTCTGCGCAGGCGCGACCACCCTGCCCTCAACTCGTCGAGGTGGAGGTTGCGCAAGTCTTCCACCCGTTGCGGGTCTGGCCGGTGACCCCACCGTCCGCGGAGCTCTCCTGCTGTTGGCTGAGAGCCTGGCGCGCCCGGAGGGACTCGAACCCCCGACCCTCTGATCCGAAGTCAGATGCTCTAATCCGCTGAGCTACGGGCGCGTGCCCCAGAGCGTAGAAGAAAGCCGCCCGGACGGGAAATCCCGCGATGCGATCGGTGCTGGGGCGCGGCACAATGGCCGGCGGGTGTGGCGCACCGACGAGGGGGCACGACATGGCGAGCGGGAGCGGGACGAAGGCGGATCCGTGGGTGCTCAAGACGCCCCCCGGGACCTCGGACTACACGATGTACCGGGATGACGCGGCCGATCCGCCCGTGATCGTCTGCCAGGTCGGCTCCACGCAGCTGAAGTACGACGCCTGGGCGATCGACGACCTCCACGCCATGTTGAAAGCCCATGGCGACTGGATGGACCTCGGCGGCGCGGACGAGCAGAAGGACGCGAAGCCGGGGACGGTCGAGGCCTGGGGTCGCGATCCGTCCAACCCCGTTGGCGGCTGGTACGGGACGCGCAAGGGCTACCGCGGGCGGTTCGGGATGTACATGCCGCCGCTCATGGAGGCGCTGGGCCTCGCCGAGCTGACCCACGACGCGAAGAACAACCGCATCCGGGCGAAGGGCTAGCCCGATCGACCGGTCGTCCATGGCTCCGCGTCGACGTCAGCGGGTCGCGCACGCGCACCGTATCGACGCGCCCAGCCGGCCACTCCTGCGCGGTCCGCTGGCTGCCGTGGCGGCGTTCGCCCTCCTCCTCTTCGTCGGGGCTGCCTTCGTGATGCGCGCACCCGCGGAACCAGCCGCGATGGCCGCCGCGGGCCCAACCGCAGGGGGAGGCGCCGGCGGCACGGCGTCCGGCCCCGCACCAAGCACCGACCCGCTCGACGAGCCCGCAGAAGGGGAGCGTCCGGCGACGTCATCCCGGCCGAACGACTTGTCACCGGGGCAGGGCGTTCGGCCCGTGCCGGCCGCAGAGCTGAGCGGCTATCGCTGGCCCATCGAGAACGCCCGGATCACCAACGCCTTCGGCTCCGGACAGCCCGGCAGCTTCGTGGTGGACGGGCGGACCTATCATGACGGCCTCGACGTCTCGAGCTTCTGCGGCGCCAGGATCGTGGCGGCGCACGACGGGCAGGTACTGGCGGCTGGGCGACACCACGCCGAAGCGATGGGTTGGATCGGAGACCTGGGGCCATTCCGGGCCAAGCTCGACGGCACCAACGGCTGGGGCGGCCAGTCGATCACCGTGGTCACCGACGACGGCAACGGCTATCGCAGCATCTACGCCCACCTGGCACGCAAGACCGTCGGCGTCGGCGACCTCGTGAAGGCCGGCGATCTGATCGGCTACGAGGGCGCCAGCGGCCACGCCACGGGCTGCCATCTCCACTATTCGCTCTTCAGCCCGCTGGAGACCCGGTCGCTGGCGCTCGAGAAGAAGGTCGCCACGAAGACCCTGCTGCCGCCGCGGGAGATCGCGCGAATCGATCCTCTGCTCGTCCTGCCGCCGCCGGAGGATGCCCACATCACGTGGGGCTGGGGCGCTCGGCGCCTCGACTAGCAGGACTCGGCCGGCCCCGCGTCAGGCTCGGCGATACCGCCGGCCGATCACGGCGTAGCCCGGGACGCGGGCGAGCGCCTCGATGAGCGGGATGTCGTGGCCGTCGCGCGCCTCGATCGCGAGCCGGCCCGCGCCACCCGGCCGCGCATCGACGACCGCAAGATCGATCGCCACGGAGCCCGGAACCGCCGCCCCGAGCGTGGCAATCGCCTCGTTCGGTTCGTCGTCGGCCTCGTAGGACGCTCGGAACTCGGCGTCCGAGCGCCAGCCCGGACGCCGGAGCAGGATGCCGCGCCAGCCGTCGGCAACGGCCCGTGCAACGCGCTGTCCGCCGGGCACGCCGCGCTCGTCGGCGCCGAGGACGTCCTCGCCACGGGCCCAGCGCGCGGCCTGGTGGAGCAGCGCGTACTCGTCGAGATCGACATAGTCGGCGAGGCGGTCGGCCGGAGAGTCGTCGCCGAACAGCGCCTCGATCGCGGGCTGGAAGACCTCCGCGAGGTCGAGGTCGATTGCCCGGACCGTGCGGTGGAAGTACACCGCCTGGTACAGCAGCAGCCGGGCGTTCAGGAAGCCCTCCAGGGCCGCGACGCCCGGCTCGTAGAGCGTCAGCCCGCGCTCCGAGATGAACGCGTAGCGCCGCAGCCGCTCCACGTCGATCCCGACCCGCACCCCCGTGAAGAACGCGTCCCGCCGAACGTAGTCGAGGTTGTCCACCGTGAAGACGCCGGAAAGGAGCGGCTGGAGCAACCGGACCCAGGCCGGCATCGATTCGTCCACGAGCGCCGGCTTCGAGACCAGGAACGACACCCAGCGCGGATCGATGGCCTCGTCGTCGCGGAAGGCGTCCCGCTCGGGAGTGGCACCCGGCGCCCGCCGGAGCCCTCCGATCATCGCGCCAAGCTCGCGCTCGATGATCAGCTGGCTCAGGTCCTCGTGGGAGAGGCGCTTGGCGCCACCGCCGGCCCCGCGTCGAGCGTCCTCGGGGGCGGGAAAGGCCGCGAGCACGCGATCGTCGAAGAAGTGGGCGAACGGCCCGTGCCCGACGTCGTGGAGAAGTCCCGCGATCCGGAGCGTCTCGACGACGAGCCCTTCCGAGGGGATCGGCTCCCCGGGCGCGAGGGTAGGCAGGGCGCCGGAGAGCGAGGGCCACAGCGCCCGGGCCCACAGCCCGGCCTCGTGCATGACGCCGAGGCCATGCGTGAACCGCGAATGCTCCGCGGTGGGGAAGACCCACCGGGCGCTCTGGAGCTGGGAGATCCGGCGAAGGCGCTGGAGCCAGGCGGTGTCGAGGAGATCGCCCTCGGCGACGTCCTCGTCGGGCAGGCCGGCCGCCCCCGATTCGTCACGGGCCAGCCGCTTCGTCAGCTCGACGTAGCCGTGGATCGGGTCGCTGATCAGGTTGACGGCGGCGAAGGGGTGGCGCGCCACGCTCAGAGGATAGGGACGCGAGGCTGGATCAGGGGACCCAGATGCGAACCTCGGCCGACCAGGACGAGAGGTAGTCGCCGTTGTCGCGCGCCCGGACGCGGAGGCCGTAGTAGTGCCCTCCGAGCCGGTTCGCGAGCGAGAGCGACGTATTGGTGGTCGCGGATCGGATCGTGGACCAGGTGCCGCTTCCGATCCGGTACTGGACGTCGTAGTTCTTGAGCCCGGCCGTGTGCGTCTGGAGGCGCGTGTCGGCGCCGGACCAGGTCCAGGCGACCGTATCGCCGGAGCGCTTGCCGGAGCCGACCTTGGCCCAGGGCTTCGTCCGGTCCTTCGACTCGGTGAGGACCGCCGCCGCGAACGTCTGGTGGGCGGAGCTGCGGTAGGCGACCCCGATGCCGATGTAATTGAACTTGCTGCTCATGAGCAGGGCCTTGTGGAAGGTGCTGCCCATCCAGCCGTTGAAGATGCTGTCCGCGGCCTGGGAGCCCCAGGGCCACGTCGTGTAGGAGATGGCCTCGCCGTTGGAGTAGTACTGGATCCCGAGATTGGTGAGCTGGCAGGAGAGGCAGCTTGGGTGCTTCATCACGCCCGAGGACGCCATCGTCGAGGCCCGGTCGCCGGAGTAGTCGACGAGGCGCGAATCGAGCCGGAGCGCCACCAGGCCACGCTTCGCTCGCTCCGCATTGATGTTCGACAGGAGGCGAGCCTCCATGTCGGTCGCGGTGCTCGCGGCGACGGCCGCGGGATGGGCGATGGGGCCAAGGCCAGTGGCGAGGGCGGCAGCGAGACCTGCGGACAACAGCAGCCGGTGCAGGGCCTCACGCGCGTGGGATCGAGCCATGGGGCGATCCTCCGGGGTGGGCAGTCCAAGGGGGACTAGGACATTGGTACCAGTCTGCCCGATCTCCCGGAATTGCGGTGCGAGCAGGCATCACGCCGGAATTACCCGTACTTCTCCCCAGCCCTCCGCAGGATCCCGGAGACTTGGTCCCGGAGCTCGGCCGGCTCGAGGACCTCGACGTCCTCGCCCCACGACAGGATCCAGAGCCGGATCTCGATGACGCCGCTCACCGTGGACCGCCAGATGAGCCCGCCGTCCGGCGTCCGCTCGACCTGCTGGAGCGGATGCCACGTCGTCTCGGCGACGCGATCCGCGACGGTT
>DATLDP010000020.1:0-5104 GCA_035525825.1 Candidatus Limnocylindria bacterium
TCCTTGACGGCCCAGTGCCGGAGCAGCAGCGGCGTGCCGTCGCGAGCCGTGACGTGCTCGATCGATGCGGGTCTGGCGGCGGCGTCCATCGCTCCGGAGCCTACGACACGGTTCGGCCCGCCGATACTATCGGCGCATGTCCGCGGCGGACCTCGCGGAGGTCGTGATCGACCCGCCGGATCGGACGTTCACCGACCGAGCGACGATCGAGGTTGGCGATCGCATCGTCGAGCTGAGCTACCACGGCCGCGGCCATACCAACACGGACATCGTGGCGTTCGTGCCCGACGCGTCCGTCCTGTTCGCCGGCGACCTGCTGGAGAACGACGCGACGCCCAGCTTCGGCGACGGCTATCCGCTGGAGTGGCCGGACACCGCCGAGCGGTTGCTCCCGCTCGCCTCGGGCGCGGTGGTCCCTGGCCACGGCTCCGTCGGCGACCGCGCGTTCGTGGAGCGGCAGGTCGCCGAGTTCCGTGCCCTGATCGCGCTGGCGCGCCGGGTCCACGCCGGCGAGCTCGACATCGACGCGGCCATCGCGGCGTCGCCCTACTCGCCGGAAACGTCCCGAGACCCGCTGGACCGCGCGCTCGCCCAGCTCCGAGGCGAGATCTCCTAGGCGGCGGCCTCGGCCTTGGACCACGCGAGGGAGTCGCCGGTCTCGGCATCGAAGAGGTGGAGCTTCTCGAGCGGCAGCTTGAGGTCCAGCACGTCGCCGGGCTTGACCCGGTGCTCGGAGCTCACCACCGCTACGACGTCGCCCTCGTGATCCGGGATCGTGACGTGCAGCAGCTCCTCGTCACCGAGGAATTCGACGACGTCGGCCTTGGCCCGGATCGTCGCCGCGTTGGCCATGTCGCCGAGCTCGAGGTGCTCGGGTCGGAAGCCCGCCACGAGCTGCCGTGCGCCGTCGACGTTGCCCTTGTAGCGAGTCGGGATCGGGAGCGTCACGCCGTCGCCGGCGACGGAGCCGCTGTCGTTCGAGGTGACCTTTGCGAAGTTCATCGACGGGCTGCCGATGAACCCGGCCACGAACAGCTTCGTCGGCTTGTCGTAGAGGTCCTGCGGCGACCCGACCTGCTGCAGGATGCCCTTGTCCATGACCGCGATCCGGGTGCCCATCGTCATCGCCTCGACCTGGTCGTGGGTGACGTAGACGGTCGTGGTCCCGAGGCGCTGGTGGAGGCGCGCGATCTCGGCACGGGTCTGGACTCGGAGCTTCGCGTCAAGGTTGGAGAGCGGCTCGTCCATCAGGAACACCGCGGGCTCGCGGACGATGGCCCGCCCGAGCGCGACGCGCTGGCGCTGGCCGCCGGAGAGCTCACGAGGCTTCTTCTGGAGGTCCTCGAGCCCGAGGATGCGGGCCGCGTCCTTGACCCGCGTATCGATCTGGGCCTTGGGGACCTTTCGGAGCTTCAGGCCGAAGGCCATGTTGTCGTAGACCGACATGTGGGGGTAGAGGGCGTAGCTCTGGAAGACCATCGCAATGTCGCGATCCTTCGGGGCGACGTCATTGACGGTCCGCTCGCCGATCTTGAGCGCGCCTTCCGTGACCTCTTCGAGGCCCGCGATCATCCGAAGGCTGGTCGTCTTGCCGCAGCCCGAAGGGCCGACGAGGACCATGAACTCCCCGTCCTGGATCTCGAGGTTGAGGTCCTTGACGGCGGCGAACTCGCCGAAGCGTTTCCAGACGTGATCGAAGGTCACGGTCGCCATGGCACGCACTCCTGCCCGACGTTGGCGACATCGCGGGCCCCTGCATCTCGACGCGACCGGATCGCGCCGTCGACGGGCCCCGTACGTGGCACCGGTTGCGGACCCCGGCATCGTACCAGCAGGGGCGGCGACGAGCCGCCCTGAGCGGCGGCTTCCTGACTAGTGGGGCCGGACCGCCTGGCGGATCTCCGGCTGCGCGGGACGCGGCAGGCCATCGATGTCGCCCGGCAGGTCCCGGCACCGGTCCATCAATCGGCGGCTTCGGCGATCGATGTCCTCGCTGTCCCGGTCGTGTGCCGGCGAGCCTGGAGCATGTGCGTGGCGACGCTGGTCAAGCTCCCGTAGCTCGTCCAGCTCTCTGAGGAGCTCGTCGACCGGAACGGAAACCCGGTCCGGTTTCTCCATGATTCCCAAGCGCACACGCCCCAGTCCGCGATCCACGGGGCCGATCCCAGCGACGACCCCCGGCCAACCATGTGCCCGGCGCAGATTGCGGGGACTTGCGATGGACCCGAATGGCGTCGCAACGTCATGCCGTCAGCGTCGGGCGGCGAAGACACCCCTTCGCGACGACCTGGCGCGGAATGACCCCTCTCGAGTCAGATGGAGCTGGCGCAGGCCCGGCACTTCGTGGCGCCGACCGCGTTGGCCTCCATGCAGAACGGGCAGGTCTTCGTCTCCGAGGCGGCCTCTTCCTTGATGAACAGCTTGGAGATCTGCCAGATCACGAACGCGATCACGACGAAGGCGATGATCGAGTTGAGGAAGGCGCCCCAGCGAATGGCGACCTCGGTCGCGGGATCACCGCCCACGGCGGCCTTGAGGACCACCTTCAGCTCCGTGAAGTCGACGCCGCCGAGGAGCATCCCGATCGGCGGCATGATGATGTCGTTCACGAGCGAGTTGACAACGGTGCCGAGCGCGGTGCCGATGATCACGCCGATCGCCAGCGCGAGGGCGTTGGTCTTCAGCAGGAACTCCCGAAACTGTGCGACCACGGTGCATCCCCTCCAGCATCACCGTGCCCCGCTCGCCGGCTTGTGGCGCGGGACCTCGGCGCCATCCTAGTCCGTCCGGACAGCCGCTCGCGGAGGCCGGGCGACGGCCCGGGAGCCGCTAGCCGAGCGTTCGGACGTCCAGCGCGCGGCCCCAGTGGAGGACCCGCACGGCGATCAGGACGCCCAGCGCGGCCACGACGAGGATGGCCGCCGCGGCGATCGACGCGTCGAGGTCGCCGCCCTGGAACTCCGAGTACACGACCAGCGGGAGCGTCTGCGTTCTTCCGGCGACGTTGCCCGCGAACATGATCGTGGCCCCGAACTCGCCGAGCGCCCGCGCCCATGTCATCACCAGGCCCGCGGCGAGCGCCGGGCCGGCGAGCGGGATCGTGACCGTGCGGAAGAGCGTTGCCTCGGAGGCACCGTCGACCCGGGCGGCGTCCTCCAGGTCGCGATCGACGGCGGCGATGCCCGCCCTGGCGGACCGCACGAAGAACGGCGCCGAGACGAATGTCTGGGCGACGATCACCGCGATCGTGGTGAAGGCAATGTCGAGCCCGGCCGACGCCAGCGGACCGCCGAGCAGGCCGCGCCGTCCCAGCAGGAGCAGCAGGGCCAGGCCGGCGACCGCGGGCGGCAGCACGACCGGGAGGTCGACGATCGCCTCCACGAGCCACTTCCCGCGAAACCGACGGCGAGCGAGCACGTATGCCAGCGGCAGCCCGACCGCGACGGTCACGGTGAGGCTCACGGCCGTCGTGCCGAGGCTCAACGCCAGCGCCGCAGCGAGCGCGGACGAGGCGGCGTCGAGCAGGGACCCGGTGGCCACGGCGCGCCCCACGAGCGTGACGACCGGCAGCGCCAGGAACGCCGCGAACACCCCCGCGAGGACCCCGAGCGGGACTCCGCCAACCGCGCCTGGCCCGCCCGGCTCCGAACGCACGATTGCTGTCATCCCGGCGGCTGCTGGAATCCGAACCGAACGAGGATCGCGCGGCCCTCCGGACCGGAGAACCACGTCAGGAACTCGCGGGCCGCTTCGGGCGCTTTCGAGGCCTTGACGACGACCCCGGCATACGTCGCCAGGACGTTGGCGTCGGTGGGAACGTCGAGCGCGACGACGCCACTCGAGGCCTTCGCGTCCGTCACGTAGACGATCGCCGCGTCCCCCTGGCCGAGCTCGATCTTCGCGACCACGGCCTTGACGTTCTCCTCCCTCGACACGACGTTCGCCGCGTAGGCGGCCTCGAACTCCGGCGGATAGCCCGGAAGGCCGCCCATGTTCTTCAGCAGCTGGGTGGCGTACTTGGTGATCGGCACCTCCTCGCCCGCGGCGATGACGTCGACGCCGTCCTTGGCCAGGTCGGCTGGAGACGCGAGGCCCCCGGGATTGCCCGTCGGGACGATCACCGTGAGGAGGTTGGCAGCGAACGCCGTGGGCAGCTCCGTGGCCCAGCCACCGTCGAAGAGCTTGCGCGGGTTGGTCGTATCGGCCGAGAGGAAGACGTCGGCCGGCGCGCCCTGCTCGATCTTGGCCTCCAGGGCGGACGACGAGTCCGTCGAGAGGACGAGGGTCACGTTGTCGCGCTCGGCGATGTACGCGTCTGCGGCGGCCTCGAGCGCGGACTTGAGGGAGGCCGCCGCGAAGATCGTCAGCTCGACGGCCGGCGCAGCGGGATCCACGGCGATGAGCGCGGTCCCGCTCGGCGACGACGTGGACGGGGCACAGGCCGCAGCCAACGCGACGATCAGACCCGCGGCCAGGCGCGATCTCACCCGCGCGATTCCCTTCGAGCCGGCACCTCGACGATCACGTTCGTCGCCTTGACGACACAGACCGCCTCATCGCCGATCTTGAGGTTCATCTCGTCGACCGCCTCGGCGGTCATGAGGCTGACCATCCGGTGCGACCCGGCGATGACCTCGACGACGGCTGCGACCCGATCCTTCTCGATGCGGGTGACGATCCCGGGAAAGCGATTCCGGGCCGAGCCGTTCACGATCGGGCGATCGGCCGACTGGGCGCGACGGTCCGCGAGCAGCCGAATCACCTCGCCGATCGGGACCATCCGCTGGCCGCCCGGGGATCGCTCGGTCCTGAGGCGGCCCTCGGCCTCCCATCGCCGAAGCGTCTCCACCGAGACCTGGAGCATTTCCGCCGCCTGCCCGACGCGCAGCGCCGCCGACCCGCCGTCCTCGAGTGCCATACCGCTGGATCGATGCCTCCATGCAGCGAAATACAGCGGGATTGTAGGGGCTGTTGGGAGGTATCGGCCGTGCGGTCGGGTGGCCCTTGCGCGGGCGCTCGACCCCTTCGGGGCTCCGGGGTAGAATTCCCCGGCGCCGCTGGCGAGTGGCCAAACGGTAAGGCACCTGATTCTGGATCAGGGGAT
>DATLDP010000146.1:0-4816 GCA_035525825.1 Candidatus Limnocylindria bacterium
TCGCCCAACTTGCAACCGCGGGCCACGAAATCGTCGTCGGCGATGACGTGTACGGCGGGACGTACCGCTACTTCGAGCGGGTGCACCGCGCCGCCGGCGTGGCGACGAAGTACGTCGATCTCGCCGCGGACCCGGACAACCTGTGGGAGGCGCTGACCGACAGCACGCGCCTCGTCTGGTTCGAGACGCCGACGAACCCGCTGCTCAAGGTCGTGGACATCCGGGCTGTCGCGGCGGTCGTGCGGGAGCGCTACGGTGACGGGCCTCGTCCGCTCATCGTCGTGGACAACACGTTCGCCTCACCGGTCCTGCAGCGGCCGCTGGACCTCGGCGCCGACATCGTCTTCCACTCCGCCACCAAGTACCTTGCGGGCCACAGCGACACCGTCCTCGGGATCGCCGTGACGCGCGACCCGGCCATCGAAGAACGGCTCCGCTTCCTCCAGAACGCGATGGGCGGGGTCCCGGGCCCGTTCGATTGCTTCCTCGCCCTTCGCGGCCTGCGAACGCTGCCCTTGCGCGTGGGCCGGCACAACGCCAACGCGTCCGAGGTGGCTCGCTTCCTCGCGGACCGGGGCGACATCGAATGGCTCAGCTACCCGGGCCTCGCCAGCGGGCCGCATGCCCACCCGCAGGCGGCGTGTGCGCAGCAGCAGATGCGCTCGGGCGGCGGAATGGTGTCGTTCGTGCCAAGGGCGAGCGCCGGGCGCACCGCCCGCGAGCGCGCGATCGCGATCTGCGAATCGACCAAGGTCTTCACCCTCGCGGAGTCCCTCGGTGGTGTCGAGTCCCTGATCGAGCTGCCGGCCGTGATGACCCACCTGTCCGTGGCCGGATCGCGGCTGGAGGTGCCAGAGGCACTCGTCCGGCTCTCGGTGGGCATCGAAGGCGCCGCGGACCTCATTGCCGACCTCGCCCATGCCCTCGACGGCAGCTAGCCGGGGCTGCTGCTCGCACGGTCCTGCAATCGCGACGTGACCTTCGGGTCCCTTCCTGGCACCGAACCGGTGCTAGGATGCAACCAACCAACGACTGCGGAAGCCGACTCCGTCGGGTTCGCCCGATGTCACGCGCGGCCGGTCGGATCGAATGACGGTGCCCGGCCACGGCCGGTGTCGCCCGAGCAGGAGACCGACCAGCGATGACCGCCGTCCACCCCTCCACCGGCCACCCTCCGAGTACCCGCACGCCTCGTTCCGGCGGGCGCGTGAGGGCTGGCAAGATTGTCGCCAACCTCTCGACCGCCGCGCTGTATGAGGCCGCCGTTCGGGACGGCGAGGGGATGATCGCGGCCGACGGGCCGCTCGTCGTCAGCACCGGGACCCACACGGGCCGCTCGCCCAAGGACAAGTTCATCGTCCGGGAGCCATCGAGCGAGGCCAACGTCTGGTGGGGTGACGTCAACCACCCGATCACCGAAGAGCACTACGACCGCCTTCGCGCCCGCCTGATGGCCTACGTGGCCGATCGGCGGCTCTACAGCCAGGACCTCTTCATCGGCGCCCACGGCAAGCACCGCAGGTCGCTCCGCGTCTACACCGAGACCGCCTGGGCCAGCGTCTTCGCTCGCAACCTCTTCCGCCGCCCGACCGCCGAGGACCTCGCGGCCTTCGAGCCGAACTTCACCATCATCGACGTGCCGTCATTCGAGGCGGACCCGGCGACCGAGGGCACCCGGACCGGCACGGCGATCCTCGTTCACCTCCAGCGGATGGAGATCATCATCGTCGGCACGATGTACGCCGGCGAGATCAAGAAGTCGGCATTCACGGTCATGAACTACCTGCTGCCCGATGAGGGCGTGCTGCCGATGCACTCCTCGATCAACGTTGGCGAGGCGGGTGACTCGGCGATCTTCTTCGGCCTCTCGGGGACCGGGAAGACGACCCTCTCCGCTGACCCGCTCCGGAGCCTCATCGGCGACGATGAGCACGGCTGGGGGAGCGACTATGTCTTCAACTTCGAGGGCGGCTGCTACGCCAAGACGATCCGCCTCTCGCCGATGTACGAGCCGGATATCTTCGCGACGACCCGTCGCTTCGGGACCATCCTCGAGAACGTCGACATCGATCCCGCGACCCGCGAGTTGGACCTCGATTCCGAGCGGCTGACGGAGAACACCCGCGGCGCCTACCCGCTCCATTTCATCGGCAACGCCGATCCCACCGGGATCGCGGGCACGCCCCGGAACGTGGTCTTCCTGACTGCCGACGCGTTCGGCGTGCTGCCGCCGATCTCGCGGCTCACCCGGGAGCAGGCGGCCTACCACTTCATCAGCGGTTACACGGCCAAGCTGGCCGGAACCGAGATCGGGGTGAAGGAGCCGCAGGCGACGTTTTCCGCCGGCTTCGGGGCGCCGTTCCTGCCCCGCCATCCGGGGGTCTACGCCCAGCTGCTGATGGACCGGCTGGACCAGTACGACGTTCCGGTCTGGCTCGTGAACACCGGTTGGACCGGCGGCCCGTACGGCACCGGCCACCGGATGGACATCAACCACACCCGGAACATGGTCCGGGCCGCCCTCAACGGCGACCTCGCGAATGTTCCCACGGTCATCGATCCCGTCTTCGGCCTGGCGGTCCCAACAGAGGTGCCCGGCGTCCCGAGCGAGATCCTGGTTCCGCGCGACACCTGGGCGGATCCTGCGGCCTATGACGCGGCGGCGGCCACGATCGCCGGGATGTTGCACGACAACTTCGCGGCCTACGCGGACGGCGTTGCCAATGCGGTCCGCAATGCGGGGCCGGTCCACGTGCCCGGCGCTGCAAGGACCAGGGTCTCCGCGCCCGGCGAGGGCTGAGCCACACGGATTTAACCGAGGAGCAACGAATGAGCCGCAACAAGGTCACCGTGATCGGTGCCGGGAACGTGGGCGCCACGACGGCCCAGCGCATCGCCGAGGCAGGTCTCGCCGACGTCGTCCTCGTCGACATCGTGGAAGGGCTGCCGCAGGGCAAGGGCCTGGACCTCGCTGAGGCAGCGCCCGTCGTCCGCCACGACGCCCGCATCACCGGCACGAACGACTACGCCGACACGGCCGGCTCCGATGTCATCGTGGTGACGTCCGGGCTCGCCCGGCAACCGGGGATGAGCCGCGACGACCTCCTCGCCAAGAACGCCGGGATCGTCAAGGCCGTCGTGGAGGCGTCCACGAAGCACTCCCCGAACGCCGTCCTGATCATCGTCACCAACCCCCTCGACGCCATGTGCCATGTCGCGATGCAGGCCTCCGGCTTCCCGCGAGAGCGGGTGCTGGGCATGGCCGGCGTCCTGGACTCCGCTCGCTTCCGGACGTTCATCGCCGAAGAGCTCGGGGTCTCCGTCGCCGACACCCACGCGTTCGTGCTGGGTGGGCACGGCGACACGATGGTGCCGCTCTCGCGCTACTCCACCGTCGCGGGCATCCCGATCACCGAGCTCCTGTCCGCGGAACGCGTGAAGGCCCTCGAGGACCGGACCGCGAACGGCGGCGCCGAGGTCGTGGCGCTCCTCAAGACCGGCTCGGCCTACTACGCGCCGGCGGCGTCGACGTTCGAGATGGTCGATTCGATCCTGCGCGATCGGAAGCGCGTCCTGCCCTGCGCCACCTACCTCACGGGCGAGTACGGCATCAACGGCCTGTTCGTCGGCGTGCCGATCGTCCTCGGCGCCGGCGGCATGGAGCGGGTCATCGAGATCACCCTCACCGCGGACGAGCAGGCGGCATTCCAGAAATCAGCGGACTCGGTCCAGGAGCTCGTCGACAAGCTTCCTCGGACCGATGCCTAGCGGGGCGTCGCCTCGGTTTTCCGTGAGCGCGAAGCGACTCGGAGCCCGGAACGCGCCGTAGACTCCGAGCGTGCCCCTCGCCGTCCTGACGATCGCCTTCGACCCGGTCCTCCGGCTCAGCGAGACGGCGTCCGTCCGCTACGAGACGATCGCCGTCGCGGTCGTCCTGCTCCTGGGGCTGGTCGTGGCCTCGCGGATCGGTGCGATCACGCCGGTGATCGGCGCCTCGCCGCGAACGCCCGGCCTGCCGGTCGACGACCTGGTATTCATCGCGGTCGGCGTCGTGCCCGGCGCGATCCTGGGAGCCCGCCTCGGGTATGTCCTGGACCACCTCGACTTCTATAAGTCGCACCCCAACTCCATCACCGACGTCTCGCAGGGCGGGCTGACCCTCGGTCTTGCCGTGCCGTTCGGGATCCTGACCGGGATCCTGATCGCGCGGCTGCTCGGCGCGCCCGTGGGCCGGTGGATGCACGCCCTCGCCCTGCCGGTGCTGTTCGTGCTCGGAGCAGGCAAGCTCGTCGGGATCCTGGGGGCCTCCGGCCAGGGCACACCCGCGGATCTCGCCTGGGCCACCGCGTATCAGGGGCCCGGTCCCTGGGCCTCGCTCGGTGCGGACGTGCCCGCCCACCCGGCCCAGGCCTACGAGGCCATTGGCATCGCGCTGGCGATCGCGCTGCTGTGGATCCTCACGCGGATCCCGGGTCTGCTCCGCAGGGAAGGGGCGGCGCTGTTCGTCGCGCTGGCTCTGTGGGCGATCGTGCGGCTCGTCGTCGCGACGACCTGGCGAGACCCGATCGTCACCACCGGCCTGCGCATGGAGCAGCTGCTTGCCCTCGCCGCCCTGCTCATGGGCCTCCTCGGGTTCATGGTCCGCCGACGGGCCCGTCCGCCGCTCCTCCCGGACCCGCCGGAGCCCGATCCCGAGATCGACGTCGAGGCGCGCCTGCCCTGACGCCGCCGGGGGAGCGCGCTCGGCGCGGTATCTTGTCCGGAGCAATGACGAAGCCGCCGCCCAACCCGAGGACCTTCACATGACCCAGCTCGC
>DATLDP010000042.1:0-14418 GCA_035525825.1 Candidatus Limnocylindria bacterium
GGCCGCGGCCTGCAGCAGCCCAGGTGCGAGCACCGCACCGACAACCGCCGCCGCAACCACCCCGCCGGCCGGAACGACCACGCCCGCGACCGACGCCCCGCCGACCGCGGCGGCGATGACCAAGGTCAGCGTGCAGCTGCAATGGGTCTCGCAGGCCCAGTTCGCCGGCGAGATCGCGGCCAAGGCCGAAGGGTTCTACGAGGCGGCGGGCCTCGACGTGACCCTCCTCGAGGGCGGCCCGAACGTCGCCAACATCACCGTCGGCTGCGCCACGACCGGCCCTGAGTTCACGCTCGGCTGGGTTCCGAAGGCGCTGGTCGCCGTCGAGAGCGGCAACTGCGACCTCGTGAGCATCGCCCAGATCTACCAGCGCTCGGGCACGCGGTCCGTCTCCTGGAAGGACAGCAACATCACCTCGGTCGATCAGTTCAAGGGCAAGAAGATCGGCGTCTGGGACTTCGGCAACGAGTACGAGGTCACGTCCGGCGCCCTGAAGCACGGCCTGACCGTCGGCACGGACTACACCCGAGTCATCCAGGACTTCAACATGGCGGCCCTCCTGAACCGCGAGATCGACGTCGCCGAGGCCATGACGTACAACGAGTACGCCCAGGTCCTCGAGGCGAAGAACCCCGACACCGGCAACCTGTACCAGCCGGGGGACCTCAACGTCATCGACTGGAACGCCGAGGGCACCGCGATGCTCCAGGACGCCGTGTTCGCCCGCGCCGCCTGGCTGTCGCAGCCGGGGAGCGAGGAGATCGCGACGAAGTTCCTCAAGGCCACCTTTGAGGGCTGGATCTTCTGCCGGGACAACCCCGACAAGTGCGTCGAGCACGTCCTCGCCGTCGGCACGACCCTCGGCAAGGGCCACCAGGCGTGGCAGATGAACGAGGTCAACCCGCTCATCTGGCCGTCGCCGAACGGAATCGGCATCACGGACAAGGCGCTCTGGGACCAGACCATCGCGGTCGCGCTCCAGGGCAAGTTCCTGACCAAGACGCCGGCCGAAGGCGCGTACCGCAACGACCTCGCGGAGGCCGCACTCGCCCAGATCTCGGGCGACACCAAGGGCACGTCCTTCGTGAAGGGCACTGCGGTAGTCACCGAGAACGGCGAGTAGCCCAGGCAGCGGCGGTGTCCGCCACTGCTCACTCGTCACCACACGAAGGCCGGCCCCACCGGGGCCGGCCTTCGATCTTGACCGCGTGTGCCAGCGCGGCCCCGTTTCCCTGTGCCTGGAGGCTCCGCGCCCTGCGTTGACGATGCGTGTGGTTGCATGACGCGCATGGCCGTCATCGGCGTCGTGTCGGACACGCACCTGCCGCGCTTCGGCAGGCGCCTGTCGCCCGCGCTCGTGCAGGGCTTGGCGGCGGCGGGCCTGCAGCAGATCCTCCACGCCGGCGACATCACCGAGGCATTCGCCCTGGACCTCCTGGAGGAGATCGCGCCGGTGATCGCCGTCGCCGGCAACAACGACGGCTCAGCGCTGCTCGAGCGGCTCGGCGACCGGCGGATCCTGGAGATCGAAGGGCGGCGGATCGGCCTAACGCACGGGCACCTGGGACTCGGTCGGACGACGCCTGAGCGCGCGCGGCGGCTCTTCGGCGACGACGGCGTGGAGCTCGTCGTCTTCGGGCACAGCCATCAGGCCCTCTGGGTCCCGCCGCAGCAGGGTTCGCCAGCCCTGCTCAACCCCGGCTCGCCGACCGATGGCCGCCGCCAGCGGACCCGGTCGTTCGCCGTACTCCAGATCACGGGCGAGACGATCGACGCGCGGATCGTTCGCCTGGATGACGGCTCGTGATCGACGGTCAGGCGTCGTCCCCGTCCAGCCAGGTCGCCGCGGGGAGCCAGAACCCGAACTCGGCGCCAGTTCCAACGGCGGCGGGCCGCGCCCAAACGCGGCCGCCCATCGCCTGCACGAGCTCTCGACACACGAACAGCCCGATGCCGGCGCCGGAGGACGTTGCGACCGCGCCTTTCGCCCGATAGAACAGCTCGAAGAGCCGGTCGGGTTCGCCGTCCGGGAGCCCGCCGCCCTCGTCCGTAACCCGGACTTCGACGCCCCCCGACGCACTTGCGACGGAGACGGTGACGGTGCTGCCGGCAGGGCTGTACTTGATGGCGTTCCCGACAAAATTCCGGATCACCTGCTCCACGTAGACGTCCTCGCCCTGGACGATCGCCACCTCTGCGTCCGCTTTGAGCAGGATGGCGTGGTTCGTTTCGCGGGCCCGGTCCCTGGCGATGACCGCCTCAACGAGGTGCTTCATCGCGATGGGGTGCATCGCGACGACCAGCTGGCCGCCCTCCGCCCGGCTGAGCACCAGCAGGTCTTCCGTCAACCGTCGGAGGCGGTCCGACTCGGCGCCGATATCGTCGAGGTACTGCTCGCGCGTCTCGACGCTCATCGACGCGTGGCGCTTCCGCAGCAGATGGCTCATGCCGAGGATCGTCGTGATCGGGGTTCGAATCTCATGGCTGAGGATGCCGACGAACGCGTCGCGGAATTGGTCGGTGCGCTGGATCTCAGCCGCATGGGCGGCCTGCTGGCGAGCCAGCTCCCGTGAGTCCGTGAGGTCGCTGGCCAGGGCGGCAAGCACGAGGCCTGATATGAGGGTGATGACCAGGAAGACCTGCAGAAGCGTGACCCCGTATTCCGCGCCGCCCGCAATCGCGAACGGCCCGTACCCAAAGGCCGTTGTGGCGTTGGCGATGTTTGCGATCCCGAAGCCAACGAGCGCGGCGCCACGAACTCCAAATCGAAGCGCCGCCCACGTGAGCACGGGCAGGACGAGATACGGCAGCGCGACATCCCAGACCTGACCCCAGTTTCGAAACACGATCGCGGTGACGAGGGTCGCGGTCACTCCGAGCGCGGCCGCCTCGCCGCGCGTGCGGCTCATTGGTCGCGCGGACCACGTGAGGAGGAGGGGCGCCACGACGAGGACTCCCAACGCGTCGCCAACGACGTATTTCGGCCAAACGACCGCGGCCGGCATCCCGTAGAACAGCACGGTCCCGAGCGACCCGACGGTCCCGCCCATGAGCGGGCCCACGACGACGCCGAATGCGATGAATCCGACGAGGTTCCGTAGCGGCGCAAGGAATCCTTGCAGAGAGAACAGGCCTCGAATCGCGGTGGCTGCGACGATGGGCTCGAGGACGTTCCCAATGGTCCAGAGTGCGATCGCGCCCCCTCGATAGCCGTGCGCGAGGTCGCCCACGACCTCGGCAATCGCGACGCCCGCGAGGATCCACGGCCACTGCGAACGATCGGTCAGCAGCAGAAGGCCGAGCGATAGACCCGCAGCGGGCCAGAAGCCCGCGCCCAGCTGGACGGGGTCGTTGAGCCAGATCACGAATTGAGCCAGCGCGAGATATGCGGCACCGACGAGGACCAGAAGCACAGGGCCGCTCGTGGACGTCCAGCCGGGAGCGCTGGGTGCCGTATCTGTCGCGGGGGGAAGCGGGTCGAGGCGGCCCGCGGTCACCACACCATGGACCATGGGGCAAGCGTAGCGCCCGGCCGGGCACGGCACGTCGCGGCGTCCGGACGCGAGGCGGACTCGCGACACTCCATCGGGCGACATCCGGCTGGGCTTATCGCGTCGGTCCGCAACGCCCGCCGGCGCGGCTCACGCGACGCCGGCGAGCTGGCCCGCCACGACGCGGGCGGAACGCGCGCGTTCGCGGAGAGCGTTGTGGTCCTCCCGGGTCAGGCCGAACAGCTCAGGTCGTGCCATCCGCCGCGATGGAACCAGCCATCGCGCAACGTCCCCTCCTTCGTGGATCCGGTCTTCTCCGCGATCCGGTGAGATGGGACGTTGTCGACATGGATGTAGAGCACGAGACGGTGGACCTGCTGGGAATCGAAGAGGAAGTCGACGAGCAGCGTGACGGCTTCGGTGCCGATGCCGCGACCCATGAGGCGCAGCCGCGAGGACCTCGGTGAGGAAGAACGGGTTGCCCTGAGTCCGCGCATGCAGCGCGTTCGCATCGAGGCCCCTGTCGTGTGCGAGGGTCGCGACCGCTTCTTGCGATAGGCCCGAGAGCCTTAGCCGGTGGACGGCCCGCGACGTTGACGCGACTGGAGGGCGGCGAGAAGCGCTCGGGCGACCGCCGGGCTCGAGGCACCGCGGTCCAGGATCCCGGCGAGGCTGTGGTGCAGCACTGGAGCGATCTCCAGGATCGGCCCAACGGCTGCGGCGTCGAGAGCGGGTCGCATGTTCCCGTGACGGCGGTCAGCTCGGGCGGGAGGCGGGTACGAAACGCCCGAAGCAGCGACGTCTTGCCGATGCCCGCCTCGCCTTCGACGAAGACGAGGTGACCTGCCCCCGACTCGGCCGCGCGAGCGAGCTCACCGAGCATCGCGAGCGGAGCCTCACGCTCGAGCAGGTCCATCGGCGCATCGTAGCGAGCTGCGTCAGGTGACCCTGCTGACGCCGGCCATCCGGTCCAGGGTCTCCAGCGTCACCATTCGAAGTCCGTTGCGCGGTGCGGTCTGGCGCGCGAGCCGGGTCTGGCAGGTGCGTGCCGCGTCGAAGATGACGATGACGGCGACGAGGTGCTCGCCTTCGTCGGCCGCGTGCCGTCGTGCGTCGTCGAGCTGGTTCAGGACGTCAGCCCCGATTCCCCGAGCGCCCCACTTGCAGTCGTAGGCCTCGGCGGCACCCGGGACCTCGACGGTCACGTCGTACGGGTGGATCTCCGTCGGAACCCCGTCGAAGAGGATCCGGCGTTCGCGCTGGACTGCCGTCGCGGGCACCCGCTGGCCTAGAAGTCGCTCGGTGAGGGCCTCGACGATTGCGCCCCGGAACTGGCTGCGCGCCTCCTCGCCCCGGCCGGCGACCTCGAGGCTCACGGCCAGCACGGCCTCGGCTCGAGCCCGCGCCCCATCATCCGCGTCGGGCCCGAAGAGGGTCGGGAACATCGTCCGCCACGCCCCCGGGTCGAGTGTCTGGCCGTTCATCGCGGCGCGCGCCAGGACACGCTCCGGGTAGCCGGCGTCGGCGAGCAGGCTAGCGGCCCGTGCGACGAGGGGGTCGGCCTGGATCCCCGCGTACACGATCGCGCGACCGTCCTGCGCCGCGTTCTGGAATCTCACCGCGGGGCATCCCCGACGGCGACCAGCGCGACGAGCGGGAGCGTCGAGAGCCAGTCCATGGCGCGGTGCGGGTCGGAGATCGAGGCCGCTTCGGCGGCAAGACGATCGATCGCAGTCTCCGCACCGGGCGGCGCCGACTGGCCCGCCCGAGTGGCCCCGACCGCCCGGAGGGTGCCACTCCACACCGTCACGAGGTCGCTGACGTACTGCCACTCGTCTTCCACGGTGGAAGCGGTCGAGGCGAGGACGCTGAGGGATGCGATCGCGCGCAGGAGTACCGCGTCAACGGTCGGAGCCACCTCGGAAGCCTACCGCCGAAGTTCCCCCGAAGCCGCAGGCCGTCATTTTTCCAGCTGGCGCTCAGCCCGCCTTGCCCGTCCCGAACTGGCGATCCCCGGCGTCACCGAGGCCCGGCATGATGTAGCCCTTCTCATTGAGCTGGCGATCAAGCGCGGCCGCGTGGATGGCGACGTCGGGGTGGGCTTTCGAGACCGCCGCGACACCCTCGGGCGCAGCGATCAGGTTGAGCAGCTTGATCCGCACCGGCTGGACCGCGCCCCAGCGCTTCAGGACCTCGATCGCCGCCGTGGCGGAGCCACCCGTGGCCAGCATCGGGTCGAGGATCAGGCACAGGTCCACCGAGGCGGCGTCGGGCAGCTTGTTGTAGTACTCCACCGGCTGGAGCGTCCGCTCGTCGCGAAACAGGCCGAGGTGCCAGACCTGGGCCGTGGGCATGAGCTCGAGCATCGCGTCGACCATCCCGAGCCCGGCGCGGAGGATCGGGATCAGCCCGATTCGCTCGCCGAGCTCGTGGCCGTCCATCGTCTCGATGGGCGTCTTCACCTGCTTGGTCCGGACCCGCGCGTCGGCGAGGGCCTCGTAGCCCAAAAGCCAGGACAGCTCGCGCACGACCTCGCGGAACTTCTTCGGCTCGGTGGTCTCGTCGCGGAGGATCGCAAGCTTGTGGAGGACCGCCGGGTGCTGGGAGACGTGCAGGTTCGGCGGCAGCATCTGGTGGGGCCTCCGCGATGGGGGAATTTCGGGGGTTCCGCGGGGCATCCTAGCATCGGCCGGAGTACGCTCACGCCGTGGTCGCCACTTCCTCCCCGAAGCCTCGCAAGGCGGCTCCGCCGGTCCTCGTTCGCCAGGTACGAAACGGCGTCGAGGAGAGCGTCCATCGCGGCGACATCGTCGAGGTGGACGTCGCCGGGCAGATGCTCCGAGCCCTCGGCGACCCGGGCCACGTGGTC
Organism: Candidatus Limnocylindria bacterium; assembly: GCA_035525825.1. Taxonomy (GTDB): domain Bacteria; phylum Chloroflexota; class Limnocylindria; order Limnocylindrales; family CSP1-4; genus UBA5189. The sequence continues at coordinate 6,361 of DATLDP010000042.1, forward strand.
AACCTCCGGTCCTCGGTCAAGCCGTTCGCGCTGACGGCACTCATCGAAGCTGGCGGGGTCCGCGAGCTCGAGCTCGAGCCGGCCGAGATCGCGATCATGGCCGCGAGTCACTCCGGCGAGGACCTCCACGTCCGGACGCTCCAGGCGATGTTCCGGCGAACCGGGGTGAGCCAGTCGGGGCTCGCCATCGGCAACGACGACCTCCCGATCGACGCGCTCACCGCGGCCCGCCTGGCGCGCGATGGCGAGCGACCCGGCGACATGCGCCACATGTGCTCGGGCTATCACGCCTCGTTCCTGCTGCTCGCTCGCCTCGGTGGCTGGCCGGTCGAGGAGTACTGGCGCGAGGATCACCCCACCCAGGTTGCCGCGCGCGAGAGCGTGGCCGCCGCCTTCGGGACACAACCCTCGAAGCTGGTCGCGGGCACCGATGCCTGCGGCGTCCAGACGTTCGCCTTTCCCCTCCGGGAGATAGCGCGGGCCTACGCCTTCCTGGCGGATCCCGAGTCCGTGCAGGCGGGCGACCCGCGGACGGCGATCGCGGGCTCGCTGCGCGTCGTGCGCGACGCGATGCTGGCGCACCCGGAGATGGTCGGTGGATCGCGGGATCGGTTGGACACTTCGGTCGCGAAGGCGCTGCCGGGTCGCGTGGTGGCCAAGGGTGGCGCCGAGGGGCTCCGCTGCTTCGCCATCCTGCCCGGGCCTCGCGCCCGCGGCAGCTCCGCGGCCGCGACCGGGCTCGCGCTCAAGGTCGAGGACGGGGGCGCATCCGACCGCGCGACCTCCGCCGCGTCCGTGGAGGCGCTCGCCCAGGCGGGCGTGCTTGACGGCCAGCCGCTCCGAATGCTGGGGCGGTATCACCGCCCGGTGAGCCCCGATCCGCGCGGCCGCCCCGCCGCCGAGGCCATCGCCGCGTTCGAGCTGGCCCCGATCGGGGAGCTGCTGCGCTAGCAGCTCGCGCTTCGGTCGCGACGCGGGGGGTCCCGAGCCCTGACCCGGCAATGGCCGCCGATGTGCGCCTGGTGCACCGTTTCGACCAGGTTGGCTCACGCAGCATTGTTGCGACGCGCCTTGCACGTCGCGGCGTGCGTGGTGCGCACATCGGAGCCACCTTCGCCAGGCGCCGGCCTCGAATCCAGTGCGTTGCGCCATCGGCCTCGTCGAAGTTGCTGCCACGCGCACATCCGGCGAGCTGCTGCGCTACACCGCTGCGCGAGCACGAAGCCGTACGCTTGACGCGTGCCGGAGCGACCCCAGCCGATCGACGATCCGTACGGGACCCTTGGCCTCGCGCCAGGCGCGTCCGCGGCCGAGATCAAGCGGGCCTACCGGCAGCTGGCAAAGGAGTTCCACCCCGACTCCGCGGGCGAGGCGACACTGCCGCGCTTCCTTGCCATCCATGAGGCCTACGAGCGGCTCCGAACCGGGCGGGTGATCGGGGGCGTGCGGACGTCGCGGGCTCCGACACCCCCACCGGCGGAGCCATGGCGCGCGGATCCGGCTCGCGCCCGGGCGGCGCGTGAGCGGGCTCGGGCAGGGCGGGGGACCGGCCCTGGCGCCGGCGCCCGGGGGACCGCGCCGAGCGCGGGCGGGACGAGAGGCGCACCCGGGGCGGGTGCCGACCCGGCTGGCGGCAGTCGCGGTCGGGCAGGCGGCACCACGGGCGCCGGTGCACGCGCAACGGGAACGACCGGTGCGTCCGGGAGCGGTCGGCCCCGGCGCTCGACGCGCAAGGCGACCCTCGGCTCGACCTCGTATGACGAGGCGCGCGACCCGAACGACCCCGCGTGGAGCGGCGCGGCCTGGTACGGCCCGTCGAGCGGGGAGTACTGGATCATCAACCCGCGCGAGTACGCCGATCCTCGAAAGCACGGCCCCGAATACCAGCAGCGGGCGCGGCGACTCGCCGCCGGGGGTGTTGACGAGACGACGCTCGCAACGGAGGCGACCACCGCGGGAGCCGGCGCGGAGCCAATCGCGCGCCGCGAGGCCTCGTCCTCGACGTCCGGGGCTGCCTGGACGATCGACGACGAGCCATCGCGGGAGGCCACCGGTGACCGTCCGGTGCGACGTGGACGAGGCGTGCAACCCGACGCCGCCGTGCGACCCGGCGCCGCCGCGCGGCCGGATCGAGCTCGCCGGTGGGAGCAGCGAGACGAGCCTGCCCGGGCATCCGCAGCAGCGACCGCGGGCCAGGAAGCGCAGCGAGCGGCCACGTGGAACAGCCGCGCTACCCCGGGCGAGGCCGGATCGCGCGCCGGCATGTTCGGGGCGTTGGGGACATCGCCTCGGGAGCTGGTTGGTGGCGCTGCCGATGACCCGATCCGCAGGCTCGGGATCGCGCTGGTCGCGTGGCCGCCGGTGGGACTCGCCGCCGCCGCGCTGATCGGCGACGTGACCGGCTGCTCGACGTATTCGGCGGCATGCGGCGGCACGGAGCCGCTCCTGCCCTGGCTCGCCCAGGCGGGCATCCTCGGGCTGCTGCTCCTCTTGCCGCCGATCGCCCGCCTGCTCGCCGGCGGATCGATCGCCGTCCTCATCGCGCTCCTCCCGATCAGCGCCCTCCTGCTCGCCGCTGGCGGCTCGGGCGAGCCCGAGGCCGCATTCTCGATGTGGTTCCTCCTCGGGGTGGCGTGGCTGGTCGGGATCGCGTGGTCGGCGATGGAGCTGCGGCGCCGACGTGGCAGCGCCGGCTCACCGGCCGGCCCGGCTCGTGATCCGATGCGGGGCGCCTCGTGACCCGTCCGGCGGGACTCGGAGGCGAGGGCCGGCACAAGCCTTCGAACGACCTCTCCAGCTCCGCGCAGGAGTACCTGCTCACGCTCCGGATCATGGCCGGCGACGGCTCCCGGATCACCGCGTCGCAGGTGGCGCGGAAGCTCGGCGTCACCACCCAGGCGGCGAGCGAGATGTTCCGCCGGCTCGCCGCAGATGGCCTCGTGCACCTCGCGGAGGGCCGCGAGCTCCAGCTCACGAAGCCCGGTCGAACCGCCGCGGACGGCATCTTTCGGCGCCACGCGCTGTGCGAGTGGCTGCTCACCGAGATCGTCGGGCTCGGTTGGGCCGAATCCGATGTCGAGGCCGAGCGCCTCCAGGCCGCGATCTCGCCTCGCGTCGAGGCGCAGCTGGACGAGCTGCTCGGCCACCCCGAGACGTGTCCGCACGGCAACCCGCTCGACGCCGAGACGGCCCGTCGGCGGCCCGCCGGCACGCCGCTCTCCGACACGGAGGCGGGCCAGCGAGCCACGATCTACCGGATCACCGAGGCGGCGGAAGAGGACGCGGGCCTGCTCTCCTACCTCGAGGCGCGTGGGCTTCGGCCCGGCGCCCACGTCTCGATCCTCGCTCGCTCGGAGTCGCTCGATTCGCTGACCCTCGATGGCCCGCTGGGACGTGCGACCCTCGGCCTTCGCCCGGCCGGCCTCGTGCTGGTCCTCCCCGGCGAGGCGGACCCGATCCTCTTCCATCGCGTGCCTGGCCGCTGACCCGGAACCTGTCGGGCGCCCTGCGCCCGGGGCCGTGTTGGCAGCCTCGTGATGGCGCGGATCGGTGACGCCTATCGCCTCGCCCGCGCGATCCTGCTCGAGACCGGCAACGTCATCGAGCGGGAGATGAGCAACGTAACCGGATAGGGCATGAACACCGGTCATCCCTGTTAGGCTGACCGGCATGTCCGTACCCCGCGTGAGGATCGCCCCGAGCCCGACCGGCCCGCTGCACATCGGGACCGCGCGAACGGCGCTGTTCAACTACCTGTACGCGCGCCGGACGGGCGGCACGTTCGTGCTGAGGCTGGAGGACACGGACGTCGCTCGGAGCACGGTCGGGTTCGAGGCGGACATCCTGGAGCTCCTGCACTGGCTCGGGATCGCGTGGGACGAGGGGCCGGACAGCGCGGGCGGCGAGGATCGCGGGCCGTATGCGCCCTATCGCCAGATGCAGCGGCTGGAGCGATACGCGGTGGCCGCGAAGGAGCTGCTGGCGAAGGACCTCGTCTATCCCTGCTACTGCACCCCCGAGGAGCTCGACGCCGACCGGAAGGCCCAGGAGGCGGCCCACCTGCCGCCGAGGTACGTCGGTCGATGCGCGAATCTCACGCCCGAGGAGCGAGCCGCGAAGGTGGCAGATGGTCGACGCGGCGCCCTGCGCTTCCGCGTCCCGGCTGAGAAGGTGCGCTTCCACGACGAGGTCCGCGGCGACGTCGAGATCGATACCGCCAACATCGGCGGCGACTTCGTGGTCGTCCGCGGCGACGGCACCCCGCTCTACCACTTCACCGTGGTCGTCGACGACGCGGAGATGGCGATGACCCACATCATCCGAGGAGAGGACCACCTCTCGAATACGCCGAAGCACATCCTGCTGTTCCACGCGCTCGGCCACGCGCTCCCCAAGTTCGCCCACCTGCCGCTCATCCTCAATCCCGACCGGACCAAGATGAGCAAGCGCAAGAGTCAGACCGCGATCGCCGACTACCGGGCCCAGGGCTACCTGCCGGAGGCGATGGTGAACTTCCTCGCGCTCCTTGGCTGGTCCACCGGGACCGAGGAGGAGATCCTCAGTTTGGACGAGCTGGCGGGACGATTCGACCTCGAGCATGTCCAGAAGGGCGGCGCGGTCTTCGACAAGGTCCGCCTCGAGTGGCTCAACGGCCAGTGGATCCGGAAGCTCTCGACCGACGACCTGATCGCCCGCCTCCAGCCGTTCCTCGAGGCGGATCGCGATGCCGGCCGCATCGACCACGTCCCGACCGCCGAGGAGCTCCGCCCGCTCGTCCCGATCATCCAGGAGCGCCTGCCCACGCTCGGTTCGGTTGGGGAGCTGATCGGCTTCCTGTGGCAGGACCGCGTGACCGTGGACGCGGCGATGCTCGTGCCAAAGCGCTGGGACGCGGCCACGACGCTCGAGGCGCTGCGGGCCGCGCGCGACTCGATTGCCGAGACCACCGGCGCCGTGACGTTCGAGGCCGACGAGCTCGAGCCACCGATGCGCGCGCTTGCCGAATCGCGCGGCTGGAAGGCCGGCGACCTGTTCATGGCCATCCGCGTCGCCGTCACGGGCCGCACCGCGACGCCGCCCCTGTTCGACTCGCTCGTCGCGCTCGGCCGCGAGCGGGTTCTCGAGCGGCTTGACGCCGCCATCACCACCCTCGAAAGATCGGAGGTCAGCGCCTGATGCCGCACCACATCACCCACGAGCACGTCCAGGCGTGGCTGGATGCCTACGAGCATGCCTGGCAGACCTACGACGCCGACGAGGTCGCCGCGCTCTTCACCGACGATGCGGAGTACCGCTTCCACCCGGCCGATGAGCCAGTTGTGGGCCGCGAGGCCGTCGTCGATGCCTGGGTGAATCCCGGCGGCAACGCGAGCGATCGCGACGCCCCCGGCACCTATCTCGGCGAATACGAGCCCTACGCCGTGGACGGGAGTCGCGCGGTGGCCATCGGCACCAGCTCCTACTTCACCGACGCTTCGCGGACCACGCTGGACCGGATCTACTACAACAACTGGCTCCTCGAGTTCGGGGACGACGGCAAGTGCCGGTCGTTCATCGAGTACTACATGACCCCTCGCAAGGGCTGAGCCAATTCGGCGTTAACAATCGTCCGTAGACTCGGGGGCGTGGCGAGAAGGATCCTGGTCGTCGAGGACGAGCCGACGCTTCGCGAGACCCTCGCGGAGGCGCTCGAGGCGGACGGATTCACGGTCGACCAGGCGGGGGACGGGCGCGCGGCGCTCGAACAGTTCCGGCGCGTCCAACCGGATCTCCTCCTGCTCGACCTGATGCTGCCGGAGCTGTCCGGCCTCGAGGTGACGCGCCAGGTCCGGGCGGAGTCCTCGGTGCCCATCGTGATGCTCACCGCGCGCGACGCCGAGGTGGACAAGGTCGTCGGGCTGGAGCTCGGCGCGGACGATTACGTGACCAAGCCGTTCAGCCTCCGCGAGCTGTCCGCGCGGATTCGGGCGGTGCTCCGGCGTTTCGACGGCCAGGCGGGGAGCACGGGTGGCGACGCGAATGATCTGGCGGGGCCGCGGCCCGAGCCGATCGACGTCGGGCGAGTCCAGGTCGACCTCGCGGGGCATCGGATCCTGCGCGACGGCGACGTCTTCCCGGTCAAGCCGAAGGTCTTCGACCTGCTCGCGTACCTGCTGCGCCATCGTGGCCAGGTCGTGACCCGCGATCAGCTCCTCGAGCAGGTGTGGGGCTACGACTACCCGGGCGAGACGCGGACGGTCGATGTCCACGTCCACTGGCTCCGCGCGGTGATCGAGCACGACCCCTCGAAGCCGACGCTCCTCGAGACGGTCCGCGGCACCGGCTACGTGCTGCGGCGCTCGGCCTGACGCCCGGCCTGACGCCCGCCTCTTACGTGGGGCTCAGAGGACTCGGCTGAGGATCTCCCACGACAGCCACGCCACGGCCCCCGACGCCGGGATGGTCAGCACCCAGGCGATGACGATATTGCCGGCGACGCCCCACCGAACGGCCGAGAGACGATCGCTCGAGCCGACGCCGATGATCGCGGACGAGATGACATGGGTCGTCGAGACGGGCATCCCGAAGTGCGACGCCCCGAAGATGATCGTCGCCGCGGTGGTCTCGGCCGCGAAGCCGTGAACCGGATCGAGCTTCACGACCCGCTGGCCCATCGTCTTGATGATCCGCCAGCCCCCGGCCGCGGTGCCCAGGGAGATGGCGGACGCCGCGAGGATGATCACCCAGAGCGGGACGGTCGGCTCGGCGATGATGCCGCCGGACACGAGCGCGAGGGTGATGATGCCCATCGTCTTCTGGGCGTCGTTGGAGCCGTGGCTGAACGCCATGTACGCGGCGGAGATGACCTGGAGTCGCCGGAACCGATCGTTGATCCGTTTCGGGTGGGCTCGTCGGAAGACGTTGAGCAGGATCACCATCAGCCCGAACCCGATGAGGACACCGAGGATCGGCGAGGCGATGAGCGGGAAGATCACCTTGTCGTAGATGCCGGGGCCGTTGAGCGACTGCGTGCCCGAGGAGGCGATCGCGGCGCCGATCAGCCCGCCGATCAGCGCATGGCTCGACGACGACGGGATCCCGAGCCGCCACGTCAGGAGATTCCACGTGATGCCGCCGATGAGCGCGGCCGCCACCACGATCTGGCCCTCGTCACCCGTGGGCGTGGTGGCGATGCCCGAGGCGATCGTCTTGGCGACTGCGGTGCCGCTGAGGGCACCCACGAAGTTGGCCGTCGCCGACATCAGGATCGCGTGGCTCGGCCGCAGGGCCCGGGTGGACACCGACGTCGCGATCGCGTTGGCGGTGTCGTGGAACCCGTTGATGTAGTCGAAGCCAACGGCCAGCACGAGGACGACGATCAGGAGCAGGCTGAAGCCGTCGAGCACGGGGGAGAGGCTAACAGGCGACGCGCCCGTCGGCGGATCCGGACGTCGCCCGCTCCCGTCCCGGTATCCTTCGCGTCCCATGCGACTGAGCGAGCTGTTCTTCACGAGCCTGCGCGACGATCCCGGCGAGGCCGAGATGCCGTCGCATCGGCTGCTGCTCCGCGCCGGCTACGTGCGGCAGCTCGGGTCGGGGATCTACTCCCTGCTGCCCCTCGGCAAGCGGGTCAGCGATCGCGTCGAGCAGGTTATCCGCGAGGAGATCAACGCGATCGGCGGACAGGAGATGGAGATGCCTGTCGTCCATCCGGCCGAGGTCTGGAAAGAGAGCGGGCGCTACCAGAAGATCGGCCCGGAGCTCGTCCGGTTCAAGGACCGCGGCGAGCGCGACATGGTCCTCGCGATGACCCACGAGGAGGTCGTCGCGATGCTGCTCCGCGACATCGTTCAGAGCTACCGACAGCTGCCGATGATCGTCTACCACTTCCAGACGAAGTTCCGCGACGAGCCTCGCTCCCGTGGCGGCCTCATCCGGGTCCGCGAGTTCGTGATGAAGGACTCGTATTCGGTGGACCTCGACGACGCCGGCCTCGACGTCAGCTATCGCAAGCACTGGGCGGCGTACGACGCGATCTTCCGCAGGCTCGGGCTGGACGCGATCGTCGTCGGGGCCGAC
>DATLDP010000043.1:0-3348 GCA_035525825.1 Candidatus Limnocylindria bacterium
GCCCGGTGCGGCTCGTACAATGCCGCCGCTCATGAAAATCCAAACCGCGCTCCTCAGCGTTTTCGATAAGACCGGGATCGTCGATTTCGCCCGCCGCCTCACCGAATTCGGCGTCGAGATCCTCTCGACGGGCGGGACCGCGAAGACGCTGCGCGACGGCGGGGTCAAGATCACGGACGTCTCGGAATACACCGGCTCGCCCGAGATCATGGACGGCCGCGTGAAGACCCTGCACCCGCGCATCCACGGCGGCATCCTGTGCGTCCGCGACTCCAAGGAGCACATGGCGCAGGCGGAGAAGCAGGGAATCCGGCTGATCGACCTGGTGGTCGTGACCCTCTACCCGTTCCGCGAGGTCGTCGCCCGGCCGAACGTCGCCTTCGAGGAGGCGATCGAGAACATCGACATCGGCGGCCCCTCGATGATCCGCTCGGCCGCCAAGAACCACAAGTACGTCACGGTGGTCACCGACCCGGCCGACTACGAGCGGGTGACCGAGGACCTGCGCCGCCGCGAGGGCTCGACGAGCGAGATGCTCCGGCGCGAGCTCGCGGTGAAGGCCTTCACGCACACCGCCCGCTACGACGGCGCGATCGCGTCCTACCTCGGCGGTCGCGAGGAATTCCCGGATCTGCTGACGTTGCAGTTCGAGAAGCTGGACGACCTGCGCTACGGCGAGAACCCGCACCAGAAGGCCGCCTCGTACCGGTCGTCGTTCCGCACGACGCCGTCGGTCGCCCACGCCACGTTCCTGGGCGGCAAGGAGCTGTCCTACAACAACCTCCTGGACCTCGACAGCGCCTTCGAGCTGGCGCGCGAGCTCCGCCGCCAGGCCTGCGTGATCGTGAAGCACAACAACCCCTGCGGCGCCGGCTGCGCCGAGACGCCGCTGGAGGCCTTCAAGAAGGCGCTCTCGGGCGACCCGGTCTCCGCCTACGGCGGCCTGGCCGCGTTCAACGGCATCGTCGACGTCGCGACCGCCGAGGCGATCGCGGTGAAGGAGAATTTCCTCGAGGGCATCGTCGCGCCGCAGTTCGCGCGCGGCGCGGTGGACGTCCTCCGCGAGCGGACCAAGTGGGGGAAGAACCTCCGCATCCTCGAAGCCGGCACGGCTGCCCCGACGGGGACGGGCTGGATCCAGGTCCGGACCATCCGCGACGGCATCCTGGTGCAGTCGCCCGACGACGCGCTGACCGCCGAGGTCAAGCCCGTGGTGGGGCAGCCCGACGAGGCGCAGACCCGCGACCTGATGTTCGCCTGGACGGTCTGCAAGCACGTGCGCTCGAACGCGATCGTGCTGGCGAAGGACGAGACGGTCGTGGGCGTGGGCGCCGGCCAGATGAGCCGGGTCGACTCGGCGTACATCGCGGTGCGGAAGGCCGCGGACCGCGTGAAGGGCTCGGTCGTGGCCAGCGACGCCTTCTTTCCGTTCCCCGACGCGCTCGAGGCCTGCCTCGACGCGGGCGCGACGGCGGTCATCCAGCCCGGAGGTTCCATCCGGGACGAGGAAGTGATCGCGGTGGCGCGCAAGCGCAACATCCCGATGGTGCTCACGGGGATGAGGCACTTTAAGCATTGATCCGGGTCCCCGCGGGGGCGCCCGTTATTCCGGAGGACGCATGGCACGCCAGAACATCTCCACCGGTTCCAAGTGGGAGCCGATCATCGGATACTCGCGGGCGGTGAAGGTCGGCAAGACCATCGCCGTCTCGGGAACCACCGCCACGGACGAGAACGGCAAGATCGTCGGCCCGGGCGACCCGTACCAGCAGACGATCCAGACGCTCCGCAACATCGAGAAGGCGCTCGCCAAGGGCGGCGCCACGCTCAAGGACGTCGTCCGGACCCGCCTCTTCGTCACGGACATCGCCCGGTGGGAGGAGTACGGCCGCGCCCACGGCGAGGTATTCAAGGACATCCGGCCCGCCACGGCCATGATCCAGATCTCGAAGCTCATCGATCCGGACATGGTGGTGGAGATCGAGGCGGACGCGATTCTCGAATGAAGATCGGCATCCTCTGCTATCCGACCTCGGGCGGCAGCGGCGTCATCGCGTCGGAGCTGGGGATGGCCCTCGCGGCCCGCGGCCACGACGTCCACCTGTTCAGCTACCGGTCCCCGTTCCGGCTGCGCCCGCACAGCGACCGCTTCCAGTGGCACGAGATCTCGATCCCGCAGTACCCGCTCTTCGAGTACCCCTCCTACGGCATGGCCGCCGCCTGCCGCGTCGCCGAGGTCGACCTCGACGTCCTCCACTGCCACTACGCCTACCCCCACGCGGTGAGCGCGTTCCTGGCGAAGGAGATGACCGGCCAGAAGCTGAAGACGGTCACCACCCTGCACGGGACGGACATCCTCCTCGTGGGACAGGACGCGTCGTTCACGCGCGCCACGAGGTTCGGCCTCGAGCGCAGCGACGCCATCACGGCGGTCAGCGGCTTCCTCCGCGACAAGACGCTGTCCTGGTTCGACGTCTCCCCGAAGATCCACGTGATCCCGGACTTCGTCGACATCCGGCGCTTCACGCCGGCCTCCGGGCCCCGCGAACTCACGATCGTCCACGTCTCCAACTTCCGCCCGGTCAAGCGGACCGCGGACGCGATCCGGGCCTTCTACCTGATCCGGCGCCGGGTCCCGGCGACGCTGGTGCTGGTGGGCGGGGGGCCCGAGAAGGAGGCGACGCGCGAGCTGGCGTCGAAGCTGGGCATCCTCAAGCACGTCCGCTTCATCGGGGAGGACCCGGAGATCGAATCCCACCTGAAGAACGCGGGCCTGCTCCTGTCGACGAGCGAGTTCGAGGGCTTCGGCATGTCCGTGCTCGAGGCGATGGCCTGCGGCGTCCCGGTCGTGGCCACCGAGTCGGGCGGCGTGTCGGAGGTCGTCACGGAATCCTGCGGGCGGACGGCGCCGGTGGGCGACGTCGAGGCCCTGGCCGCCGCGGCGGCGGAAATCCTGCGGGATCGGGCCCTGGCCGCGGCGATGGGCGAGGCGGGCCGCCGGCGGGCGGAAGAAATGTTTGACGTCGACCGGGTGGTTCCCCAATATGAAGCGCTCTACGAGCGCGTTTGCGGAGCGAGCAATGCCGAAAATCTATCCGTTTAAGGGCGTGCACTTCGACACGTCCAAGGCCAAGGACCTGACGCCCTTGACCACCCAGCCGTACGACAAGATCAACCCGGCGCTTCAGGACGAGTACTACAAGAAGCACGAGCACAACCTGATCCGGGTCATCCTGCGCAAGGACGAGCCGGGCAAGGACAAGTACCAGGGCGCCGCGGCCACGCTGAACGAGTGGCTGAAGAGCGGCGTCATGGTCCAGGACGCCAAGCCCGCGTTCTACGTCTACC
>DATLDP010000113.1:0-2889 GCA_035525825.1 Candidatus Limnocylindria bacterium
GAACAGCTCGCGGTTGCTGACGACGCCCTCGCTCTTGGCGCCGATGTCCACCAGGACCTCGTCCTTGTCGATGCGGACGACGGTGCCTTCGACGACATCACCGTGCTTGAAGCTCTTGATGTCGGAGTCCTGCTCGGCGAGGAGCTCCTCCATCGTGGTGGGCTCGGGGCCGGTCGGCACGGGCTTGGGAGCAGGGGCGGCAGCGGCCTCGGGCTCGGCGGCCACTTCCGGCTCGGCGGCGGCCTCCGGCTCGGGGGCGGCAGCGGCCTCGGCGTCGGTCGAGGCGGGCGCCTCGTCCGCAGCTTCGGCTGCGGGCGCATCCGCCGCGGATGCGGGCTCGGTCGCGGCGGGTTGGGGCTCGGTCGCCGCAGGCTCGACGGCCGCTTCCGCGGCTTCCGGTGTGGCGGCGCTCTCCGAGGACTCGTCAGCTGGGCCCGGCATCTCGGTGGCGATGGCCTCCGGCGTGCCCGTCTCGGGCGCCAGGGCCTCGGCCTCCTCGGTGGTGTCCGGCGCCGTCTCGGTGACCGCCTCGGGGGGCGTCACGGCCTCCGATCGATCGTCCATCGCGCTGGCGTCCATCCCGTTGGCCTCGTTCTCGAGGCTGGGGCTCTCGGCGGGCTCGTCGGCCACGGCTACCGTGCCGACGGTCTGGTCGGACGCCTGGGCCTCGGCATTCGCCTCGGCCGGCGGCTGCGTCCCGCCCTGCTGCTCTTCGGTCAATTCGTTCTCCTGTATCGCGATCTCCTTCGGAATCGAAACGGCCCGAGCGATTCGCCCAGGCCGTCGGGTCTGCGATCAAGTGGTCCGTCGGATGGTGGGCCGCGGTCCGCTCCTTCGAGCTCGAACAGGGGTGAGCGAGGCTGTTCTGCTGTTCCGCCCCGAAGGGCCCGCGGAGTCTAGCACGCTCGTCCACGCGGCTACAATTCGCCGCCGTGCCCGAATTGCCCGATCTGGCGATCGTCGCGGACGCCCTTCACGCCGCGCTCGCGGGCCGTTCCATCGAGCGCGCGGAGGCGCCGGCGCCCCTTGCCGTCCGCGGGACTCCGGCGGACCTGCAGGCCCTCGTCGGGCAACGACTCGAGGCCGTCCGAAGACGAGGCAAGTTCATCCTGATCGACCTCGAGCGGGACCGGGTCGCGGTCAACGCGATGCTCACCGGTCGGTTCCAGCTGGCGTCCCCGGGCGTCAAGCTGCCCGCGAGCACGGCCGTCATCCTCTCCTTCGGATCGCGCGCGCGAGGCCCGAAGGATTCCGCCCGGTGGACGGTCAAGGCGAGCTGGCTTCCAGGCGACGATGCGGCTGCCGAGATCCGCTACCGCGATCCGAGCCAGATGGGAAAGGTCTATTTGCTTCCCGCCGGGTCCAACCGGCCCGTCCCCGGCCTCGGGGATGCGGACCTGGGCCTCGACGCCGACAGCCCAGAGCTCACTTTGGAGGTGTGGCGCCAGCGGATCCGAAAGCATCCAGGCGAGCTCAAGGCCCTCCTGCGAAACCAGGCATTCGTGGCGGGCATCGGGAACGCCTACAGCGACGAGATCCTGCATGCCGCGAAGCTGAGCCCGTTCCGCAAGCGCTCCTCGCTCGCCCCCGAAGAGATCGATGCGCTCTACGAGGCGACCCGAACGACGCTCTCGACCGCGATCGGGGTGCTTCGGAAGCGCGTGCCGCCGACATTCGAGAAGCAGGTTCGGGACTTCCTCGCGGTGCACCTCAAGGGCGGCGAGGCCTGTCCCCGATGCGGCGGCCGGATCAGCGAGATCAGCTCGCGGAGCGAGGCCACCAGCTGGTGCCGGACCTGCCAGCGGTGAGCCGCGTCAGGGGATGCGCAGCACCTGGCCGATGCTGAGGCTCGACGCGTCGGCGAGGTTGTTCAGTGCCACGATCGCCTGCACGGTGGTGCCGAATCGGCCCGCGATGGCGCTGAGGGTGTCGCCCGAGACCACCCCGTAGGTTCGGAAGCTCGCCGCGGGTTTCGCGGTCGGTTTCGCGGTCGGCTTCGCCGTCGCGGGAGCGGCCGATGGAGCGACCGAAGGCGGGGACGTCAACACCTCGGTCGCCGCAGGGCCCACGGGGGAGACCAGTGGCGTCGTGGTTTGCGCGGTGTCTGCGGGCGTCCCTCCGGATCGGCTCGGGCCCGCCGTCGCCGCGGCATTCGTGGGTGCGCCGGCGCGGAAGCCGGAGACGGCCAGGGTGAACAGCGTGGTCACCAGGAGCACGGCGGGAACCGCCGGCCAGCGCCGCCGGTCGAGGGCTGCGCCCAGCACGCGAGCCCGGAGCCCGCCCGGATCCTCGATGATCGTGGTGGTTCGAGCGAGCCCCCAGCGGGTCGCGCGATCCGCCGGTGGGGCGCCGAGCCGTTCCTCTCGAGCCGCCGCCGACGCGAGGAACGTCGCGCACCCGGTGTGCGCCGCGGTGAGGCAGAGCCGGGATTGCTTATCCAGGGAGAGGGATGCGTGCGGCGTGAACGCAGCACAGCGATGCTCCCGCGTGGGCGCATCGAGGCGCCACCCTCCGTCCGCCGCGATCAGGAACGGGCAACCACGAGGCAGGGCTGGATCACCAGGCTGGACGCTCGAGAGGGCAGCCGGAGATGGCCTGGGCTCGCGATCCGTCAGCGAGGGCTCGGAATGGGTGGCGTCGGGTGCGTCATCGGCGGGCGACTCGCCCGGGCCGGCCGTTTCCATCCGCGGCAGCATAGCCAATGGCTGGCGGCCCGGAACGATGGCGCCCACGGCGCCGCCGGAGGAAATCGCCGGAAAGCACAAGATCCTGGCGACGACCTATTTTCCCGAAAGGCTGCCCTCTCAGTATCTTCGGCGCTGGAGAGCTTGACTTCCGTGTTCGGGATGGGAACGGGTATGGCCTCTCCGCTAGCGTCACCAGGATCCT
>DATLDP010000119.1:0-13343 GCA_035525825.1 Candidatus Limnocylindria bacterium
TTGTCGAGGTCACGGACGAAGGGGCTGCCGTAGTTGGGCGCCAGGACCGTGTAGGGATCACCGATCTGGACGCTTCGCTCCGGGTTCCGGGCGAACTGGGTGTAGGTGCGCGGCGCGCTCGCCTGGACGATCTGCCGTGCCATGCCCCTTGGGAACTTGACCAGCTCGCCCTGGATGTCGGCGCCGGCGTTGCGCAGCGTGACGAGCGATTCGGGATCGCCGCGGAAGACGATCCCGACCTCCTCGAGGATCGTGTCGGCGTTGTGCTCGATGAGGCTGAGGCCCTCCTCGTCGAGGATCTCGTACGGCTTCAGCGAGCGGGTGAGGAATGGCGCTCCGTGAGCGTGCGCCGCCGCCTGTCTCGCCGCGTGACGTGCCGCGCGACCACCACCGGGCCGACCGCGGGCGCCGTCATCAGGACCGCCTCGCGCGGGCGTCGGGCTGTCCGTCATCGTCCGCCTCCTGCGGCCCCGCCGCCGGTCAGGCACGCGCCTTGCGCGTGGTATCCACGAATTGTCCGCCGATCGATGCCTGGAAGTGGGTGTCCGCCGACGGCGACGCCGGTTCCGATCGGGCAAACGGCGGAGCCGTGCCGTGCGACCGCCCGGCCTATGCGATATGACGCGCCAGGCGCGTAGGTGACCGCCGATTGCCCCTCGAGCACGTTCACGACGCGCCAGGCGCGTAGGTGACCGCCGATTGCGGCTCATGGCTGTGAGCTCGGCACGGACGTGGCGCGCCGCCGGTTCGGTGGACGCGATGAGGATGGACGAGCCGCGCCCGGTCCGTCGTCGCTGCCGCGCGCGCCGGGGCGCGCGGGGAGCTCAACCACGGAGGCGAGATTCGGCGATGGATCCTTGGCGTGGGGCAGGGCCATCGCATCGACGAAGTGCTCCTGGAAGCGCGGCTCCACCGCGGTCTCGACCTTCTCCACGGTCCGGACGACCCGCTCGATCTCGCGCCGAGCCTCGCCCGACAGCAGCGCGATGAGCGCCCCGGTGCCCGCGGCATTCCCGGCCGCGCCGACGCGTTCCAGCGGCGCATCGGGCACGAGCCCCAGGATCAGCGCGTGGAGCGGGGAGATCTGGCTCCCGAACGCGCCCGCGAGCTTCACCCGATCGACGGTCTCGACCCCGAGGTGGTCCATCAAGAGTCTCGCTCCCGCGTAGAGCGCCGCCTTCGCGAGCTGGATCGCGCGGACGTCGTTCTGGGTGATGAGCAGCCGCGGGGACGCGGGCCCCACTTCGCCGTCCCCGAGATCCGCCCCGGGTCGCGCATGGTGGAGCACATAGCTGAACGTCCGCCCGTCCGCGACCACGCGCGGGCTCCGCGCCGCCATGTCGCCATCGATCTTGCCGTCCTGGGTGATCACGCCCGCGAGGAACAGCTCGGCGATGACCTCGACGATCCCCGAGCCGCAGATGCCCGTGACGCCGGTCCGCCGCGTGGAGGCATCGAACCCGGTCTCGTCCGACCATCGTGACGAGCCGATGACGCGGAACCGCGGTTCCAGCGTGGCCTTGTCGATTCGCACCCGCTCGATCGCGCCGGGCGCGGCTCGCTGGCCGCCCGAGATCTGGGCACCCTCGAACGCCGGCCCCGTTGGGGAGGACGCGGCGAGCAGCCGGTCCCGCGAGCCCAGCACGATCTCCGCGTTCGTCCCGACGTCGACGATGAGGGTCACCTCGTCCGCGAGGTACGGCGTCTCGGAGAGGATCACCCCGGCCGCGTCCGCGCCAACGTGGCCCGCGATGCACGGCAGCAGGTAGACCCGGGCGCCGGGATGGCCCGGCAAATCGATCTCGGACGCCTTGATCCGGACCGCGCCATCGGTCGCAAGCGCAAACGGCGCGGAGCCGAGCGGGGTCGGGTCGATGCCGAGCAGGAGGTGATGCATGATCGGGTTGCCGACGATGGCGAGCTCGAGCACGTCCTCGAGCGGCACGTCCGCCCGCGACGCCAGCCCCGTGATCAGGCTCCCGGCCGCTTCCCGGACCACGCGGGTCATCTCGACCGCCCCGCCCTCGTGGAGCATCGCGTAGCTCACGCGGCTCATGAGGTCCTCGCCGAACCGGATCTGGGGATTCATCACGCCATCAGAGGCGAGGACCTCTCCGGTCGCCAGGTCCGCGAGGTGGCCGGCGATCGTGGTGGACCCGATGTCCAGTGCGATCCCGAGCGCTCGATCGTGCAGGCCCGGCCAGACCCCGCTGATGACCTTGCCGTCGTGGATCGCCACGGTGACTCGGTTGTGGCCGAGCTCGAGCGCGGGCTGGATCGCGGTCAGGACGAACGCGTCGGCGTAGACCTGCTCGATCTGGGGCTCGAGCTCGCGCCACTCCCGTGCGAGGGCCTCGAGAAGCCGGCGGATCGCGCCCGTCGGCCGGTCGAGCGCCGGCGGCTCCACCTCCACCTCGTGCAGCCGCACGACCGGGTCGATGATGAAGTCGCGAACCGGTACGCCCTTCCGGACGACCTGGCGGTGGACCTGGCTCTCGGGCGGGACGTCGACGAGGACGTCGCCGCGGATCGACGCGTGGCAGCCGAGCCGGCGGCCCGCCGCGAGCCCGCGCAACCGGTCGTACTCGTCTTCGTTGGCACCGCGGGGCGAGAGGTGGCCGTCCGACGACTCGATGCCGTGCTTCGGGAACGAGCCCTCTGCCGGCACCACCTGGCAGCGGCCGCACAGCCCGCGCCCGCCGCACACGGAATCGAGGTCCACGCCGAGCGAGCGGGCGGCATCGAGGATGGTCGTCCCCGGCTCGAACCGGCCGCGCCGGCCGGACGGCGTGAAGATGACCTGGGCGTCTCCCGACGTCATCCGCGCTGGCCGGCGTCCCGCATGGCCGCGGCCGCGGCGAGGGCACGCCGGTTGATCCGAGGCCGGTTGCCGGCTGCGGCGGGTGCGTCCGCGGAGCCCGGGCCGGGGCCCGAGTCGCGAGCGGCGGCCGCGCCGCCAGGCAGCGCCACGAGGTCCGTGTTCCGAAGGGCCTTCGTCGCGGCGACCGCAGGGACCGCCGCGGCCTCGCGATGGGCCCGGATCCAGCGGCTCGCGTCCTGGTCGTTGCCCATGAGGACGTCCGCGGCCATGATCGCGGCCTTGACCTCGGCGGCGAGCGGGTTGGCGATGGCGCTGGTCAGCCCGGAGGCGATCGCCATGGGCAGGAACGCGGCGTTGATCCGCTCGCGATCCGGCATCCCGAAGCTGACGTTCGAGGCGCCGCAGGTCGTGTTGACCCCCAGCTCCTCGCGCAGCCGTCTCACCAAGCGGAACACTTGCTGCCCCGCCGTCTGCATGGCCCCGATCGGCATGACCAGCGGGTCCACGACGACGTCCTCGCGCGGGATCCCGTGGTCCGCCGCTCGTTCCACGATGCGGCGCGCGACCTCGAACCGGACGTCCGGGTCCTCCGAGATTCCGGTGTCGTCGTTGGAGATGGCCACCACCGCCGCGCCGTACTTGCGGATCAGCGGCAGCACCCGCTCGAGGCGCTCCTCCTCGCCGGTCACGGAGTTCACGAGCGCCTTGCCCTGGTAGACCGCAAGCCCGGCCTCGAGCGCCTCCACGATCGAGGAGTCGATCGAGAGCGGGACGTCGACCAGCGACTGCACGAGCTGGATCGTCCTCGCGAGGATGGCCGGCTCGTCCGCGAGCGGGATGCCCGCGTTGACGTCGAGCATCTGGGCGCCCGCCTCGACCTGGGCGACCGCGTCGCGCTCGACCTGAGAGAAATCGCCGGCCTTCATCTCCTCCGCGAGGAGCTTCCGCCCGGTCGGGTTGATGCGCTCGCCGATGATCGTGAACGGGCGATCGAACCCGATCACGACCTCACGTCGCGCCGAGCTGATGACCGTGTGCGTGATCGAGCTCACAGCCGCGGCCCCACGCCGCCGCTCGCGATCAGCTCGTGGAGGACGTCCTTGGCATACGTGGCCTCGAGGCGCGCCATCTCGGCGTCCGCTTCCGCCTCGAGATCATCGCCGCACGGACGCTCGGAGCGCTGCATCTCCTCGATGTAGTCGCCGTACGACTTCTTTCCGGAGTTCATCGCTGCCTTGTCCACGGCGAACTGGAAGCGCTTGTGGAGGACTCGCTTCGCGGTCCGGCGGCCTTCCCTGGCGACGACCTGCATCGGGATGTCTCGCCACCAGATCGTGATCAGGGAACCCATCGAGCGCGGCGCCTACGCGGCCTGGGCAAACGCGCTGATCGCCACCTTGAGCTCGCCGACGCCCACCAGCCGACGCTCGAAGGCGAGGCACAGGCGCTCCGCGGCCGCGACGGCGCCGGCCGTCAGCTCGGGATCGTCCGCCTGCGCGAGGTAGACGAGGCGGCGGTAGTTGCCGAAGTACATCGGCAGCAATTCCGGATGGCGGTCGAGGCCGAGGCCGCGGACCACCAGCCGGTCGAAGTTCCGGACCAGGTAGTCGGTGAGGTAGAACGTGCCCGGTTCCGCATCGTGGAGCGCCGCGAAGGCGGCGCGACCCGCGTAGATCTCGTAGCAGTGGGCGCCCTCCAGGCGTTCGACGCCCTCGTCCTCGAGCACGCGATCGAGGAGGCCGCCCGTGCCGCAATCGGCGTAGGCGACGAACAGGCGGTCGTAGCCATCGGCGCGCGCGCGGCGGATGCGCGCCCGAACCGCGGCCGGAATCTTCTCGGGCCGGTTGTGGAGCGACGCCGGAAGGCAGGTCAGATCCATCGCCGGGAGGCCGGCGCGCCGCGTCAGCGCCACCAGCTCCGGGGCGAGCGCCCCACAGCCGATGACGAGTGGGGCTCGCGAGGTTGGCACATCGTGCCGCATCGTGGAACGAGCCTCAGGCGACACGGGCTCGGCGGTCCTTCACGAGCGCGGTTGCCGTCTCGACCGCGACCGCGGCGTCGCGGCAATACGCGTCCGCCCCCACGGCCTTGCCGAATTCCTCGTTCAGTGGCGCGCCGCCGACGAGGACGATGTAGTCGTCGCGGATCCCGCGCTTGACGAGCTCGGCGACCACGACCTTCATGTAGGGCATCGTCGTGGTGAGCAGCGCCGACATCCCCAGGATGTCCGGTTTGTGCTCCTCGAGGGCGTTGATGAACTTGTCCGCGTCCGTGTTGATGCCGAGGTCGAAGACCTCGAAGCCCGCGCCCTCGAGCATCATCGCCACGAGGTTCTTGCCGATGTCGTGGATGTCGCCCTTGACGGTGCCGATCACGACCCGGCCGATCGGCTTGGCGCCGGTCTCGGCGAGCAGCGGCCGCAGGATGGCCATCCCGGCCTTCATCGAGTTCGCGGCGAGGAGGACCTCGGGGACGAAGAGGATGCCGTCGCGGAAGTCGATGCCGACGATCCGCATGCCCTCGACGAGGGCCTCGTTCAGCACCTTGTCCGGGCTCCAGCCGCGGCCGAGCAGCAGGTTGGTGCCCTGGATGATCTCCGGGGCCATGCCGTCGTAGAGGTCGTTGTGCATCTGCTCGACGAGCTCGTCGTCGGCAAGGGCTGCGAGATCGAAGTCCTGGTTCGCGTCCGCCACGAGCCTTCACTCCGCTGCTACCTCGCTCCTCCCCGGGTCACTTGGGTGTTCCGCATTGCGGAACAGTGCCGTATAGTGGAACGATCGAGCCACGAAGGTAGCCCAGTGAGGGTCCCATGTCCAGCCCCCCGATCGGAGTCCAGAGCATCCGGCGCGCCTTTTCCGTGCTTCGTGCGCTCGGCAACGGGCCGCTCGGCGTGAGCGAGGTCGCGACCGCGGCCCGCGTGCCGAAATCAACCGCCGCGCGCCTTCTCTCGGCCCTCGCCGCCGAGGGCGCCGTCGAGCAGGTCCCCGGCGAGCGTCGCTACCGTCTCGGGCCGGACCTCCTGGCCGTCGCATCCGGCCTCGGGGAGACCTGGGACATCGTCGCGATCGCGCGTCCAACACTCGTCGAGCTCGCCGCGGAGCTCGAGGAGGCGGCGGGCGTCTCGATCCGAGACGGCTGGACGGTCCAGTACGTGGACCAGGTGGAGCCGCCGAACCCGAATCCCGTCCAGGTCCGCGACTGGACCGGCACGAGGATTCCACTGCACGCCGTTTCGTCCGGCCAGGTGTTCCTGGCCCAGCTCCCTGCCCCCACCCTCGCGCGCTACCTTGCCGAGCCCCTGGAGCAATTCACCCCGCGAACCTTGACCGACGCGCCCGCACTCCTCGAGCGGATGCGCGAGATGCGCCGCGACGGCCACGTCTGGGTCCGCGACGAGTACTCGGACGGGATCAGCTCCGTAGCGGCGCCCATCGCCGACGCGCGCGCGGAGGTGGTCGCGGCCGTGCACGCCCACGGCCCCTCGTACCGCTTCCCCGCCCCCGGCGACGAGGACCGCATCGCGAGCGCGGTTCGCGCCGCTGCCGCCCGGATCGGCGCGCGCCTCCGCGCCGGCGGCTGACCGGACCGCCCGCTCGCCCGCGATGACCGCCCGCAGCCAGGAATCGACCGACAGCCGCTGGATCAGCGTGGTCGCCGCGCTCGTGCTGGTCGGGCTGGCGTTCCGCACCCAGGCGTTGATCATCGGCCCCCTGGTGGGCGAGGTCCAGGACGAGCTCTCGATGTCGCACGCCGTCGCGGGCCTGCTGGGGACGATCCCCGTGCTGTGCATGGGGCTCCTCGCGCCGCTCGGGCCAGTGCTCGCGAGCTCGATCGGGCCCAAGCTCGCGGTCGCCGTTTGCATCCTCTTCGTCGCGAGCTTCGGCATCGCGCGAGCGCTGCTCCCCGATGCGGCCACGGTGCTCCTCGCGACGGTCGGGATCGGCGTCGGGATGGCGCTCGTCGGGCCCATCCTGCCGATGGTCGTCCGGGCGCGACTTCCGCACCACCCGGCAGCCGGCACGGGCGCGTACGTGGTCGGGTTCGTGATCGGCGGGACGATCACGGCGGCGGTTGCCGTCCCGCTCGCCGCCGCCCTGGGCGGGTGGCGCGGCTCGTTCCTGGCCGTCTCGTCGGCCGCCGTGGCGTCGCTCGTGTCCTGGCTGGTCCTCATGCCTCGCGACCGCGACCACGTCCGCGCGCGGCCGAGGCGCCCCAGCCTGCCCTGGCGACGGCCGGCGGCCTGGTTGCTTGGCGGCATCTTCGGCTCGCAGTCCGTCCTCTTCTACGGCTGCATCACGTGGCTCGGCAGCACCTACGTCGAGCGCGGCTGGAGCGCGGCCGAGGCCGGCGGATTGATCGCGCTGATGACGGGGATCGGGCTCGTGTCCACGCTCGCCGTCCCCGCCTTTGCTGATCGGATCGGGACCCGGCGCTCGCAGCTCACCCTTGCGGCAGGCGTGTCGGTGGCGGGCTCAGCGATCGTCGCCCTGACGCCGGGTGAGGCCCCCGGCTCAATCGTCGCGCTCGCCGGCGCAGCGTGCCTGGGTCTCGGGATCGGCGCGTACTTCCCGCTCGCGCTGACCCTGCCCGTCGACGTCGCCAGCGATGGCTCCGACGCCGCGTCGATCGCGGCGTTCATGCTCCTGATCGGCTACGCGCTGGCGGCGACCTCGCCGGTCCTGCTCGGCATCGTGCGCGATGCGACCGGCAGCTTCGACGCCGTCGTCTGGATCCTGGTCGCGGTCAGCCTGACCATGATCCCGCTCGCGCTGGCGCTGAATCCGGGTCGCCTTCGCCGAGCCGGCGCGGGTTAAGCTCCCTGCCGCGCGCGCCTACGGCTTGAGTCGATACCAGACCGATACCGATGATCCGTCTCGGAACGTGAGCGTGAGCTCGCGACAGGTGTTCTTCCACGTCTTCATCGTCACCCAGCTGTAGGCGTACAAGCTGGTTCGCCTGGCGTACTTCAGCGTTCCCGTGGCGGCCGCGGCTGCGCCGATCGAGTCACCCGTCGAGCAGCTGATCTGCCGGACCGTTGGCGTGCCGTCTGCGAAGACGCCGAGGCCGAGATCGCCGCCGAGGCTGAACTTGATGCCAATCGTGCTGCCGGCCTTGGCCCCGTTGATGGTCGGTGGCGCCTTGGGACCGACGAACCCACCGAAGACGTAGGTCCGTTCGATGATCACGAAGGGCGAGAGCGAGCTCGTGATCCCGCAGATCTGGTCGTTGACGGTGTCCACCGGCGGCACGGTGATGTCCTCCCACGAGCCAGTCGTGGTGTTGAAGTGGTAGAACCTCAGCCCGCTCTCGTCGGCGTAGGTCACTCCCGCGTAGGACACGCAGACCGTGATCTGGCCGCTGAACTCGGCCGTGGTGCTGATGTCGTAGTAGGTTGCCGGCAGGCCCAGCTGGAAGCCGTCGGGGACGGGTGTGCCGGTCTCCGACACGGTCAACGATGACGTCCCGCCCGCGGTGACGTTGGCGAACGACAGCGTGACCGGCGTGCTGCCGGACCCATCGTCCAGCGCGACCTCGACATCCGTGCCCGGCTCCGTCGGGGTCCCGGCGTCGACGGCCGGCACGTCCGAGGTGATCGTCACGGTCCCATTGGCGGTGACGCCCAGCGCCGTGGCACCGTCGATGGATGACGTCGCGGTTCCGCCGTCCACGAGCCAGTAGCCGGTGCCGCCGTCCTGCGCGAAATACGTTCCCACGAACAGGGCCGGAGACGTGACGGTGCCCGACTCGTCGCCCTGTCCGCCCTCGCAGAAGATGTCCGGGATGCAGAACTGGAGGTAGACACCCGAGATGGGCGCCCCACCCGATGTCACCGTCGCGGTGATGCGGCCTCCGTCGGGCAGCGTGGCGTTGACGTCGACGACGCTGGAGGTCGACACCGGGATGGTCCGCACGGTCTCGAGGCGTGGGGAGATTGATCCGTCCGTCTGGATGTAGCCGCCGCTCGGGCGGGTCATCGTGTTGTCCCAGACCTGGGCGGTGTAGGTACCGGGATCGACGATGGGCGCCTCGTAGAAGCCGAGCCCGTCGGTCGTGTCCGAAAAGCAGCTGCCGGAGTCCGCATCGCAGAGATTGACCTGCACGAGGTCGAGCGCGACGCCGTCCTCGTCGCGGATCGTGCCGCTGATGGTTGGAGCCGGGTCGGCCAGGAGCTCGATCGCCGCACCGGGGACTGGCACGGAGGCCGCCCCGGACTCTGACGGGGCGAGGATCCCGTCGCCGGCGTACCAGCCGCTGCGATAGATCGAGCTCGAATCGGAGTACCGGACGTGGTAGTCCCCGGCCGGCAGGCCGTCGACCGTGAACTCGCCCCGGGAATCGCTGACGGCGTAGTTGCACGCACCCGGAAGCGCTTCGCACGCGGCGACGTTGAAGCCGGGCATGAGGCTGCCCCCCGCGTCGCGAACAACTCCCGAAAGGGAGAAGAGCTCGGGGAACTGCAGGTCGATGCCCGAAAGGTTGGAGTCCACCGTCACGAGCGTGGCTTCGGAGAAGTGGGTCGTAAATCCGCTGGCGACGTCCGCTCGATAGAAGCCGCTCGGGTACCCGGCACGGTCCACCTGGATGCGATAGGCGCCCAGGCGGACGTCCGCCATCACGTAGTCGCCGTTGACGTCAGTCCGGTCACAGCCGCCGACCGGGAAGTACGCGGCATTGGCGTGGACGTCAACGCCGTCGACGCCCGCGCCGCTGCTGTTGGTGACAGCACCGGAGATCGAGAATCGCTGCTCGGCCGGCAAACTCGCATCGATACCGCTCGCGTCCGTCCCGCTGAGGACGACGGCGGTCGCGCTGCCCGCGGTCAGGGCGAGGGGGCCACCGTCGTAGAACCCGCTCTGATAGGTCCCGCCCTGATCGAAGAAGGAGACAAGGTAGGAGGCGTCTCCGATCAGGCTGAAGCGGTATTCACCTTGAGCGTTGGTGACGGTGGTCTGCGACGAGAAACCCACCGTCGACAGCGCCAGGCGGACCTGCAGGTCCGGGACGACGTCGCCGATCGGGTTGGTGACGGTCCCGCTGATGGACCGGGTCCCGGCGGGGATCTCGCCAGCGGTATCGCCACCCTCGCATTGCACCGGCGGCTCTGTCGGCTGGCTGCTCGCTTCCTGCGTGGCCTCGGGGCTCGTGAGCGGCGGCTGACTCGTGCCGGCGTCGCTGGCCCCGGGGGAGTCCATCGGCACCTCCGCGCGAGCAACGTTGCTGCCGAGGGACGTCACGAAGATGCCGGCGATGAGGAATGCGACCGCGGACGTCACGCTGACCGCGCGCGATCCACCGGGCGTACGGCGATGCGTGGACACGGGCGTTCACCTTGGGCTGGCTGAACTCGCTCGCGAAGGCGTCCACGCATGGGCGAGGGCAACGGTGCGGCTGGGGGAGCCTGAGCCGCGAACCGTAGGTTGTCTGTACTCGATTGATCGCAACGACCGAATCGCAGCGTCAGGGCGCCCCGCGCCGCCGCTCGATCTCGGCGGTGATCGCCGGGACGATCGTCGCGACGTCCCCGATCACCGCGTAGTCGGCGACGGCCATGATCGGCGAGTCAGGATCCGTGTTGATCGCCAGGATTTGCTTCGCGGCCTTGCAGCCGACGATGTGCTGGATCGCGCCGCTGATGCCACACGCGATGTACAGGTCCGGCGCGATGCGGAGGCCGGTCTGCCCGATCTGGTCCGAGTGCGGGCGCCAACCGAGGCTCGTCACAACGCGCGACCCACCGACCGCGCCGTTGAGGGCCGTTGCGAGCTCCTCCAGGCGGCCGAAGCCCTCGGCGGATCCAACGCCGCGCCCGCCGCCCACCACGACCTTGGCGTCCGAGAGCGAGACGCCGCTCGAGGTGCGCGCCTCCACCTTCACGACGCGCGCGATCAGGTCCGCGGGATCGCGCTCCGGCTCGAACGGGAGGATGGTGGGCGTGGCGGCGCCGGATGCCACCGGGTCGATCGCGACCGCGTGGGGCGCGACGGTGAGCAGTCGCGTCGGCGCATCGAGGGCGGCATCTTCCAGGAGGCTGCCGGCCCAGCGCTGACGGACGAGCCGCCACGAGCCGGCCGCGCCGCCGCTGCCGTCCCCGGGGCTGACACTGACCACGTTCGCGGCCATGGGCAGCCCGGTTCTCGCCGCGACGTGGGCCATGACCTCGTTGCCCCGCTCACTGCCCGCGGCGACGACCGCGGCCGGCTGACGCGACTCCATCGCGGCCCGGGTCGCGGCCCCCCACGCCGCGGGGGCAAAGGCGTCGAAGTCCGCGGCGCCGGCGACGTGGACCGCCTGCGCCCCGAACGTGCCCAACCGCCCCGCGACCGCTTCGGCGCCGGACCCGAGGACGATCGCCTCCAACGGCGCCGCCAGCGACACCGCAAGGCCGCGGGCGAGCGCCAGGGCCTCCAGTGAGAGCCGATCCGGCTCGCCGCCGGCATGCTCGATGAAGGCGAGGACCGGGCCGCTCATCGACCTCGAACCGTCATCGGGCCACCACGCCGATCTTCTCGAACAGGTCGACGACCGCCGATGCCGCGTCGGGTCCCTGCCCGAGCACCTCCGCCGCGGTCTTCTCCTCCGCGGGGAGTCGCAGCCCGAGCTTCGTCGGGCCCGGCACCGCGCTGGCACCCGCTGCAGCAGCGTCCTCGCCCGCCCCGAGTCCCAGCGCACCCGACGGCGAACCGCCCAGCGCGACCCGCTCAATCTCCTTCTTCTTCGCCCGCAGCCGCCCGGGCACCGACGGGTAGCGCGGGAGGTTGAGGCCCTCCTTCACACCGAGGATGGCGGGCAGCGGCAGCTCGTAGGTCTCCCAACCGCCGCCGGGCGCCTCGCGCCGGGCGAACACGGCGCCGCGGTCGTCGCGGAGCCAGATCTCCTTGATGCCGTTGATGATCGGCCGGCCGAGCGCGACCGCGACCCGCACGCCCACCTGGAAGTCACCGGTGTCGGCGGCCTCGTTCCCGAAGAGGATCAGGTCGAAGGCGGCGTTCGCGGCCTCCTGGCTCTCGATCGACTCGGCGATCGCGCCGGCCGTCGAGACTGGATCCCACTCGGAGCCGTCCGTCTCGAGGAGGACCGCCCGCTCGATGCCGATGGCCATCGCGTCGCGGAGCTGCTCCTCGGCCTCGACCGGCCCGAGCGTCAGGACCGTGCTGGAGCCGCCCTCCTTCTCGACGATCTGGACGGCCTCCTCGACACCGCACTCCTCGTGCGGGCTGATCGTGTGGCCGAGGAAGCGAGTGTCGATCGCCTGGCCATCCGCGGTCAGCACGATCCGGCCACCCGTCTGGGGCACGCGCTTCACGCAGACCAGGATGTTCAAGCGCGGATCCGCGTGTTGTCGGGATCGAAGAGGGGGGTCGAGCCGGCGACGGCAACGGTCACCGGGTATTGCTCGCCGAGGTACTCGACGAGCAGGGACGTCCCGACCTTCGCCACGTCCGGCGGCAGGTACGACATCAGGAGGTGCTTGCCGAGGGATGGCCCGGAGCCCGCGGAGGTCACGTACGACCGGCGCCCGTGGGCGTCGACCAGGGGACGGCCGTCGGACGAGAGGATCGGCTCCCGCCCGAGCATGTAACGCTTCACGCCGCTCTTCGAGGTCGGGTCGTCCAGCGTCAGGGTGCAGAGGATCGCGGCCGGCGCCGTCTCCCGCTGCGTGAGGTAGGCGGCCTTCCCGACGAAGTCAGCGTCTTTCACCGTGGGTCGGGCCATGCCTGCCTCGACGAGGTTGAAGTCGAGCTCGAGCTCATTGCCGTGCGCGCGGTAGCCCTTCTCGAGCCGCGCCGTAACGGCGTACGTCCCGATCCCCACGGGAACGGCCCCGTGCGGAGAGCCCGCCTCCCAGAGCGCGTCCCAGACACGGAGCCCCTGCTCGATCGGGACGTAGATCTCCCAGCCGAGCTCGCCGACATAGGAGATGCGCGAGGCGAGGGCGCGGACGCCGTTGATCTCGACCGTCTTCGACGTCAGGAACGGGAACCCGGCGTGCGACACGTCGTCCGACGTCGCGCCCGACAGGATGTCGCGGGCCCGCGGGCCCCACAGCCCGATCGTCGTGAAGCTGTTCGTCGCGTCGAACAGCTGTGCCGAGCCGTCCTCCGGCAGCGCGTCGCTGAAGATCTTCTTGTCGCGCATGCCCATGCCGCCGCCCGTCACGACCCGGAAGCGGTCATGCGCGAGGCGCATGACCGTGAGGTCCGCGAGGATCCCGCCGGCCGAGTTGAGCAGCGGCGTGTACACCGTCTTCCCGGGCGGCACGTCGACCTTTGCCACGCACAACCGCTCCAGGTACGCCTCGGCGCCCGGCCCGGTGACGTCGAAGATCACGAAGGCGCTGAGATCCACGATCCCGGCGCGGTCCCGCATCGCGAGGTGCTCGGCGTTGATGATCGGCGACCACCAGCGCGATTCCCATTCCGCCTCGCGCGGCATCACCCGGTCGCCGTACTCGGCGAGGAGCGCCTCGTTGGCGCCGTACCAGTACGGCCGCTCCCAGCCCGCGGCCTCGAAGAACTCCGCG
>DATLDP010000121.1:0-18113 GCA_035525825.1 Candidatus Limnocylindria bacterium
ACCGGGATGCGGATGGTCCGGGCCTGGTCGGCGATCGCTCGCGTGATCGCCTGGCGGATCCACCACGTCGCGTAGGTGGAGAACTTGAAGCCCTTCTCGAAGTCGAACTTCTCGACCGCTCGGATGAGGCCGATGTTGCCCTCCTGGATCAGGTCCAGGAACGACATGCCGCGGCCGATGTACTTCTTCGCGATCGAGACGACCAGCCGGAGGTTGGCCGAGGTCAGCTGCTCGCGCGCGTCGCGCCCGATGCGGACCAGCTCGCCCTTGCGGTGCGCGAGCTTGGTGTTCTTGGGAACCTCGGGGTCGTGGCCCATGAGCTTCAGCAGCTCGGCGTCCTTGCCGGCCATGATCCAGCGCTCGAGCGCCGGGAACGCGACGCCGTCGCGGGTCCAGTCGTAGATCGCCCGGAGCCCGACGTTGTCGCGCGAGTCCAGGTCGCCGTTGTGGACGGCGAGATAGGCCCAGTCGAGCAGCGTCAGGAACGCGTCCGGGGCGTGGCGAGCGGCCTTCTTGCCGTTCGACGAATCCGCCGTCACGGCCTCGTCGTAGGCGGACAGCAGCTTCCGGGCCTCCTTGAGGAGCTCCTTCGTGCCATCCGACTGCGCGTCCTTGCCGGCGCGGGTCAGGTGGAAGTCGGGGTGGGCCACGAGCAGGTCCGCCGCGCCGATGTCATGCAGGGCATCGCTGACGATGCGATGGCCCTCCTCGCCGAGCGGGAGGCGGTGCTGCGGCTTCAGCGTTCGGGTCTTGGTCTCGGTGTTGTGGGTCGTCCACTCGTGGAGCGAGACGATGCCCTTCCACGGCTCGTCGACGAGCTGCTCGCCGAGCTCGATCGCCTTGGCCAGGACGACCTCTTCCTCGGCGGTCAGCAGGGCGACCTTGCCGATCTCCTTCAGGTACATCCGGACCGGGTCGTCGATCCCGATCATGTCAGCCGAGAGGGCCTCGAGCTCGGCCGGGGTGGGCTCCTCGAGCTCCTCCGCGTCGAGCTTGGTGGGGCCGTCTGCGGGGAGCTTCGAGGTGCGAGCCTCGGCGTCCTCGCCGACGACCTCGATCGTCGTGTCGTCGTCGTCGTCGGCGGCGACCGCGAGCTCGGGCTCGTCGTCGTCCTCGTCCTCGTCCTCGTCGTCCTCGAGCGAGGCGCGGGACGGGCGAAGTCCGGCGAGCTTGGCCTCCTCGAGGTCCGCCTTTGCGCGCCGGGGGCGGCTCAGGACGGCTTCGACGAGCTGCTGGTCAAGCGGATCGATTGGCATTTGGCGGGTTACCTCCAGGTTGGCCGGGGTGAAGCGGCGATGGATTGGCTGGTGAGCCGCGGTGAAGCGGCGGTTGAGCGGTGGTTGGGTCGCGGCGAAGCGCCGCGAGGTACGGTGGCGATGGAACCGGTCGTCATGCGCGCACCGGGGTTGGTCGGGTGAGCAGCCGCGTCTGGTCGCGCCGTCGGTGGAGCGAC
Source organism: Candidatus Limnocylindria bacterium (assembly GCA_035525825.1). Classification (GTDB taxonomy): domain Bacteria; phylum Chloroflexota; class Limnocylindria; order Limnocylindrales; family CSP1-4; genus UBA5189. Next base: position 1,454 of record DATLDP010000121.1, read on the forward strand.
TTGCGCTGCTCGTTCATGGCCTGGCTCTCGCGCAGGAGCTGGTCGATCGACGGTCGGTCGGCCGCTTGCTCGGCCTCCGCGAGCGCCGAGGAGATGTAGTCGGCACGCTCGTCCAGCGAGCGCTCCTCGAGGTCGATGGTCAGTCGCTCCAGCTCGTAGGCGAGCTCCGACTCGGACAGCTCGCGGGGGTTCGGCTCGCGGCGGGCGATGACCGCCTGGGCGAGCGACGAGGTCTCGGGATCCAAGCCCTGGACCAGCGCCGTGAGGCTGAACGGTGGGTGGATGCCCGCATCGTCCGGCTCCCGGGCGAGGACGACGGCGCGGAAGAGCTCCCGGGCGACGGTGCTCGGGAGCTGGTCCGGGCCGATCGCGTCGACCATCTTCAGCTGGAGCTCCGGCACGAGGAGGAGGAGGCGGAGGAACTCGGCCTCCTGGGGCAGCACGCCGCGGAGGATCTCGCCGACGGGCAGCGAATCCGCCGCGGACACGATCGCCTCGGCGTTGAACCGCGACGCGCCGTCGTTGGCGGACCCCGCTCCCCGCGCCGCGCTCTGGGGCAGCCCGGCGGGAGCGAGACCCGACGCTCCCCCCGCCCGAGTGCCGCGCAGGACCTCGAGCAGCACGCGCTCCTCCACCCCCGACACGCGATGGACGAGCTGGAGATACGCGTCCCGCATCACCGGATTCGGGACGGCCCGGATCGTCGGCATGAGGGCGTCGACGAATCGCGCCTTCCCGCCCGGGGTCTTGAGGTCGTAGGTCCTGGCGTACGTGTCCACGAGGTACTCGACGATCGGCTGCGCGGTCCGGACCTCCTCGCGCCACCGATCCGGTGTCTCCCGCAGGACCTCGTCCGGATCCTTGCCCTCAGGGAGGCGAACGACCCGGACCTCGTCGAGCTCGATGCCGCTCTCCGTCGCGGCGAGCTGGCCGATCAGCGACTGGAGGGCCTGCGCGCCGAACGTGCCGGCCTTCTGCCCGGCCGGGTCGACGTCATACGCCAGCGCGATTCGCTTGGCATACCGGGTGAGCAGGGCGACCTGCCCCGGCGTGAGCGCCGTCCCGAGCGAGGCCACCACGTTGTCGAAGCCGGCCTGGTGGGCCATCAGGGCGTCCGTGTAGCCCTCGACGATTACCGCCTGGCCGGTCTTTCGCATCGCGGACTTGGCCTTGTCGATGAGGTACAGCGACCGGCTCTTGTCGAACAGCGGCGTCGCCGGGGAGTTGAGGTACTTCGGGCCCGTGTCGCGACCGCCGTCGCCCTCCGACCCGAGAATCCGGCCGCCGATGCCGGTCGCCGCGCCGTTCTGGTCCCGGATGGGCCACAGCACGCGACCCCGGAACTTGTCGATGACGCCGACGCCACGCTGGGCCGACCGCCCGGGCGACGCGAGGCCGACCTCGACGAGCTCCTCCGCCCGCACGCCGCGCTTCTCGACGAGCTTGCGGCTCATGGTGTCCCAGCCGTCCGGCGCCCAGCCCAGCTGGAACTTCTCGATCGACTCGTCGGTGATGCCCCGGCCGTGGAGGTAGTCCAGGGCGGGCTTGCCCATCGTCGTCGCGGTGAGGACCTGGTGGTAGAACGCGATCGCCGTCTCGAGGATCTCGCGGAGCCGCGCCCGATGGACGTCCTCGCGCTTCGTGCGCTCGTCGATCTCGACGCCGGCCTTGCCCGCCAGCACCCGGAGCGCGTCCGGGAAGGAAACGCCATCGCGCTGCATCACGAACGAGAACACGTCGCCGCCCAGGCCGCAGCCGAAGCACTTCCAGGAATCGCGGCCCGGGGTGACCGTGAACGAGGGCGTCTTCTCGCCGTGGAAGGGGCAGATCCCCTTGTAGGTGGTGCCCGCCTTCTTCAGCTGGACCGTCTCGCCGACGACGTCGACGATGTTCAGCTTGCTCTTGACCTCTGCCGCAACGCCGCCTGCCGTCTCGCTCGCCTCCAGCTTCCCGCCGATGATCCCTACGTCCGGGAACACCGCTCGGTTCCTGACCGGCCCCCTCGATCGACCCACGAGGTCCCGGACATGACTGTCGGCCTGTCAAGTCTTGACAAGCCGTTGAACTGCATTCTACGCCCCGAAACCCTCGCTTGACAACCCGCTTGTCAATACCCCTCGGGAGTATTCCATGTCGCCCGGGACGGATCCGGGCCGGCCAGCCCATCGCGGTCGGCTAGGCTCCGGCGATGGCTGACGCCTCCCTGCGAGCGCGGCTGCTCGGGACGTTCGACGTGGCGATCGACGGACAGCCCTTCGAGCGCTCGGCGTTCGAGCGACCTTCGGGCCTCCGCCTGCTGAAGCTGCTCCTCGCAACGCCGGATCACCGCCTGCGGCGGGAGGAGGCGGCGGAGCTGCTGTGGCCGGAGAGCGAGCCCGATCGGAGCGGGGCGAACCTCCGAAAGGCCATCCACTTCCTTCGCGCGGCGCTGCCGGCCTCGGCAGCTGGACCGGTGGTGCTCACCGACGGCGACCTTCTCCGGCTGGCACCAACCCTCGGTCTCGACGTGGACGTCGACCGCCTCAGGGCGGCGCTCGATCGAGCCGCGCGCGAACGGGAGCTGGGCGACGACGTCCTCGAGGTGGTCGCCGAGCTTGGCGGAGCTCCCCTGCTCCCCGAGGATCCGTACGAGGAATGGCTCGTCCCACTCCGCGATCGGCTCCAGCAGCGGGTCCAGGGGGTGCTGCTCCAGGGCGTCGCGGCGGCTCGCCACCGTGGCACTCGAGAGCTCGCGACGCGGCTGGTGGGCCACGCGCTGACGCTCGACCCCGCCGACGAGGCGGCCCATCGCGCGGCGATCGAGATGCTCGTCGAGTCGGGCCACCTCCACGCCGCCCGGCGTCAGCTTGCCGCGTGCTCGGACGCGCTCTCGGAGACGTACGGCCTGACGCCGTCACCCGACCTGGAGCGGATCATCGCGGCGGCCGCGAGCGCTCGGCCAGCCGTCGCCGCCACGCCCCGCAACGACCCCGAGATCATCGGCCGGCAGCGCGAGCTCGAGGCGATCGAGGCTCCGCTCGACACCGTGGCGTCCGGTCGGCTGGGCGCCATCCTCGTGCGGGGTGAGGCCGGGATCGGGAAGACGCGGCTGCTGCGCGAGATCGTGCGCACCGGGATGGCCAGCGGCTGGCAGGTGCTGGAAATCCGGGGCCTCGAGCACGCCGCCGACACGGCCTTCTCATCGCTCGGCTCGGCGCTGAGCCTTGCGGTCGATGGCCCCACGGTCGACACGTGGTCGGAGCCGGGTCGCAGCGCGGCCCTGACGATCGCGCCGTGGCCCGGTGCGGGCGCCCTCCTGGAGTTCACGACCGAGGCGGCGCTCCGCGCAGGCGTCCTCGATGCGCTTCGCCGCCTCAGCCGCGAGCGGCCCGTGCTGCTCGCGGTCGATGACGTCCATTGGCTCGATGCCGCAACGACGGGTGTCCTGGCGGCGGGGCTCGTGGGGCTCGCGGATCGGCCGGTCCTGATCGCCGCGAGCCTCCGCGACGAGCCTCGCGAGACCGGAGCGGTGGACGGCTTCGCGGCGGATGTCGTCCGGGTCGGCGGGGCCGAGCTCCGTCTCGGCCCGATGGGTGGTCGAGAGATCGAGCGGCTCCTGGAGCGCGAGGCCGGCGGACGCCTGGCGGCGACTGCCGCCGAGGGCATCGCGGGGCTGGCGGGCGGCGTCCCGCTGTACGCGCTGGAGCTCCTGCGCGAGGCGGTGCACGCGGGCGCGCTCCTCGAACGCGATGGCCAGCTCACGCTCGCCCAGCCGAAGGCGACGCTGCCCATACCCAGGGGCGTCCGCCAGGTCGTCGAGCAGCGCACGTCGGGGTTGGAGCCCGATGCCCGTGGGATCCTCGCCGTGGCGGCCGAGCTCGGGAACGCCATCACCTTCGAGCTGGTGGCGGCCGCATCCGGCGCCACCAGCCAGCGCGTCCTCGAGGCGCTCGATGCGGGCCTGGTCGCGAACCTCCTCGTGGAATCGGGCGGTGGCTACGTCTTTGGCCATCCCCTGTTCCGGGCCGCGTTTCGCGGCCAGGTGCCCCGCCAGGATCGGGCCAGACTGCACGGCCGCATCGCCGCCGCCCTCGCGGGTGACGTGGATCCGCGAGACGAGGCGGCGATCGATGCGGCCATCGCCTCGGGCGTGGACGCGGTGGGGATTGCCACAGCCGCGGCGGCGGCGGCGGAACTGGGCGATGCCGCCGCGACCACTCTCGCGGTGGGATTCGGGTTCGGCGCGGGGGCGCGGCAGTTCGCGCTGCTGGACCTCGCCGGGGCGGCCGAGACGCTCCGTCGGGCGCTCGCGCTGTGGTATCGCCTCTCCGCCGGGGAGCAGGCGTCGTTCCCCGCGGCCCGAGCCCAGATGCGGCTGGGGCTGGCGTACAAGGCAATGGCGGATGCCGCCGGGGCGGGAGAGGCGTTCAGCGCCGCGGCGGTCGTCGCGCGGACGGACGACGATCGGGCTCGCGCCTGGGCGGCGCTGTCCTGGCTGCCGTACGAGCATGGCGAGTTCGATCGATCCGAGCGGATCCTCCGCGAGGGCATGGGGCACGTCACGGACCCGGCAGCACTGGCATTCCTCGAATCGGGGCTCGGCTGGATCCTGGGCCGCCGGGGCGACTGGCGGGCCGCTCGCGAGCTCCTCGCCCGGTCCGCATCGGTCCTCGAGCCCGTCGCGCCGCCGGACCTGCTCGCCCGGGCCATCGATCGGCTGGCCGTCTCGATCCGGGACACGGGCGAAGCCGCGGCGTCCCTCCCGGTGTTCGAGCGGGCGCTGCGCCTCGCCGTCGAGTCCGGGGTCGCGCACGAGGAGGCGATGGTCCGGATGCACTTCGCGGGCGGCCTGCTGCTGGTTGGCGAAATGGACCGGGCTCGCGTCGAGCTGGATCGCGCCCTCGGGATCTGCGCCCTGACCGGCGACCGCTACATCGAGGCGGTCACCACCTGGATCCTGGCCGAGGTGGAGGATCGCGCCGGCAACACCGCGGAGGCGATCCGCCTGCGAGAGGTCGAGCTCGCGATCCTCGCGCTCATCGGCAACCCCCAGAACCAGGCGATGGCCCACGCCCACGTGGCCCACCTGAGCCGGCGGCTCGGCAACGACACCCGCGCCGAGGCCGCCGCGCAGGAGGCTCGCCGGATCGCGGCAAATGCGGGGATCGCGCGGCTCGCAGAGGCCGTAGATCGCGCCCTCGCCGCGCCTGACTGGTTCAGCGCGTCGCATCGCACGGTCGGCTGGGATGCCGGCGATGCGACACCGGGAACGACGCGGGAACAGCCGGGGTCGATGCTCGCCACATGACCGACGCCTACCGCTCCTACATGATCCGGGTGCGCCGACGGATCGAGCCGCCCACCGCGGTGCGGCTTGAGCTCGAGGATCTCCTCGGCGGAGTCAAGGCGGCGGTGAGCGGACCCGAGGCGGAGCACCTGGCGGACCGCTTGCTCGCGCTGCTCCATCGTCCCGTTGCGGCGGCATCACCCGATCCGCGGTCGGCGCGTCGGCCCGACGCCACTCGCGATGATGAGCCGAGCTCCGCCGGCTGATCCACGTGGGGCGCCTGTCCTAGCATCGCTGCATGGACCTCGGACTCATCGAAAAGCGCGCGCTCGTGGCCGGCGGATCAGACGGAGTGGGGGCGGCTGTCGCCAAGTCCCTCGCCGCGGAAGGCGCGAGGGTGGCGGTCGCGGCGCGAGCGTCCGATCGGCTGTCGGGCATCGCGACCGAGATCGGTGCCGAGGCGATCGCCGTGGACCTGTCGACCGCCGATGGTCCCGCGGCGGCCGTCGCCGCAGCAGCGGAAGCCCTCGGCGGGCTCGACCTGCTGCTCGTCAACAGCGGCGGGCCACCCCCGGGGCGATTCGAGGACCTCTCGGAGGACGACTGGCAGCGCGCCATCGACGGCACGCTCTGGAGCACGATCCGCCTCATCCGCGAGGCACTCCCCCACCTCCGGGCGAGTGACGCCCCGGCGATCGTGGTCATCCTGTCGTCGTCGGTCCGCGAGCCGATCCAGGCGCTGATGACGTCGAACGTCCTGCGGCCCGGACTGGCAGGCATGATCAAGGCGCTCGTGGGCGAGATCGCGCCGATCCGGATCAACGGGATCGCGCCGGGACGCGTCGCGACTGCGCGGATCGCGCGCCTGGACGGCCGGCGGGCGGACGAGGCCGGCGTGACCGTGGCGGAGATCGAGCGGCAGACGATCGCGCGCATTCCGCTCGGGCGATACGGCGATCCGGCGGAGGTGGGCCGGTTGGGCGCATTCCTGCTCTCGCCGGCTGCGTCGTACATCCACGGCGCCATCGTGCCGGTGGACGGCGGGATGGTGAAGGCGCTCCCGTGACGCAACTCCCGTGAGCGGGCCGCGAGTCGGCGCCGTGACGATCGGCCAGACGCCCAGGCCGGACCTGCTCGAGCCGCTGCTGGCACGCATCGGGACGGAGGCCGAGGTCATCGAGGCGGGCGCGCTCGATGGACTGACCCGGGACGAGCTCCCTTCGCGGCGTTCCCTGTCCGGACCGGACGCGCACGGTGTCTATCCCCTGACGACGTGGCTCCGCGACGGCTCCAGCGTGACGCTGGACGAGGCCGATCTCGCGCCACTGGTGCAGGCCGCGATCGCTCGCGCGGAGGACGCGGGCGCGGCGCTGACGCTGCTGCTCTGTGCGGGCGGGTTCCACGATGCGACGGCCCGCCGCACGCTGTTACGGCCGTTCGACGCCGCGGTGGCGCGGCTGCGTGCGCTCGGCCTGCGCCGGATCGGCGTCATCGTCCCCTACGAGGGCCAGGTCGAAGCGGCGAGGCGAAAGTGGCAGGCCGCAGGCTTCGACGCCACGCTCCTCGTCGGTGATCCGGCGTCACTGGCATTGTCGGCCGACGGCGACGCGGTCGACGCGCTCGTGCTCGACTACGTGGGGCACGCGTCGCGCGTCATCGATGCGCTCCAGGGAAGGACCGCGCTGCCCGTCGTTGACCTCGGACAAGCCGGCGCCGACGCCGTCGCCGCGGTCATTGCCGACCAGCTCGGGCGCCCAACAGTCGCAGCCCGATGACCGGAATCGACCAGCTTCATGGCGTCTGGAACATCGTTCCGACGCCGTTCCGGGACGACGCCAGCCTCGATGAGGAGAGCATCGGCTCGCTGGTCGACTTCGTGGCTGGGACCGGCGTCGACGGCATGACGGTCCTCGGCGTGATGGGCGAGGTCGGGCGGCTGTCCGACGATGAGCGGCGACGGGTGATCCAGCTCACGGTCGAGCGAGCGGCCGGGCGGCTGCCCATCTGTGCCGGCGTCAGCCATGCGGCAACGAATCGCGCCGTGGCCTTCGCCAGGGAAGCCGAGGCGCTCGGCGCGCACTCGCTGATGCTCGCGCCGCCGGCGCTCCTGAAGCCGAGCGACGACGCGGTTCGGGCGCACTATCTCGCGGTCGCCGACGCGGTCACGATTCCGATCGTCGTGCAGGACCACCCCGCGAGCTCGAATGTCTGGATGAGCACGGCGCTGCTTGGGGAGCTGGCGGCCGCCTCGCCCCTGTGCCGGGTCGTGAAGCTGGAGGAAGAGCCGGCGCCGCCGAAGATCCGCCGCCTGCTCTCCGGCGCCCCCGACGTCGTCGTCCTGGGTGGGCTCGGGGCGATCATGCTGCTCGAGGAGCTCCGCGCCGGTGCGAGCGGCACGATGACCGGCTTCGGTTACCCCGACGTCCTGGTCGACATCGTGCGGCGCTGGTTCGCCGGCGACGTCGGCGGGGCGCGCGCCGCGTTCTACCGGGTCGTCCCGCTCGTGCGGTTCGAGACGCAGCCCGGGTTGAGCCTCGCGATTCGCAAGGAGATCTACCGGCGCCGCGGAGCGATGCGGACGGCGCGGGTTCGGGCGCCGGGGGGCCAGCTCGATCGAGGGACGCTGGCCGACCTCGACGACCTGCTGCAGCACGTCGAGCATCCGGCCTAGATGGCCGTCGACCTCGCGGTCACCGGCGCGACCGTCGTGCTGCCGGACGGCGTCCGCCGCGCCGGGATCGCGATCGACGGTGGTCGCATCGTCGCGATCGCCGCGGACGACGAGCTGCCCGAGGCGCGGGAGCGCATCGACGCGACAGGCCTCCACTTGCTGCCGGGCGTCATCGACACCCACACCCACGCGCGGGATCCGAGCGTCGAGGCGCGCGAGGACTTCGCCACCGCCACCGCGGCGGCGGCCGCTGGGGGCATCACGACCATCCTCGAGATGCCAATCTCGACCCCCTCGGTCCATTCGGCCGCGACGTTCGAACGTCGCGCCGAGATCGTTGGGCCAAAGGCGCACGTCGACTTCGGGCTGTACGGCGGGGCGGCGGGCGACAACCTCGCTGACATCGAGAAGCTCGCGGCGGCGGGCGTCGTTGGGTACAAGACGTTCCGCACGCCCGTGCCGGCCGGCCGTGAGCGCGAGTTCGTGGGGCTGTGCGCCCCCGACGCCGGCGACTACTTCGCCGCCCTCCTCGAGGTCGCGAAGACGGGTCTCATCGGCGCGGTGCACGCCGAGGACGCGCAGCTCCTCGCCAGGAACCAGCGCGACCTCGTCGCGGCCGGGGATCGTGAGCCACTGAGCCACGCCCGCTGGCGGCCCGAGGTCGTCGAGCTGGCATCCGTGGCTCAGTCAATCGAGCTGGCCATCGCCGCCGGGGCGCGGCTGCAGCTGGCGCACTGCTCGAACCCGACCGCGGTCGCACTCGCGGTTGCGAGCCGCGAGCGGGGCCGGGTCACGGTTGAGACCTGCCCCCACTACCTGTTCCTGACCGAGGCGGACATCGCGCGCCACGGGCCGTTCGCGAAGATTAACCCGGCGCTCCGGTCGCAGGAGGCCGTCGAAGGGCTGTGGGCCGCGCTCAGAGCCGGCGAGATCGACGTCATCGGCTCGGACCACTCGCCCTTCCTGGTCGAGGAGAAGGCGCCATTCGCGGATGACATGTGGGGCGCGCTCCCGGGAGCGCCGGGCCTCGAGTCGCTGCTCCCAATGTTGCTGACCGCGGTCGCGGACGGCCGCGTTTCGCTCGACGCGGTGGCCGCAATCACGAGTGGCAACGCGGCGCGGCTCTTCGGGCTGCGTGACAAGGGCGAGATCCGGGTTGGCGCCGACGCTGACCTCGCCATCGTCGACCTTTCACACGACGGCACGATCGACACGAGCCGGTGGCTGACCAGGTCGCGGGGCACGGCGGCGGTCTGGCACGGTCGGCGGGCCCGCGCCCATGTCGCCACGACCGTCGTCCGCGGCCGAACGGTGTTCCGGAACGGCGCGCTCGTGGGGCCGCCCGGGTGGGGTCGGCTCGTTCGCCCGAGCTGATCGATTCCCTCGGCGCCGTCGCCGTACCGTCCCGGTTGGCGAGCTCCACCGCAAGATCTCGACGCCGGACGCGGTCCGTGACGTCGGCCGCGGCGAGCTCCATATCGTCGAGATCGGGGACGCCGCCCTCGCAGGAGCTCCTCGCCGTGGACTCGCAGCGAGGCAAGGCGGCCCCTCCGCTCGACGTCGATGGTGAGGCCGGCCTCGCCGGCGTGGAGCTCGATCACTGCCACCTCGTCGACCGCCCGGAGCTTGTCCGCGTCTCGTACAAATCGATCTAGTATCGTCGCGAGGAGGCCGCCCGATGCGGCGGCGGCGAGCAGCGCCGATCCAACCCATGCCCACCCCGAAACCCGCTCGACCCCGGGAGGATCGACAGATCATGGCCGACACGTTCTTCGGGGAGGCGCGTTTCGCGGGCTGGTCCGGCGAGCTCGGCAAGGCGATCCTGGCGGGCGAGCTGCTCGACGGCCTGGTCAATCGCCGGATCTGGCGCGCCGGGGCGGGTCGCTGAGCGTTCGCGGACGGTCGCGGCCTGCGGAGTGCGCATGAGCCACGTCCTCGGCATCGATGTCTCGACCACCGCCACCAGGGCGGTCCTGGTCGACGAGGCCGGCTCGGTCGTCGGGATCGGGGTCAGCGAGTACTCGTTCGACGTCCCGCGCCCGCTCTGGAGCGAGCAGGAGCCCGCCTTGTGGTGGGACGGGGCGATCGGCGCGATTCGGCAGGTGCTCGCGAAGACCGGAGTACGCGGCGAGGACGTCGCGGCGATCGGGCTCACGGGGCAGATGCACGGGCTCGTCTTGCTCGATGCCGCCGATCGCGTGCTGCGCCCGGCGATCCTCTGGAATGACCAGCGGACGGCCCACGCCTGCGACGAGGTCCGCGAGGCGCTGGGCGGTTCGCGGCGGCTCATGGAGATCACCGGGAACGACGCGGTCACGGGGCTCACGGCGCCCAAGCTGGTGTGGGTCGCGCACCACGAGCCCGAGGTATGGGAGCGGACCGCCCACGTCCTCCTGCCGAAGGACTTCGTGCGGCTCCAGCTCACCGGCGAGCACGCGCTCGACAAGGCCGATGGCGCAGGGACGCAGCTGTTCGACCTCGCGGCCCGCGACTGGTCTCCCGAGGTGATGGCCGCGCTGCGAATCCCGCCGGAGTGGCTGCCACCGACCTTCGAGGGGCCGGAGGTGACGGGGGCCCTGACGGCGAGCGCCGCCGCGGCGACGGGGCTGCGGGCCGGCACGTCCGTGGTCGCGGGCGGCGGCGACCAGTCCGCGAACGCCGTTGGGACCGGGGCGCTCTCGCCGGGGACGGTGGCGCTGTCGCTGGGCACCTCCGGCGTCGTCTTCGCGGCCACAACCTCGGCCCTGTTCGATCCCGACGGCCGCGTCCACGCGTTCTGCCACGCCGTGCCGGATCGGTGGCACCTGATGTCGGTGATGCTCTCGGCCGCGGGCAGCCTTCGCTGGCTCCGCGACACGCTGGCGCCGGGCATGGCCTTTGACGATCTCGTCCTCCCCGCCGCGGACATTCCCGCAGGCTCCGAGGGCGTGTGGTTCCTCCCCTACCTCGGCGGCGAGCGCAGTCCCCATCCCGACCCATTGGCGCGCGGCGCCTTCGTCGGGCTGACGCTCGCCCATGACCGTCGCCACATGGTCCGCGCCGTCCTGGAGGGAGTGGCGTTCGGACTCCGCGATGGGCTGGATCTCATGGTCGCCGCCGGCATGCCGCCCCCCACCCAGGTGCGCGCCTCGGGCGGCGGGATCGCAAGCCCGCTCTGGCGCCAGATCCTCGCGGACGTGCTCGACGCGGAGCTGGCGACGGTCAACACCACCGAGGGCGCCGCGTATGGAGCGGCGATTCTCGCCACCGTGGCCCCGGGCTGGTTCCCCACCGTCGACGACGCGGTCGCCGCGTTCGTCACGACGACGCCGGTCACCGCCCCTGGCCCGGATGCTGCGCGCTACCGCGACGCTCATCAGACGTACCGCGAGCTCTACCCGGCGCTGACCCCGTTCTTCCATCGCGGCTGAGGCACCCGCGTCAGGAGCGGCATCGTGCACGGCCGATTGGACTGAATCAAGGACCGCCGAACGCCGAAGGGCCCCCAATTCCGGCACGTCACGGGGGCTGTCGACGGCGTCGAGCCGTCACATGGCCGCATGCAACCGTCGAATCGAAGGACGAACTGGGATCGTGACGAGTTCGTCGGTCGTTGCTGCACTTGGACAGGCGATCGGTGGGCGGCTGGCGCGCGCGGCTCGGTGGCCTCCCAATGGCCCGGCGGGACCCCGGGCGACCCCGTGCGACCCGTGCGACCCCGCGCGACCGCGGCGCGGCTAATGCAGCGCCTCGACCTCCTCCTTGCTGAGCTTCTCCGGCGGCTTGCCCAACATGATCATTCCGAGCACCTCGTCCGTCGTGACCTCGCCTTGTTGACCGTGCCCACGAGGCCCCCGTGGTACATCACGCTGATCCGGTCGGCGAGATCGAAGACGTCGTGGATGTCGGGGCTGACGAGGAAGATCCCGAGCCCCTCACCCTTGAGCTGGCCCTCCATAGACCGCTCGACGCAGCCCCGCCGTGGCCGCCTCGCCGCCGGATCGGCGGGCGAGGCCGGCTGATCGGCCGGCTAGGCCTCCTGGATCGTGGCCGGGGCGCCGTGGACCGCGGGAATGGATCCCAGGCGGCCGGCCTGGTAGTCGCGGACCGCCTGAACGACCTCCTCGCGGGTGTTCATCACGAAGGGACCCATCCAGGCGACGGGTTCGCGGATGGGCCGGCCACCGAGGATCAGCACGTCCAGGTTCGGGGAGCGCTGCTCCTGGCGGCGAGCCTCCCCGGCCGAGATCGTGAGAGCGTCCCCCGGGCCGAAGACCGCGAGCTGGCCGGTCCGGATCGGCTGGGGCTCGGAGCCGGCCGCGGCGCCACCGGCGTGCGATCCGCCGCTCCGGAACGAGGGCGCGGCGCCCACCGCGCCGAACCCGTTCATCACGTAGACGAGGGCGTTGTAGTCCCGGCGCCACGGGAGCGAGAGGCGGGCACCAGGCGACAGGGTCGCGTGGACGAGGGTCATCGGTGAGTACGTCGAGCCCGGGCCGGCCAGCACGGCTCCACCTGGGCCCGCGAGCTCGCCCGCGATCACGCGCACGAGCGCGCCGCCGTCCGGGGACGTCGCGAGCGCCACCTGGTTCGCCCGGATGTCCTGGTAGCGCGGCGCGGACCATTTCTGGGCGGCGGGCAGGTTGACCCACAGCTGGAACCCGTGGAACAGGCCGCCGCTGGCGACGAGCCACGCCGGCGGCTTCTCGATGTGGAGGATCCCGGCGCCGGCGGTCATCCACTGGGTGTCGCCGTTGGTGATCGTCCCGCCGCCACCGTTGGAGTCGTTGTGCTCGAACACCCCATCGATCATGTAGGTCACGGTCTCGAAGCCGCGATGCGGGTGCCACGGCGTGCCCTTCGGCTCGCCCGGGGCGTACTCGACCTCGCCCATCTGGTCGAGGTGGACGAACGGGTCGAGATCGGTCAGGTCGACCCCGTGGAATGCCCGTCGGACCGGGAAGCCCTCACCCTCGAAGCCGGACGGCGCGTCGGTGATGGACTTGACCGGGCGTTGGGCGATCGCCGGGTCGGGTTCGGGGATGCGAGGCAGGACGGTGAGGTCGTCAGCGGTGATTGCGGGCATGTGCAAATAGTTGATCAGTCAACGACTTCTGTCAATCGCAACGCCGGCGCCGCCGAGCCGCCTGCGGCTAGCCGATCGAGATGTTGACGTTCGGCTTGAGGAGGTACAGCAGGTCCGCAACACCGATCGGCGCCAGCCTACCGGACGCGTCGACTCGTTTCGGCGTTCACCGGCGATCCTTGACAGGATTCGCGAGACACGAGAACTCCCACGCCCCCGACGAGGAGGTGCGTCTTGACGCTCTCGACCAGCGCGCTCCAGGACCTGTTCGCCGAGCTCCGCGACCGGATCTCCGGCCGCGTCATCGAGCCCGGCGACCCCGGCTACGACGAGGCGCGCGAGGTCATGTACGCCGGCCACGACCGGCGTCCCGCGGCGATCGTGCGCGTGGCGAGCGTCGAGGACGTGCAGGCAGTGGTGAATCTCGCTCGCGAGCTCGACGTCGAGCTGGCCATCCGGAGCGGCGGCCATAGCGCCAAGGGCGACAGCACCACCGAGGGCGGGCTCGTCCTCGACCTGCGCGACCTCCGCTCCATCGAGATCGATCCCGCAGCGAAGACCGCCTGGGCCGAGACCGGCCTCACCGCCGGCGAGGTCTCGGTGGCCGCCAACGAGCACGGCCTGATCGTCGGCTTCGGCGACACGGGCTCGGTCGGGATCGGCGGCATCACGACCGGGGGCGGCGTCGGCTATCTCGTTCGCAAGCACGGCCTGACGATCGACAACCTCCTCGCGGCGGACGTCGTGACCGCCGATGGCCAGCTCGTCCGCGCGGACGCGGACACGAACCCGGACCTGTTCTGGGCGATCCGTGGGGGCGGCGGCAACTTCGGGGTCGCCACGCGGTTCCAGTACCGGCTGGTGGACCTCCCAGCCATCGTGGGCGGGATGATGATCCTTCCGGCCAGCGCGGAGATCGTCGAGCGCTACGTGGCCCTCGCCGACGAGGCGCCACTCGAGCTCTCCTCGATCGGCAACGTCATGACCTGCCCGCCGATGCCATTCGTCGACGAGGTGTGGCACGGCAGGATCGTCATCATGTCCCTGCTGTGCTTCGCCGGCGGCGCGGAGGACGGGCAGGAAGCGATCCAGCCGTTCCGCGACCTCGCGAAGCTCGCCGGCCTGGACGCCCCGATCGCGGACATGACGAAGCCGATGCAGTACCCCGAGCTGTTCCCGCCGGAGGACCCCGACTATCACCCTCTCGCGGTCAGCATGAACCTGCTGATGGATGACTTCGAGCGCAAGGACGCGGAGACGATCATGGATCGCCTCGAGTCGTCCGACGCCCCGTTGCGCGTCGCGCAGATCCGGGTGATGGGCGGCGCGATGGCCGAGGTTCCGGTCGACGCGACCGCATTCGCGCATCGGAAGCGGCGGATCATGGTCAACGTCGCGTCGTTCTACGAGGGCGAGGCGGACAAGGACCGCCGCGAGGCCTGGGTCCAGGAGCTCACGGACGCGCTCCGCGGCGACGATCACGGCGCCTATGTCAACTTCGTCGGCAGCGAGGGCGACGAGCGCGTCCACGAGATCTACCCGGGCGACACCTACCGCAGGCTCGCCGAGGTCAAGCGCCGCTGGGATCCCGGGAACCTCTTCCGCCTCAACCAGAACATCCCGCCGGCCTGACCGGGCACAATCGCACCATGCCTGCATTCGACCTCATCGGCTGGATCGTCATCGGCCTCCTCGCCGGCTCCATCTCCGGCTGGTTCGCAAAGGCCCGGAGCGTTCAGGGCTGTTTGCCGACCATCGTCGTCGGCGTGCTCGGCGCGGTCATCGGCGGCTGGCTCGCGACGCAGCTGGGCAACGGCCCTGCGACCGGGTTCGGGAGTGCGCTCGTGCTCGCGATCATCGGCTCCGTCGTCGTCCGCCTGGTCCTCCGCGCCCTCGAGGGCAGCAACCGCCGCTAGCTTGGACCGGGCGCGCGAAGTAGCGCCGAGAAGTCCGCAGAGGGCAAGGCCAAGGGCGCGAATGCGAGCGAGCCGGGCCGCATCAAGTCCGAATCCGGGGACGACTGACCCCGGGAATTCCCTGCCCGATTGCAACGCGCGGCATGCAGGTCTGCACCGAGTCCTGATCTAAAGCGGGCGTTCGCGCGCATACGCTGATGCCATGACGACCGAATCCGCACCCCGACTCGAGGACGCGCCGCGCCTCATGGATGACGCCGCGCTCCTCATCGAGCTCGAGCCGGTGGTCGCCCGGCTCTACGACCGCCACGCGGGCATGGCCCAGGAGTGGTTCCCCCACGACTTCATCCCCTACCGCCTGGGGCGCGACTTCGACAAGGAGCCCTGGACCCCGGACCAGCCGCGCTTGACGGGCGTCGCGCAGACGAGCTTCGAGATCGGCCTGCTGACGGAGGACAACCTGCCCTCGTACCACCGGCTCATCCACGGGATGTTCGGCAAGGGCGATGGCGCCTGGCTGAACTGGGTCGGCCGGTGGACCGCCGAGGAGGGTCGCCACGCGATCGTGCTGCGGGATTACCTGACCGTCACCCGGAACATCGATCCCGTGTACCTCGAGCGGGGCCGGATGACGCAGCTCCAGCAGGGCTATGACCTGCCGGGCCACGACACCCTCCACGGGCTCGCGTACGTGACGTTCCAGGAGCTCGCGACGCGGATCGCCCATCGCAACACCGGCCGGTACTCCGATGACCCGGTTGCGGACAAGATCATGATTCGCATCGCCACGGATGAGAACCTTCACATGGTCTTCTACCGCGACGTGCTGACCGCGGCGATCAAGCTGGATCCGTCGGCCGCCGTCCGGGCCATCGTCGACGAGGTGCTCAGGTTCCAGATGCCCGGCGCCGGGATCCCAGGGTTCATGCGGAAGGCCGCGCAGATGGCGAAGGCCGGTATCTACGACCTGCGGGTCCACCGAGACGAGGTCCTGCTGCCGATCCTCCGGCACTGGAAGATCTTCGAGCTCTCCGGCCTGGATGCGGCCGCGGAGGACGCCCGGCGGCGGCTCGAGGCTTACCTCGAGAAGCTGGACGAATCGATCCTTCGGTTCGAGGAGCGCCTCGCGTCATCGACGGTTCCGAGGATGGCCCCGGCCAAGTAGGGATCCTGTCGACGCGGACGAGGCAGCGTCGATTCTCGCCGCCGACCATTCGAGCCCAGCGATGACGTCGCCTGGTTCTCGCGCGAGCTGACCGGTGACGCGTCACCCGATCACCCCGATGCCCGCCTGAAGGCGGGGCCGCACCCGGACCGAGTCATGGTGGTGCCACTCGCGCTCGCCCGCCAGCCCTAGGCGGTCCCCACCACGAGAGCTTCGAGATGTGCGCCGAGCGCACCGTTTGGACGAGCTCGGCCTTCGTCGCTGGAATCCAAGCCGAAATTCACGCTGCTTTGGTGCGCCGGGCCCACAACCGGGCCTTGACGTGCTGGCGGACAGCAAAACGCCCGGCGGTGGTGAAGACCGCCGGGCGTGTTGGAGATGCGCGCTGCGCCTGCGACCTGCGCCGCGCGCCGACCTTGGAGCGCCCCGATGGCGCGCCGGAGGTCAGATCAGACGGGGCCTCAGACGGGGCCGCGTCCGGTTCGCGAGCGGCCGCGGATCATGTTCCAGACCACCACCGCGATGACCGCGCCGATGACCGCAACGATGATCGTGCCGATGTTGATGCCGTTGATGT
>DATLDP010000132.1:0-3641 GCA_035525825.1 Candidatus Limnocylindria bacterium
ATCGGGAGGAATGAGTGGCTCCGGCGGTAGGATTCGAACCTACGACCATGCGGTTAACAGCCGCCCGCTCTACCACTGAGCTACGCCGGAGCGGAGGTCGCCGACCGCGCCGGACGGGAGGATAGCAGAGGGTCGGGCCTCAGCCGCCCGTGAAGGCGAGACCGCGTCCACCGGACTGCAGGGTGAGCCGGCTGGCATCGATCGTCGCGGCAACGGAACCCTGTCCGAGCAGCGTGACGACCTCGGACTCGACGGCGGCCCCGGGGTCCTGGCAGGCCCGCTTCGTCAGCGTGAGCGGGCCGAAGGTGATGCCCGTCCCCGTCGCCGCCCAGGTGCCGCTGCCCTGGTTGCAGCCGGCGAACACGTCGACCGTGCCGTCCGCCTTGAACAGCAGCGTTGCGCGCGCGCCCTCGGGGACGCTGGAGACCGAGTCGCCCGCGATGATCGATTCCAAGGTCCAGGTGGGCCCCACGATGTTCAGGTCGGGCTCGGCCACCTCGCGGTCCACGAGCTGGATGACGGTCGCGCCACCGTCGAGAATAAGGTCATTGTTGGCGAGCCGAAGGGCCGGCTTCGAGCTCAGGAACGTGGCCAGCCAGTCGTCCTGCGCGTGTCGCTCGGGGTCGCAGCCCATCTCGGTCATGGCGCCACCCTCGAACACGAGCCGGCCGCCCTCGATCCGGTAGGTGCCGCCCATCGAGTTGCAGCCGGCGGAAGCGCCCAGTTCGGAGTCGCCGAGATGGAGCCGGATTCGCGTCCCGGCGACCAGCGCTCGCGCAGCGCCGCCTTCCTTGACCGCGACGGACAGGAAGTCCCGCTCCGCCAACCCGAGCGAGCCCGCTGTTTGGCAGCCCGCGGCGCCGGCGATGATCGCGAACAGGCCCAGGGCGAAGACGATCCGAGTCAGCACGGCAACGGTGGGGTGATTGGCGATGGTTCGTGGCACGGCGGCGAGACGCGGCCACGACGTGTCGGGTTCCCGCGGCGCGCCATGCGGAGTGCATCCACCTCGGCCGCACGGTAGCCTCCGAGCATGGACGTCGTTCGCTCGCCGCTGCTCTCCGTCGATCACCTCAAAGCCTGGCTCGATGGCGGGGAGCAGCCGGTGATCGTCGACGTGCGGTGGTACCTGGGCAAGCCCGGGGCGGGCCACGCCGCGTACCTCGAAGGCCACCTCCCGGGCGCGATCTTCCTCGACCTCGACCACGATCTCGCCGACCTCGCGGGCTACGGATCGCCGGGGCGCCACCCGCTCCCCTCCCCTGAGGCCTTCCGGTCTCGAATGGCCGCGGCCGGCATCGCAGACGGCGCGCGCGTCGTGGGCTACGACGACGTTGGTGGCTGGGTGGCCGCGCGCCTGTGGTGGATGCTCGACAGCCTCGGCTTGGGCCGGCGCGGCATCGAGGGCGAGTGGGCCGGCGTCCTCGACGGTGGCGTCAAGGCCTGGGCCGAGGCCGGGCACGCGCTCGAGACGGAGGAACCCGCACTTCCGGTCGCGCCTGCCGCGCTGACGCTCGGGAACGAGTGGCGCGGGGCGATCGAGCGAGATTCGCTTCGGGACCGGCTCGGCACCGTGACCCTGCTCGACGCCCGGGCCGCCGCTCGCTACCGCGGTGAGATCGAGCCGGTGGACCCGGTCGCGGGGCACATCCCTACCGCGATCAACGCCCCGGTCGATACGAACCTCGACGTCTCGGGGCGCTTCCTGGGCCCGGGCGCGCTGCGGGCGCGCTACGGCGAGCTCGGGATCACGCCCGACAGCGAGGGCGAGGTCGTGGTGTCCTGCGGCAGTGGGACGTCGGCCGCGCACCACTCGCTCGCGATGCGGGCCGCTGGCCTCCCCGACCCCATCCTCTACGTGGGCTCCTACTCGGATTGGAGTCGCTCGGGCGAGGACATCGCGACCGGGGCCGAGCCCGGGCCGCCGCCTGCGCCTCGCCCATCGGAATCACCCTCGAGCGAGGCGCTTGGCTGATCGGAGGGCTTCGATGACGACTGGGACCGAATCGCGGGGGATGACCGCGTCGCCCGAGGTCCGGGACACGATGCTCGAGTTCTACCGCCGGATGCTCGCCGGCGAGTCGGACGGCGCCAATGAGCTCATCTCGTTCGATCCGGCCCTCGTGTTCATCGGCTCCGCCGGCGAGTGGGTCGACGATCAGGCGGCGCTTCGGAGCGGAACCCAAGTTCCCGGCGAAGGGCTCCTTCCCGGGCCCGACCCGGTCGGCTACGCGAATGGCGACGTCGGCTGGTTCGCGGACCAACCAACCTGGCAGTTCGCCGACGGCACGAGCGTCGAGATGCGGATGAGCGCCGTCCTGCAGCGCGAGGCGGCCGGCTGGCGGATCGTCCATGCCCACATGTCGGTCGCCGTCCCGGATGACCAGTGCGTGATGCTCCAGCGCCGCTGGAAGTACGGAATCCCGGCGACGCCGCCCGGCTGATGCCCCTCGACATCCGGCCGCCGGTAGCGCGTCGTGGTCCGCCGCGACCTCTGAAACTTCGCCATCGGTTGGTGTCGATTCCTCCGACATCGTTCGTCGTACGGGCATGGGGACGGTCACGAGGCCGTCGAAGCGGAGGAATTCGATCGATGGGCAACAAGATCGTTCACGCCGAGGTTGTCGGGAAGGACGGCCCCGCGCTCCAGCAGTTCTGGGGCGACCTGTTCGGCTGGAAGCAGAACACCGATCTCCCTGGCGGCTACGCCATGACCGACCCGGCCGACTCGGGCATCGTGCTCGGCACTGGGCCCGCCCCCGACGGCGGCAATGGCTGGGTCACGTTCTACGTCACGGTCGATGACCTCGACGCCACGCTGGCGCGGGTCGAAGGCCTCGGCGGCAGGGTCGTCGCGCCGAAGTTCAGCCCCGCGCCCGAGACCTGGCTCGCCATGGTCGCCGACGCCGAGGGCCACATCGTCGGCGTCAGCCAGGGCTGACCCCGCCGCGCCTCGCGGCGCCATCCCCAACTCGCGCTCCCGGCCCGCGGCATCCGCCGCGGGCCTCCGATTCCCGGCGAACCACCGAATAAGCCGGCTCGGTCACGATGGCGCCGTGCCCGTTCGACATCGTCCTGTGGAGATCGGCGCGAGCCATGGGCGATACCTCGTGGCCTCGCTCTGTCGCGAGATCGACGCGGCGCGGGTTGATCGAGGGCTGAGCTACGCCTCAATTGGCCACGAGCTCGGCATGACGGGCCAGCAGGTCGCGAGGGTCTGCCAGGGCAGGTCGCCCAAGGCGTCGGTGGTCCTGCTCGCCACGCTCGCGGCGATCGTCGGGCTGGATCTCGCCGCCCGAACGTTCCCGGGCGGCCAACCGCTGCGGGATCGGGCGCAACTTGCGCTCCTGGCGCGGCTGCGAGCACGGATCGGCACCGCGACCAGCTGGCACACGGAGGTTCCCGTCGTCGGCGGGGCTCCCGCCGGTCGGTCCGACCTCCGTGCGTGGGATGCAGTCGTCAGTGGGCGCGGATGGCGAGCTGGAATCGAGGCGGAAACGAATGTGCGGGATGTCCAGGCGCTCCTGCGGCGACTGGAGCTCAAGCGTCGAGACGGCGACATTATCGGCGGACTCGTCCTCGCGTTGAGCGACACGAGGCATCACCGCGAACTCGTTCGTACGGCAGCAGTCACGCTGCGT
>DATLDP010000001.1:0-4105 GCA_035525825.1 Candidatus Limnocylindria bacterium
GCCAACTCCCTCCGCGACGTCCGCGAGCGCTACCGCACCGCCTACCTCGAGCGGGTCGGCAAGTGGCAGGCCATGCGCAATGAGCCCGGCGGCGCAGCGGCGCCCGGTGGCAGCGGAGCGGACGAGGCCATGATCGGCCGCGAGGTCGGGCTGGAGCGGTCCGTCCTCAATCGCATCGACCTCGCCGCGAAGAGCCTCGAGAACGCCTGGCTCTTCCTCGCCCGCGAGGACACCTCCCTCGTTTCCGATCCCTCCGGCCCCCCGAGCGCCGCCGATGCCCAGATGCGCATCGTGGAGGCGCAGGAGGCCGAGCGGAGCCGGCTCGCCCGCGAGGTCCATGACGGCCCGGCGCAGGCGCTCAGCAACGCGATCTTCCAGGTCGAGGTGGTCCAACGCCTCCTCGATCGCGACGAGCGTCTCGCCCGCGCGGAGCTCAAGCAGCTCCGAGAGGTCCTCACGCGGGAGCTCCGCGGCGTTCGTGCCTACCTCAGCCAGCTCCGACCGCCGCTCCTCGCCGACCTTGGCCTGAGCGGCGCCGTCCACGAGGCCGCGGACCAGATCGCAACCGCGCTCTCCGTGCCCGTGACCGTGGAGCTGGCCGAGGGCATCGATTCGCTTCCGGAGACCGTGGAGGTCGTCACCCTGCGAGTCGTCCAGGAAGCCCTGCAAAACGCGCGCAAGCACGCCCAGCCGAGGTCGATCCAGGTCCGAATGGGCCGTGACGCCGGCGCCTGGGTGGTCGAGATCCGCGACGATGGCAAGGGTTTCGACGTCGACCAGCTGCCCGGAGGCGGGAGCCGGCATTTCGGCCTGCATTTCATGCGAGAGCGCGCCGAGCTGATCGGTGCAAGATTCGAAGTACGATCCAGCCCGGATCTGGGGACCGCCGTGCGAATGACGATCCCGCCCGGAGCGATGGGAATGCCGATTCCCGGGGAGGAACGCTGATGGCGACCGAGACAGAGGGCGGCGAGCGCCGTCGCGGCGGCATCGCTGCCGACCGAATTCGAGTGCTGGTCGTGGATGACCACGCGCTGTTCCGCGGTGGAATCATCCAGGTGCTGGGCCGCGAGCGCGATCTCGAGATCGTGGGCGAGGCCGCCGACGGCCGAGCCGCGATCGAGATGACGGGCATGGTCTCGCCGAACATCGTGCTGATGGACCTGTCCCTGCCCGCACCCGGTGGCCTCGACACCACCCAGCGGATCCGCCGGGAGTTCCCCGCGATCGCCGTCATCGTGATGGCCCAGGACGAGGACGAGGAGTCGCTGTTCGCCTCGATCAAGGCCGGCGCGGCGGCGTTCGTGATCAAGGACCTCAGCCCCGAGGACCTGATCCACGTCATCCGCCGGGTGAGCCAGGGCGAGTTCCTGATCAACGACAAGGTCTTCTCGAAGCCCGCCGTCGCCTCGCGCGTCCTCAAGGAGTTCCGCGAGCTGGCCGTCTACGGCCAGGAGGCGCAGCCGATCTTCGCGCCGCTGTCGCCGCGCGAGGTCGAGATCCTCGACAACATCGCCCAGGGCATGACCAACAAGCAGGTCGCCTACGCCCTCTCGATCTCCGAGCAGACCGTCAAGAACCACATGAGCTCGATCCTCCGGAAGTTGGCCGTCAACGACCGGACCCAGGCCGTCGTGTACGCGATGCGCCAGGGCTGGATCAAGATGCCGGAGGACTGAGGTCGCCAACACCAACGCCGTGGCCGTGCAGGCCGCGGCAGATGCGCCGCCAGGCGGGGAGGTCTCCTCGGCGGCCGAGCTCGTCGCGCGATTCACCCTCGAGGCGAACAGCGTCGCGAGCGAGGTCGAGGAGATCGAGCTCCTCATCAACCAGGCGAAGACCGAGGCGTCCCGCCACGAACAGCGGCGGACCGCCGCGGTCGAGAAGCTGGCGATCGCCGCCGACCGGATCGCGACCGGCGGCGCCGGCAACCCCAAGGAGCTCGCAGAGCTCGCCAACCAGCTCGTGTCCGTGGCTCGCAAGTCCGCGCTGATGGAAGCGCAGGTGGACCTGCTCGAGGGCAAGCGCAAGTCCTCGGCCCGCCTGCTCGACTCCATCCGGCAGCACATGGCGCAGGCGAGCGCCCTCGCCGGGCGCCCGGCGGGCGGCGGCACCAGCGGCGGCGGCAAGGCGGGCGGCAAGCACGCGCCGATGAGCGCCGCGATGGCCGACGGCGGCATGCCCTTGGACCTGAGCATGGAGCAGGGCGCCCCGCTTCCGCCCGGCGTTTCCCGGATGATCCTCACGGCTCAGGAGGACATGCGCCGCGAGATCGCTCGCCAGATGCACGACGGGCCGGCCCAGAGCCTCACCAACATCGTGCTGCAGGCCCAGATCGTCGACCGGCTGATGACTAAGGCCCCCGAGAAGGCGGCCGCGGAGGTCCAGCAGCTGATCGCCATGGTCCAGCGGACCCTGGACGCGACGAAGACCTTCATCTTCGACGTCCGCCCGATGGTCCTCGACGACCTCGGCCTCGTGCCGACGCTCCGGCGGGCCAGCCGCGACCGCGGCCGCCGCGTCGGGATCAACGTGGAGTTCGAGTCCGTCGGCGTCGATCGCCGGCTGTCGGTCGAGCTCGAGAGCGGGCTGTTCCGGATGCTCGACGACGCCCTCGCGGCCCACGTCGCCCACAAGCCCGACACGATGGCCCTGCGACTGGACTGGGGCGAGCGCCTCTCGATCGAGCTCACCGCCGGCAAGCAGCCGCTGCCCGTCGTGGACCCGGACCTGCCCGCGGAGGGTTCCGAGCTGCCGCCGGCGCTCGCGGAGATGGTCGAGGAGCGTCGCCGGGCCCATACCGGCGCCCTGGAGGCCGCCCGGATCGCGAGCCTTTCGCGCCTCCCGGAGCAGGCCTGGCGCGAGGTCGCATCCCGGGCCAGGATCCTCGGCGTGAACGCCGAGATGCTCGATGACGGCGCTCGCCTCCACCTCGACGTGGAGCTGCCGCCCGTCGATTCGACCTCGTCCGGCTCGCCTGCGGGCGAGGACGCCGCGTCCTAGGACCCCGCTCGCGAGCGGGCAACCCCGGTGCAACGGCGGCCGTGGTCCCACGGACGACCCGGACCATCAGGTCATACGCCATCACGGCTGCCTGACCCTACATTCCAATTCGACCCGCCGGCCTAGAGGGCGGGACTGTCCATCGGAGGCAAACGGTCCATGGCCCTCATCAATCGGGTCCTCGCGTCGCTTCGCAACGACGAAGGCCAGGGTCTCGCGGAGTACGCGCTGATCCTCGCCCTGATCGCCATCGTCGCGATCATCGCGCTGATCTTCCTCGGCACCCAGGTGTCGGGCATCCTCAGCACCGTCGGCGGCTCGGTCTAACCACAGACACCAGGGACCCTTGCTCCTTCGCCCACCGGGCGAGGGAGCTCGGCTCCGGGGCGTCGACTCGAGGCCCCGCCGACGTGGCGGGGACGGTTGACAAGCCTCAGGACGGCCGATTAGGGTTCGCGCTCGACTCCTCTCGGGGGTGAGGGATCTCCTCTTCCGAGCTGGGGATCACTGAAGAAAGGAGGTGGCAACCCAATGAATTTCCTTACCGCTCTCATCAACCTTGTTCGTCGTGACGAGGAGGGCCAGGGTCTCGCGGAGTACGCGCTGATCCTCGCGCTCATCGCCATCGTCGCGATCATCGCGCTGATCTTCCTCGGCACGCAGGTGTCGGGCATCCTCAGCACCGTCGGCGGCTCGGTCTAACGACCGTCCGTCTACCTCGCAGTCAGCACAGGACCGCCGAGCGCTTGCGCCGGCGGTCTTGTCATTTCCGGGAGGCGTTCGGAGCTCCGCTGGCGTGAGCTCCACGGAGCGCTCGGTGGTCGGACCTGGCGGTCCGGGTTGACCTTACGGTCCACCTTGCACCACGCGGGCGTTCTTCCCAACTCTTGCCAGTGGTCCTAGCCCATTCGTATAGTCGCCCGGCACCAGCGCTTTGCTAGAGTGGTGCCACCTGTCACAGATTCAAGCTCACCGGGGAGGGTCCAATTCGTGCGACGAACCAGCCGGCTCGTGCTGCTGCTCGGCATCTTTCTGGCCGCGCTGACGTTCGTGGTCGTCCTCTTCATCGGGCGCGGTCCAACGCCGCCCCCTGGTGGTGCGA